>NZ_CP022189.1:2250000-2550000 GCF_003111685.1 Alloyangia pacifica | reverse complement strand
TGCTCGGGCAAACACGCCGGCTTCCTGACGTTGAGCCAGTATCTCGGTGCGGGCCCGGACTACGTTCTTCCCGAACACCCGGTGCAACTTGCAGTGCGCGACGCCTTCGAGACCGTCACCGACGAGGTCAGCCCCTGCTACGGCATCGACGGCTGCTCGGCGCCAAACCTTGCCACCTCGATGCTTGGCATGGCGCGGGCCATGGCCTGGTTCGCCGGCGCGCATCACCGCTACGACGGTCTCAGCCGCGCCGGGGCGCAGCTGGTCGAGTCGATCTACACCTATCCCGATCTCGTCGCCGGCGAGGGCCGCGCCTGCACGCTGCTGATGCGCGCCGCGCTCGAGCCGGTTGCCATCAAGACCGGCGCCGAGGGGTATTTCGTCGCGATCCTGCCGCAGCGTGGCCTCGGCGTCGCGGTGAAGATTCTCGACGGCGCAACCCGCGCGGCGGAATGCGTCATGGCCTCGCTTCTGGTGCGGCTTGGCGTCGCGGATCCGGCGCATCCCGACGTGCACCGTTTTCTCAACCCCGAGCTGTGCAACTTCGACGGGCTGGTGACCGGCGAGGTCCGTCCCCTCGACACGCTCTTTGCCGCATGAAAGGATAAGGGGCGCCAAGAGCGCCCCTTCTTCTCTTTGCAATCGCGCCGGGGTGAATAGGCGGAAGGCCAAGAGGGTCTGATCCCTCCTTGCTCCTTTCCCAACCGCCGTCCGTTCAGCCCTCGAAATCGCTGCGGGCATAGCCCTGCAGGAACAGCAGCGCCGTCAGATCGCCGAGGTTCACCCGCAGGTCGCACTCCGCCTGAACCGAGGGCTTCGCATGCAACGCGACGCCGAAGCCGGCACGGCCGAGCATGCCCAGGTCATTCGCCCCGTCGCCCACCGCCAGCACGTCTGCCTCGGAGATGCCGAGCCGCGCGCTGATCTCCTCCAGCGCCTGCACCTTGGCCTCGCGCCCCAGGATCGGCTGCGCCGGCACGCCCGTCAGCTTGCCGTCTTCCACCAGCAGCTTGTTGGCGCGGTTCTCGTCGAAGCCGATCCTCTCGGCAACGCGCGCGGTGAAGGCGGTGAAGCCGCCCGATACCAGCGCGGCATAGGCGCCATTCGCCTTCATTGTCGCGACCAGCTCGGGCCCGCCCGGCATCAGCGTGATGCGGGTCTCGAGCACCTTGCCGATCACACTCTCCGGCAGGCCCTTGAGCAGCGCCACGCGCTCGGTCAGCGCGCCCTCGAAGTCGAGCTCGCCGTTCATCGCGCGGGCGGTGATCTCTTTCACATGCGCGCCGACTCCGGCTTCCTCGGCCAGCTCGTCGATGCATTCCTGCTGGATCATCGTACTGTCCATGTCCGCCAGCAGCATCTTCTTGCGGCGCCCCTCGGCGGGCAGGATGTTGACGTCGGCTTGCGCGGTAAGCGAGCTGCGCACCTCCCCGAAATTGCCGGGCATTGCCTCGACCGGGAATTCCGCCGCCTCACCGTCCGAGAGCACGGTGACCGGACCGCCGCCGAAGGCGTTGCGCAGGCTCTCGACCAGCGCGGTGTCCAATGTGCCGGGGCGGGCGATGAGCGAGACGATCTGCATGAGGAGCACTCCAATGTCTGACGCGGCGGCTTCTGGCACGGCGCGCGGGGCTTTTCCAGCCTCCGCGGCGGGGAGGGCGGCGGCATGTGCACGAAATGCGCACGCAAAGCGCACTGGCCCGTGACTTGCAATCGCGCCCTTGCCTCGACATATCCAAGGGCACTGGAGGACCGCACAATGCTCCGAAACATCCTGATCATTCCCGCACTTGCCATCGCCGTCACCGCAGCCCCGGCCCTTGCCGAGACCCAGGTTCCGCAGAGCCAGGCGGAGATTTCCCTCTCCTTCGTACCACTGGTGAAACAGGCCACCCCCGCGGTGGTGAACATCTACGCCAGCCGCGTGGTCGAGGCCCGCAGTCCGTTTGCAGGAGATCCGCTTTTCGGGAACCTTTTCCAAGACTTCCGCGGCCGCCCGCGGGTGCAGAACTCGCTCGGCTCGGGGGTGATCCTGTCCGAAGACGGCATCGTCGTGTCGAACTACCACGTGGTCGGCCAGGCCACCGACATTCGCGTGGTGCTCAACAATGGTGCCGAATACGACGCCGAGGTGCTCTTGGCGGGCGAGGAGGCCGATCTCGCCATCCTCAAGCTCGACGGCGCCAAGGGCATGCCTTTCCTGCCGCTGCGCGACAGCGACACCGTGGAGGTGGGCGAGCTGGCGCTGGCGATCGGCAACCCCTTCGGCGTCGGGCAGACCGTGAGCTCGGGGATCGTCTCGGGGCTCGCGCGGTCGGGCACCGCGACCGGCAATGCCCGCGGCTATTTCATCCAGACCGACGCGCCGATCAACCCGGGCAACTCCGGCGGCGCGCTGATCGACGTCAAGGGCCAGCTCATTGGCGTGAACACCTCGATCCTCACCCGCTCGGGCGGCTCCAACGGCATCGGCTTCGCCATCCCCTCGGCGCTGGTGAAGCAGTTCGTCGAGCAGGCCGAGGCGGGCAAGACGTCCTTCGAGCGGCCTTGGGCGGGGATGAGCGGGCAGAGCGTCGACGCAGACCTTTCGCAGAGCCTCGGCATGGGGCTGCCCGGCGGCGTGCTGGTCTCTGAGCTGCACGAGGCCAGCCCCTTCGCGCAGGCCGGGATGGACGTTGGCGATGTGGTGCTGGCGGTGGATGGTCAGGGGGTGAACACCCCCGCCGAGATGCTCTACCGCATGTCGGTCACCGGGCTCGGCCACGAGGCAGAGGTCACCTATCTGCACGACGGTACGCAGCAGCAGGCCAAGGTCGCGATGATCGCCGCCCCCGACGATCCGCCGCAGCAGCGCGTGACGCTGGACGAGCGCGCGGTGCTGCCCGGCCTCACGTTGGCGCGTGTGAACCCGGCGGTGCAGACCGAACTCGGCCTGCCTCTGTCGGGCGGTGAAGGCGTGGTGGTGGTCGATCCCGGCCCCTGGGGCGCGCGGATCGGCCTGCAGCGGGGGGACCTGCTGCGCGCGGTCAACGGTCACGGCATCGAACTGCCGGGCGACGTCGACGGGCTGCTGAAGAGCGCCGTCCCACGCGTCCAGATTGATGCGCAGCGCGGCAATGGCCGCATCTCGCTGCGCTTCCGCGTCTGAGGGCACCGCGCGTGGCCGATCTCTTCGACGCCCCCCCGGGCAGTCGCCCCGAGCCCGAGCGGAGCGGTCCCCGCCCGCTGGCGGATCGGCTGCGTCCGACGGCGCTCGGCGAGGTGATCGGCCAAGCGCATGTCCTTGGTCCCGAGGCGCCTCTCGGCATCATGCTCGCCTCGGGCGCGCTCTCGAGCCTGATCTTCTGGGGTCCGCCCGGAGTCGGCAAGACCACGATCGCGCGGCTGCTGGCGGATGCCACCGACCTGCATTTCGTCCAGATCAGCGCCATCTTCACCGGCGTGCCCGAGCTGAGGAAGGTCTTCGAGGCCGCCCGTATCCGCCACCGCAACGGCCAGGGCACGCTGCTCTTCGTCGACGAGATCCACCGGTTCAACAAGGCGCAGCAGGACGGTTTTCTGCCGCATATGGAGGACGGCACGATCCTCCTTGTCGGCGCCACCACCGAGAACCCAAGCTTCGAGCTCAACGCGGCGCTGCTGTCGCGCGCGCAGGTGCTGGTGCTGGAGCGACTCTCGCGGGACGATCTCGAGCGTCTCGCACAGCGCGCCGAGCAGGAGTTGGGCCGCCCCCTGCCGCTCGACGGGGCCGCCCGCGCGGCGCTGTTGGAAATGGCTGACGGCGACGGTCGCGCGCTGCTCAACCTGGTCGAACAGATCGCGGCCTGGACTGTCGAGGGCGTGCTCTCCACAGAGGCGCTTTCGACCCGGCTCATGCGCCGCGCCGCGCAATACGACAAGTCCGGCGACGGGCATTACAACCTGATCTCGGCGCTGCACAAATCGGTGCGCGGCTCGGACCCCGATGCCACGCTCTACTGGTTCGCCCGGATGCTCGAGGCCGGGGAGGACCCGCGCTTCCTCGCTCGGCGCATCACCCGCATGTCGGTCGAGGACATCGGGCTTGCCGACCCACAGGCGCAGGCGATCTGCCTGCAGGCCTGGCAGACCTACGAGCGGCTCGGCTCTCCTGAGGGCGAGCTGGCGCTGGCGAAGGCGCTGGTCTACCTCGCGCTGGCGCCGAAATCGAACGCCACCTACGTGGCCTACAAGGCCGCTCGCGCCGCTGCGAAGAAGACCGGCTCGCTGCCGCCGCCCAAGCACATCCTCAACGCCCCGACAAAGCTGATGAAGGAACAGGGCTACGGCAGCGGCTACGCCTATGACCACGATGCCGAGGACGGCTTTTCCGGCCAGGACTACTTCCCCGAGGAGATCGGCAGAGACAGCTATTACACCCCGGTCGAGCGCGGCTTCGAGCGCGACCTGAAGAAGCGCCTGGAGTATTTTGCGAAGCTGCGGAGGGAGCGGTCCCCTTGAGCTTCTCCTAGGCGGAAATATCCCGGGGCAGTCGCGGCGTGGCCAGAGCGCTCTCTCGGCGCGGCGCGTGCCGGACGCGCGCACATGGCGGCCATGCGCCGCAGCATTGGCTCCGAACCCCCGAAAATCTTGACATTCCGCGCCCCCTCGCACATGTCCCGCGGATGATCCTCACGGTCTTACAAGTTGCGCTCGGGGGAGCGCTTGGCGCCAGCGGGCGCTATCTGACCGGCCTCGCCATGACGCGGCTGCTCGGAAGGGGATTCCCGTGGGGGACGCTGACGGTGAACATCCTCGGCTCCTTTGCCATGGGGGCCCTCGTGGTGATCCTCGCCAATACCTCCAACCGCTTCGCGCCGTTCCTGATGACCGGCGTGCTGGGCGGTTTCACAACCTTCTCGGCCTTCTCGCTGGATTTCGCCACGCTCTACGAGCGCGGGGATGTCGCGCAGGCGGGCCTTTACGTGGCGGCCTCGGTGGCCGTCTCGCTGGCAGCACTCTTCGCGGGGCTGCTGGTCACTCGGAGTTTCTTCGCATGAGCCGCGTTCAGACAGTCACCGTGGGTCCGGGCGACGGCGATCAGCGCCTCGACCGCTGGATGAAGCGGCATTTCCCGCACGTCCCGCAGGGCCGCATTGAAAAGATGTGCCGCAAGGGCGAGATCCGGGTTGATGGCGGTCGGGTGAAAGCCTCGACGCGCCTCGCGGTGGGCAACCAGGTGCGCATTCCGCCGCTGCCGGAGCCCGAGGAGATGACCAAGCTCGCAGCGACGCCGAAGTCCAAGGTCTCGGATGCAGACACCAAGCTGATCCAGTCCTGCGTGCTCTGGAAGGACGATCACATCATCGCGCTCAACAAGCCGCCGGGCATGCCGACGCAGGGCGGCTCCAAGCAGACCCGCCACATCGATGGGCTGTCGGAGGCGCTGAAGTTCGGCAACGACGAGAAGCCGCGACTGGTCCACCGGCTCGACAAGGACACCTCGGGCGTGCTGCTGCTGGCGCGCACCCGCGAGATGGCGCAGGCGCTTACCGCCGCGATCCGCCACAAGGAAACCCGCAAGATCTATTGGGGGCTGGTGGCCGGGGTGCCGACGCCCTACCTCGGCGAGATCAAGTATGGGCTGGTGAAGGCCGGCGGCCATGGCGCCTCGGGCGAGGGCGAGAAGATGCGCGCGATCCACCCGCGCGACATCGACAGCACCCCCGGCGCCAAGCGCGCGCATACGCTTTATGCCACGCTCTACCGGGTTGCCGGGCGGGCGAGCTGGGTGGCGATGGAGCCCGTGACGGGCCGCACGCACCAGCTGCGCGCGCATATGGCCGAGATCGGACATCCGATCATCGGCGACGGCAAATACGGCGGCTCGGGGCAGGAGAACCTTGGCGACGGCTGGGGCGCGCAGCTCGGCGGCATCATCTCGAAGAAGCTGCACCTGCACGCGCGCTCGATGACCTTCCTGCATCCGGTCACCAAGAAACCGATGACCGTCACCGCGCCGCTGCCAGACCACATGGCACAGAGCTGGGAGACCTTCGGCTGGACCGAGGATCTCGCCGCGGACGATCCCTTCGAAGAGCTGCACTGAGGAGGCGGGCGCCATGGATCTGAAGCTGATCATCTTCGACGTCGATGGCACGTTGGTCGACAGCCAGGCGGATATTCTCGCGTCGATGCGCGGGGCCTTTGCCGGGGTCGGCATGGAGGCTCCGAGCCGCGAAGAGATCCTCGGCATCGTGGGGCTGTCGCTGCCTCTGGCCGTGGCGCGGCTCGCCCCGGGCGTCGATGCCGCCACCCTCGAGGCCATGGTCGAGGGCTACAAGGCCTCCTACATGCGCCTGCGAACCGAGAATGGCACCGAGGCCAGCTCGCCGCTCTACCCGCACGTCCGCGAGGTGCTGGACGCGCTGCACGCCCGACCCGAGTGGCTGCTCGGCATCGCCACCGGCAAGTCGCGCCGCGGGCTCGACCGGCTGGTCGACGCGCATCGCATCCGCCGGCTCTTCGTCACCCAGCAATGCGCCGACGATCATCCCTCGAAGCCGCATCCCGAGATGATCGAGGCGGCACTGGCCGAGGCCGGCGTCGCGCCGCATCAGGCGGTCATGCTGGGCGATACCAGCTTCGACATGGACATGGCGCGCGACGCCGGGGTCCACGGGATCGGTGTCAGCTGGGGCTATCACGACCGCGCGCGGCTTGCGTCCGCGCGCACCATCATCGACGACATCCGCGCGCTTCCGGCGCTGCTGGACCAACTCTGGAGCCAAGCCGCATGAGCGAATGGGCCCCCCGCCGCTTCTACAAGGACGCCACGGTCGAAACGGCCGAGGGCGGTTACATCGTACATCTCGACGGGCGCCCGCTGCGCACGCCGGGCAAGGCGCCGCTGGTGGTGCCGAGCCGGGGGATCGCCGAGGCCATGGCCGAGGAATGGCGCGCGCAGGACGAAAAGATCGACCCGCGCACCATGCCCTTTACCCGCACCGCCAACAGCGCCATCGACAAGGTCGCGCCGCAGCACCCCGAGGTGGCCGACATGCTGGCGGAATACGGCGACAGCGATCTGCTGTGCTACCGCGCCGAGAGCCCGGCGGAGCTGGTCGCGCGGCAGGCCGAACGCTGGGATCCGCTGCTCGACTGGGCGGCGCGCGAGATGGGAGCGCGGCTCGAGCCGCGCGCCGGGATCATGCATGCCGCGCAGCCCGAGGCGGCGCTGCGCCTTCTTGCGGAGCGCACCCACGCGTTCAGTCCGTTCGAGCTGGCAGCTTTCCACGACCTTGTTGCGCTGACCGGCTCGCTGGTGCTTGGTTTTGCAGCCACTCGAAGCGAGCACGATGCCGAGGAACTCTGGGCACTGTCGCGTCTCGACGAAACCTTCCAGGAAGAGCTTTGGGGAGAGGACGAGGAAGCGCAGCAAGCGGCGGAAATCAAACGCCTGGCATTCCTGCACGCGCACCGGTTTTTTGCCCTCTGCCAAGCTGCCTAATCTCAAACCTCTCAAGGGATCCTTGCGTAAGATCCGGGCATTTGCATGCCCTTTTCGCGCCGGAGCGGCTTGACCTAGCCAAAACTTTCCTCCCAAACTCCCCTCAGCACAGGGAGGGAGCCCCTGGCTAATAAGCCGATCCAGCAAGGATCAAGGAACCGGCTCAAGAGGGCCGGACAACAGGAAGAGGTTAACATGAAAAAGACCGTAACTCTCGGCGCTCTGACCGTCGCCGCACTCGCGGCCGGTGCAGCCGGCGCCGCGACCCTGGACGACGTGAAAGCGCGGGGGGAGCTGAAGTGCGGTGTGTCCACGGGCCTCGCCGGTTTCTCGGCGCCCGATGCAAACAACGTGTGGCAGGGCTTTGACGTGGCATATTGCCGTGCGCTCGCCGCAGCGGTCCTTGGCGATCCGATGAAGGTTGCCTTCACGCAGACCACCGGCCAGACCCGCTTCACCGCGCTGGCGTCCGGCGAGATCGACGTGCTGGCCCGCAACACCACCTGGACCTTCTCGCGCGACGTCGACCTGAAGTTCGAATTCATTGGCGTGAACTACTACGACGGCCAGGGCTTCATCGCTCCGAAGTCGCTGGGTGTGGCCTCGGCCAAGGAACTCGATGGCGCCACCGTCTGCATCCAGACCGGCACCACCACCGAGCTGAACCTCGCGGACTTCTTCCGCGCCAACAACATCAGCTACGAGCCGGTTCCGATCGAGACCAACGCCGAAGCGCAGCAGCAGTACCTTGCCGGCGCCTGTGACGTCTACACGACCGACGCGTCGGGCCTCGCCGCCACCCGCGCCACTTTCGAGAACCCGTCGGATCACGTGATCCTGCCGGAAATCATCTCGAAAGAGCCGCTCGGTCCGCTCGTTCGCCACGGCGACAGCGAGTGGGGCGACATCGCCCGCTGGACTCTCAACGCGCTGATCGCGGCCGAAGAATACGGCGTGACCTCGGCCAACATCGCGGAGCTGTCCTCGGCACCGACGAACAACCCCGAGATCAACCGTCTGCTCGGCACCGAGGGTGAACTGGGCGCGATGCTCGGCCTCGACGCCGAATGGGCCAAGCGCGCCATCATGGCGGGCGGCAACTACGGCGAGATCTTCGAGAAGAACATCGGCGAAGCCACCCCGATCGGCCTGTCGCGCGGCCTGAACGCGCAGTGGACCGAAGGCGGCCTGCTCTACAGCCCGCCCTTCCGCTAATACCGGACTTGGCGAGGGGCGCAGGGACAACCTGCGCCCCTTTCCAGCTATCAAGACGATTTCGCCTTCATAATACGAAAGCGCGCTTCCGGCAGGACAGACGGTGGAGCAACCACCGCGGTATCCTTCGGTGACGGAAGCGTCCGGGGAGAACTAAATGGCGACCATCTCGGATCCGCCGGAGCGTGGCTTCCGGCTGAGTCAGCTTATTTTCGACACGCGCTACCGCTCGATGACCATCCAGGTCGTCGCGATGGTCCTGATAGGGCTGCTGCTGTCGTGGCTGATTTCCAACACGATCCATAACCTCGAGGCACTGGGCAAGGACTTCAACTTCGGATTCCTGTCGCAGCCCGCAGGCTATGACATCAACCAGCAGCTCATCGACTACAACAACCAGATGACCCACGGTCGGGCGGCGCTGGTGGGCATCCTCAACACGCTGCTCGTGGCTGTCCTGGGCTGTGCCCTTGCCACGGTGCTGGGCGTGATCGCGGGCGTGCTGCGACTGTCGAACAACTGGGTCGTCTCGCGGCTGACCGCGGTCTACGTCGAGGGCTTCCGGAACGTGCCGCTGCTGCTGTGGATCGTGCTGATCTTCGCGCTGATGACCGAATCCATGCCGTCCCCGCGGGACTTCCGAGGCGAGGACGGCTCCTCGATGCTGCTGGGTGAGAGCGTGGCGATCACCAATCGCGGCGTCTACATTCCCAACGTGGTGTTCAGCCGCTCGCTGGGGGGCAACGAGATCGCCGCCCCCGAGCCAGAGGCGCCCGCCGCGGCCGCAACGCCCGGCACCAACATGGCCGGCACCTACGGCGCGAGCCGCATCGCCACCGGCGGCGCAGGCGTACAGACCGGTCAAAACGACACCGCAGCCGGCTCGGGCAGCGCCTCGGGGGATGGCGCCGCAGGCGGCGCTGAAGTCGGCGAGGTCATCCCGACCTCTTCCTTCTGGGACTGGCTGCTGATCATCACGGTGCTCATCGCGGGCGGGATCGGCGCAAAATTCCTCGGCAAGCGCGCTGCGCGCATCCAGGAGGCCACGGGCAAGCGACCGATGACCCTGCCGCTGCAGATTGCTGCAATCCTCGTCCCGCTTATCGTGGTCCTGGTGGGGCTTGGCGCCTCGCTCGACAAGCCCGAGCTGGGGGGCTTCAACTTCGACGGCGGCGTGCACCTGCGCAACTCGCTGATCGCCCTGTGGCTGGCCCTGTCGCTTTATACCGGCGCCTTCATCGCCGAGATCGTGCGCGGCGGTATCCTCGCGATTTCCAATGGCCAGACCGAGGCAGCCTACGCATTGGGTCTGCGTCCGGGCACGACGATGAACCTGGTGATCCTGCCGCAGGCGCTGCGGGTGATCATCCCGCCGCTGATCTCGCAGTTCCTCAACCTCACCAAGAACAGCTCGCTCGCCATCGCGGTGGGCTACATGGACGTGCGCTCGACCCTCGGGGGCATCACTATCAACCAGACCGGCCGCGAGCTCGAGGGCATGCTGCTGCTGGGCCTGTTCTATCTGGTGCTGAGCCTGCTGATCTCGGGCGTGATGAACGTCTACAACTCCTCTGTGAAGCTGAAGGAGCGGTGACATGAGCGATACCCACGCACAGACGGTCCCCTTTGTCCGCGACACCATGCTGGACCAGCAGGATCCACCGCTTACCCAGATCGGTGCGGTGAAGTGGATCCGCGAGAACCTCTTCTCGAGCTGGTTGAACATCCTGCTCACCCTGCTCTCGCTCTGGGTGATCTATGCCGCCCTGAGCCACCTTCTGCCCTGGGCGCTGCGGGGCATCTGGGATGCCTCCAACCTGTCCGAGTGCCGCGCGCTGGCGGCAGAGCGCTATGGCGCCGATGCCTCGGTTGCCTGCTGGGCGGTGCTGGCAGAGCGCTGGCCGCAGCTTGTCTTCGGCTTCTTCCCCAAGGAGCTCTACTGGCGCCCGATCCTGGCCTTCCTCCTCTTTCTTGCCGCGGTCGCCCCGGTGCTGTTCAGCTCGGTGCCGCGCAAGATACTCTGGGTTACGGCACTCGCGCCCTTCTTGCTCTTTTGGCTGATCTGGGGCGGCTCGCTCTGGGGGCCGATCGCGGCGGTCCTCGGCTTCGTCATCAGCTGGGCGATCATGACCTATGCCGCGCCGAAGATCGGCGCGCTGCTGTCGGTTATCCTGGCGATCGTCGTGCCGGTGGTCTACTGGCTGTTCGTTTGCGGCCCGCTCGCCGACGCGCTGGCCTCGGTTGTGCCGCTGGCGTTGCAGCCCGTGGCGACCCAGAAGATGGGCGGCTTCCTTCTGGCCACGATCATCGGCGTGTCGGGCATCGTCCTGTCGCTGCCGCTGGGTATCCTCCTGGCGCTGGGGCGGCAGTCGGACATGTTCATCATCAACAAGTTCTCGGTTGCCTTCATCGAGATCATCCGCGGCGTGCCGCTGATCGTCTGGCTGTTCACCGCGTCCCTGCTGCTGAACTACTTCCTGCCGCCGGGCACCAACTTCGACCTGATGCTGCGCGTCATCATCATGGTGACCCTCTTCTCGGCGGCCTATATCGCCGAGGTGGTAAGGGGCGGTCTTGCCGCCCTGCCAAAGGGCCAATACGAGGCCGCCGACGCGCTGGGGCTGGACTACTGGAAGTCGATGCGGCTGATCATCCTGCCGCAGGCGCTGAAGATTTCGATCCCGGGGATCGTGAACACCTTCATCGGCCTTTTCAAGGATACGACGCTGGTCGTTTTCATCGGCCTTCTCGATCCCATTGGCCTGTCCAGCTCGATCCGGGCAAGCACCGATTGGAACGGCGTTTACTGGGAACTCTTCGTCTTTATCGGCCTGTGCTTTTTCATCTTCTGCTTCAGCATGGGCCGCTATTCGCTCTTCCTCGAGAAAAAGCTCCGTAGAGAGCACCGCTAAGGAGACCTTTTATGTCTGAACTTGCAACACGCGAAGTCGATCGCAGCCAGATGAAGGTCTCCGACGAGGTGGCCATCCAGATCACGAACATGAACAAGTGGTACGGGACCTTCCACGTGCTCCGCGACATCGATCTGACTGTCTATCGCGGCGAGCGGATCGTCATCGCCGGGCCTTCGGGGTCGGGCAAGTCGACGATGATCCGCTGCATCAACCGCCTGGAGGAGCACCAGTCGGGCAGCATCGTTGTCGACGGCATCGAGCTGAGCTCGGATCTGAAGAATATCGACAAGATCCGCTCCGAGGTCGGCATGTGCTTCCAGCACTTCAACCTCTTCCCGCACCTGACAATCCTCGAGAATTGCACGCTCGCGCCAATCTGGGTTCGCAAGATTCCCAAGAAGCAAGCGGAAGAGACCGCGATGCATTTCCTCGAGAAGGTGAAGATCCCCGAGCAGGCCAACAAGTACCCCGGCCAGCTGTCGGGCGGCCAGCAGCAGCGCGTGGCGATCGCCCGCTCGCTGTGCATGAAGCCGCGCATCATGCTCTTTGACGAGCCCACATCGGCGCTCGACCCCGAGATGATCAAGGAAGTGCTCGATACGATGGTCGAACTGGCCGAAGAGGGGATGACCATGCTCTGTGTCACGCACGAAATGGGATTCGCCCGGCAGGTCGCGAATCGGGTCATCTTTATGGATGCCGGACAGATCGTGGAGCAGAATGAGCCGGAGGAATTCTTTAATAATCCGCAGCACGAGCGGACGAAACTCTTCCTAAGCCAAATTCTCGGGCACTAATCCACAGAAAAAACCTGAAATTTAGACACGAGCCCCATTAAATTGGGGCTCGTTTTTTTGTCATTTGTGTTACAGTCCGTTACGAAGCGTCTCAGTTTTGACGCTTTTGGCCAAGAGCCGAAAGAAATCTGTACCGGTTTTCAAGAAGGGACTTGCGCAACGTGGTCGACCGAGCGTCGGCCGAGATCGGATCGCCGTAGGGGAGGATGTGCGATGCGATGCGGCTGACCCGGACCACGTAACGTCAGGGACTTCGCCTAGTGACCGGCACAGCGGCGCTCGCGATCCTTTGGGAGGGGGATCGCGGGCGTCACTTTTTCTGCATATCGCGGTGTCAGCGGCTTCTCAGGACAGCAATTCGCGCGGCACGATGAACGCATGGCAGAGGGCGCCGCCCATGCGCGCATCCGACCACTCTCCTATCTCGAAATTCGCGACCAGCGTGGCCCCGGTGGGGTAGGTGCCGAATTTCGGGTGCCAGGGAGCGCGCGCAACGAGTCCCCGCGCGAAATCGCCGATTCCCGGATTGTGCGCGAGCATAAGAACGGTACTGCCCTTCGCGGCCTGCAGGCTCTTCAGCAGTGTTGCCGGCTCTGCGAGGTAGAGCCGGTCCTCGAACCGGGTCGCAACTTCTCCGAGGTGTAGCAGGTCCAGGGTCTCGCAGGTGCGCGCGGCTGACGAGCAGAGCACCTGATCGGGCAGGATCTCCTGCGCCCGGAGCCAGACCCCGAGCGCCTCTGCGCTCTTGCGCCCGCGCGGGTTGAGCGGTCGCGCATGATCGGGCATGCCGACCGACCAATCGGATTTCGCGTGGCGCATGAGGATGAGACGTTTCATAGCCCTCTCCCTTCAGGCCACGCGCCGCTGTTCAGCTGCGTGGGCGCGCGGGTTCCAGATCGGCACGGCGGATCAGCGACCCCGCGCCATGCTCTGTGAAAAGCTCGAGCAGGCAGGCATTGGGCACGCGTCCGTCGAGGATGACCACCGCGCGCACGCCTTCCTCGACCGCCTTCAGCGCGGTCTCGGTCTTGGGGATCATGCCGCCGGCGATGGTGCCGTCCGCGGTCATGGCGCGGACGTCTTCGGGGGTCATCTGGGTGACAACGTCGCCGGCCTTGTTCTTGACGCCCGACACGTCGGTCAGCAGCAGCAGGCGATCGGCCTTCAGCGCCGCGGCGAGCGCGCCGGCGGCGGTGTCGCCGTTGACGTTGAAGGTCTCGAGGTAGTCCATGCCGGTGGCGACAGGGGCGACCACGGGGATGATCCCGGCGGCGAAGAGGTCGTGCAGCACCTGCACGTTGCACTCGACGGGGCGGCCGACGAAGCCCAGCTCCGGATCGTCCGCCTCGCAGACGATGAGATCATCGTCCTTTCCCGAGAGTCCAACTGCGCGGCCTCCTTCGTCCATGATGGCCTGAACGATGCGCTTGTTCACGAGGCCGGTCAGCACCATCTCGACCACCTCGACGGTGGCCTGATCGGTGACCCGTTTGCCGCGCTTGAACTCGGACTGGATGTTCAGCTTAGCAAGCATGTCGTTGATCATCGGGCCGCCGCCATGCACGACGACCGGGTTCACGCCGACCTGACGCATCAGCACGATGTCCCGGGCAAATTCGGCCATGGCGTCGGTATCGCCCATGGCATTGCCGCCGAATTTCACCACCACGATCGCGCCCGTGTAGCGCTGCAGGTAGGGCAGGGCTTCGTTCAGGGTGCGGGCGGTGGCGATCCAGTCTCGGTTCATCGTCTGCTTCTTCATCTGGGGTGCATCCTCGATGCGGGAAAGGCTCTGGATGGCAGAACTAGTCCCAACGCCGGGAATTGCGAAGAGGAAATTCAGGAAAGGCCGGCGATGATTGCCCTCAAAGTGGGAATGCCGTCGCCCTTTTCCGAGCTGGTGAGCACGATCTCGGGATAGGCCGCGGGGTGCTTCGAGAGCTTTTCGCGCACCTGCGTCAGGATCTTGTCGAGGTCATTGGCCTTGAGCTTGTCGGTCTTGGTCAGCACCGCCTGGAAGGTCACGGCGGACTTGTCGAGAAGGTCCATGATCTCTTCGTCCACGGCCTTCACCCCGTGACGGGCGTCGATCAGCACGAAGGCGCGGCGCAGAGAGACGCGACCCGAGAGATACTGCTTGAGCAGACGCTGCCATTTCTCGACCACCGCGACGGGTGCGTTGGCAAAGCCGTAGCCCGGAAGGTCGACGAGATAGTGGCTCTCGTTCAGCGTGAAGAAGTTGATCTCCTGCGTCCGGCCCGGCGTGTTCGACGCGCGGGCGATCCCCTTGCGTCCGGTCAACGCGTTGATCAGGCTCGACTTGCCGACATTGGAGCGCCCGGCAAAGCAGACCTCGGGGCGGTCGTCGGGCGGCAGCCCGTCCATGGCGACCACGCCCTTGAGGAATTGGACGTCGCCGGCAAAGGCCTTGCGCGCCGCCTCGCGGGTCGCGTCATCAGGCTCTTCGGCGATGGGAAAGGGAAGGGGGGTCGTCACAGCAGGGTCACCTCGTCGTCATGGGCGATCTCGCCGCCCGTCGTCACTTCGGCCTGCACCGAGAAATCCGTATGTCCCCAGTGACGCAGCGTACCAAGCGTATCCGCATCGCGCTGGCCTGTCTCGGGGTTTGCAGTGGTGGCGGCGCAGCGGCCGGTCCGTTCGCGCACGATCAAGGTCGCGCCGCCGATGCGAATCTCGCGCCCGACCCAGTCGAATTCTTCCCAGGGCCCGAGCCCGTCCAGCCAGATATTGCCACGCCAGCGGTGAATCGACAGCGGCTGGCCGATCTGGGCTTCGACCGCGCGGTGCGAGGCCATGTTGCACAGGGTGATCGAGGGGAAGGCCGCGTCGGTCATGCCGCGCGCCTGCGCCCGGATCAGCCGCGCCGATTGCGTGCGGTCCTCGGGCATCAGCGGGCGAACCCAACCGAGGAACGTCTCGCCGTCGCGGTCGGGATCGATGGTCAGGTCGGGGCGGTCCGGGTGGTGCAGGGTGATGGTGCCCGCCGCCTCGTTCATCTCGGCGCTGATCGCCATGAGCTGGGGCGCCTTGGCGCCCCGGCTGAAGTTGCCGCAGCGGACCCATTCGGAGCCGTCCGCGTCCGAGAGCTCATGCGCCACGGCCCAGGCCCTATCGAAGGGCAGGCATTCATGGGCGCGCAGGGTCACCCGGTCCAGCGCCTCGCGGCCATGGGCCTTGATCGGGTGGCGCCAGATCTGGGTGACCCGTCCGCTCATTTTCCGCCCGACTTCGCGTCCTTGGGCTTGCGCTTGAAGGTCGACTTGATGTTGCCGAAGACATCAGGCTTCGCCCCGTGGCTGCGCATGATCAGGTACTGCTGGGTGAAGGTGATCGTGTTGTTGGTGATCCAGTAGAGCACCAGGCCGGAGGCGAAGCCGCCGAGCATGAACATGAACACCCAGGGCATCCAGGCAAAGATCATCGCCTGCGCCGGATCGGTCGGCGTCGGGTTGAGCTTCTGCTGAAGGAACATCGAGATGCCGAGCAGGATCGGCAGGATGCCGATGAAGATCAGCGCCAGCGTGCTGCCCACCTCGGGCGCTGCCCAGGGCAGCAGGCCGAAGAGGTTGTAGAGCGACGTGGGGTCAGGTGCCGAAAGGTCCTGGAACGGGCCAAAGAAGGGGGCGTGCCGCAGCTCGAACGCGACGAAGATCACCTTGTAGAGCGAGAAGAAGATCGGGATCTGCAGAAGGATCGGCAGGCAGCCCGAGGCCGGGTTGACCTTCTCGCGCTTGTAAAGCGCCATCATCTCTTGCTGCAGCTTCTGGCGGTCGTCGCCGGCCTTCTTCTTGAGCTCTTCCATCTGCGGCTGCAGTTCCTTCATCTTCGCCATGGAGACGTAGGACTTGTAGGCCAGCGGGAAGAGCAGCGCCTTGAGGAAGATGGTCAGCGCGATGATCGACACGCCCATGTTGCCGATCCACTGGTGCAAGTGGTGCAGCAGCCAGAAGATGGGCTTGGTGAGGAAGAAGAACCAACCCCAGTCGATGCTGTCGACGAAGCGGTCGACGCCCTGGTCTTGGTAGGCATTGATCACTTCCCAGACCTTGGCGCCCGAGAACATGCGGGTCGAGACCTCGGCGGTGGCGCCGGGGGCGATGGTCTGCGTCGGCAGAACGATCTCTGCCTGATAGATGTCGCGGGCCTCGTTGTACTTGATCGCCTGGCGGTAGCTGGTGCCGCTGTCGGGGATCAGCACGGTTTCCCAGTAATGCTCGGTGAAGCCGATCCAGCCGTTTTCCGAAACCTGGTAGGTCTCGGCGCGGGTGCCCGCCTCGGCCGCCGGGTCAAAGTCGCGGATTTTCTTGTACTTGTTCTCGGCGAGGGTGCCGTCGGTCATCGACATCGCGCCCTCGTGCAGAACGAAGAAGTTCTTCAGGTCCGCCGGCTCGCCGTGGCGGGCAAGGATGCCGTAGGGCGCGGCCGAGACCTCGGCGCCCGAGGTGTTCTCGACCGATTGGGTCACGCGGAACATGAACTTGTCGTCCACCGTGAAGGTGCGGCGGAAGATCAGGCCGGCGGGGCTGTCCCAGCGCAGGGTGACCGGGCTGTCCACATCGAGGGACTCGCCGCTTTCCACGCTCCACTCGGTGTTCGGGCCGGGCACGTCGCTGACCTGCAGACCATTGCCGGGCGCCCAGCCGTAGACGGCGTAATAGGGGCTGTCGCTGCCCACGGGCTCGAGCAGCGTCACCATGGGCGAGCTCTCGTCGTTGGTCTCGTGGTACTGGCTCAGCTTCAGATCGTCGATCCGGCCGCCGGTGAGGGCGATGGAGCCGATCAGGTTCGGTGCGGCGATGTCGACGCGCGCAGTCTCGAGCGCGGGCGCCGGGGCCGCGGTGCCGGCGGTGGTGGACGCTGCCGGGTCGGTCGCCGTCGTCAGCGCGCTCACGCCGGGCGCGGTCTCGAGCGTCTGCTCGGTGGTTTGCGCCGTCTCGTCCACCGTGGCTTCGGGTGGCGGGAAGAGCACGAACCAGACGAGGATCACGACGAAGCTCAGCGCCGTAGCGATGAGCAGATTCTTGTTCTGATTGTCCATGCGAGAGACCGCCACCTGTCCTTGGAAAGTCAAGGCCGGGTTCAACAGGGCGGACCCCCAAAGGTCAAGCCGAATCATGACAGGCAAGGGGGTTTGTCGGCGTTTCGGACCATGGAGCGTGGCGTTACGAAGGTGTGGGGCGGCGCCGGCAGGTTGGATCAAGCAAGCCAAGCGCAGACCGTTCCGCCAAGTTCGGCTGGGCAGAGGCTTGCCGGGACGCTCCGGTTGCGTGACCCTGGGCCCCGCATTCAGCATGTCCTCTCCACGACTTCGGCGGAGCAGGGCAGATGTCTGGCCGGCATGGGCGCCCGCGTGGACGTCGATCTGGGCGGGTCCGGGGTCCTCGCGGCGGTCAGATGGGGCGGCGCTGCAGGTCAGCCGTTGCTGCGCCCGAGCCTTTGCGCGGCCGCGATGCGCTGCGCGTGTGCGCGCGCCCAATCGGCGAGTTGCGGCGCAGGCATGGGGCGGGCGATTCCGAATCCCTGTGCGTGGTCGCAGCCGAGCTGGGCCAGAAGCGCGTGTTCGCCGCTGCTTTCGACGCCCTCGGCCACCGTTTCCAGACCCAGACGGTCGGCCAGCCCGAGAATCGCCGCGAGCATGCGCCGCTGGTCCTCGCTCCGGTCGATGCGGGTGACGAAGCTGCGGTCGATTTTCAGCCGGTGCACGGTGACCCGGCGCAGCGCCCCGATCGAGGCGTGGCCGGTGCCGAAATCGTCCAGATCGATGCGGCAGCCGATCCGCGCCAGGGCGGAGATATTGCGCGCGATGATGCCGTCCGAGCTTTCGGCGATCACCGTTTCGAGCACCTCGACTCCAAGCCGGGCCGCGGGCAGGCCGAAGCGGTCGAGATCCCATTTCAGCCGGTCCACGAGCCGCGGGTTTCGCAGTTCGACCTCGGAGAAGTTGATGCTGACGCGGGGAATGCGCAGCCCGTCCTGATCCCAGCCGCGCAGCGCTGTCAGGCTGTGGTGCAGCACCGCGTCGCTGAGCTGTTCCATGCGGCCCGACTCCTGCAGCGCGTCGAGAAACCGGGCGGGCGGCACGATGCCATGCTGCGGGTGCAGCCAGCGCACCAGCGCCTCGACACCGCTGATCTCGCCGGTCGAGGTGCAGAGCTGGGGCTGGTACCACGGCTGGATCTGCCCCTTGGCCAGGGCGGTTTCGACCTCCGAAAGCAGGGCAGTGCGCGCGCGGCGCTCAGCGCGCATCCCCTCGCTCCAGGGGCGGATGGCGGAGGGGGCATTGTCCATCGCCTCGCGCAGCGCGGCCTGGGCGCAGTCGAGCATGTCGGAGCCCCCGGCGCCCTTGCGCAGCCGCGAGGAGCCGCAGAAACCTACGGCGACCGAAAGGTAATGCACGCCCGTGTCGGTGGTGGCGGGCTCTTCCAGCGCGTGCTGAAGCCGGTCGGCGAGGGCGAGCAGGGTCTCGAGATCGAGGCGGAGGCCGGGGGCGATCAGCGCCATGAAACGCGAGTCGCCGATGCGCATCGCGCTGTCCTCAGGGCGCAGCGTCTCGCGCAGGCGGTGGAGGAACAGAGCCCGCAGGGTTTCCGCCACATCCTCGCCCATGCGTCGCGAGATGGCCTCCAGCCCCTCGGCTTCGAAAAGTAGGCAGGCGGTGTGCGTTTCCGCGGCGCGGGCGCGCTCGAAGCTGTGTTCGGCAAGCTCCTGGGCCATGGCCATGCTGACGAGGTCGCCGCCGCCGCGGGCGGAGCCGAGCGCGGCCGCAGAGTCGCCGGTGAGCAGAAGCCCGTAGATCAGCGGAATGGTCAGGGCCAGTGCCAGCAGCAGGACTTCCCCGCCGAGCCAGAACCCGGCGAGAGAGATGGCGGGGAGGAAGGCCAGCATGTGCGGCCCGAGCATCCAGCGGTGCAGTACCCCACGCGCCCGCGCCGCGCCCAGGCGGAAAGATGACCTATGTGCGTGATCCGGCGGCATGATGCGCCCCCTGCGTCGTCAGAGACGGGACCACTTTTAGCGCAAAGGGGTGAGGCGAGGCTTAACGCAGGTCGGGAATCCCGTCGTCGGCATCCGGCGCGCGCTTGGTCATGTCGCGCATCAGCCCGGCGAAGTCGAAGAGCTTGGAATCCATCATGTGCGAGGGGCGGACGTTGGTCAGCGCCTTGAACATCACCTGCCGGCGGCCGGGCGAGTTCTTTTCCCAACCATCGAGGATTTGCTTCACCTGCTGACGCTGCAGACCGTCCTGCGAGCCGCAGAGGTCGCAGGGGATGATCGGGTAGTTCATCGCGCGGGCGAATTTCTCGCAATCGGCCTCGGACACATGCGCCAGCGGACGGTAGACGAAGAGGTCGCCCTCCTCGTTGACCAGCTTCGGCGGCATGGTCGCGAGGCGCCCGCCGTGGAAGAGGTTCATGAAGAAGGTTTCGAGGATGTCGTCGCGGTGGTGGCCGAGCACGACCGCAGAGCAGCCCTCCTCGCGGGCGATGCGGTAAAGGTTGCCGCGGCGCAGGCGCGAGCAGAGCGCGCAATAGGTGCGGCCCTGCGGGACCTTGTCCATGACGATCGAGTAGGTGTCCTGATACTCGATCCGGTGCGGCACGCCCATCTTCTCGAGGAATTCGGGAAGCACCGTCGCGGGAAAGCCCGGCTGGCCCTGGTCAAGGTTGCAGGCGAGGATGTCCACGGGCAGCAGGCCGCGCCACTTCAGCTCGTGTAGCACCGCGAGCAGCGTGTAGCTGTCCTTGCCGCCCGAGAGGCAGACCAGCCACTTTGGCAGGCTGCCATCCTCGCGGCGCTCGATCATGCCGTATTGCTCGACGGCCTCGCGCGTGTTCTGCACGATGCGCTTGCGCAGCTTCTTGAACTCGGTGCTCTTGGGGGCGCCGTAGAACAGCGGGTGGATGTCGTCGGCGTCGTCGAACATGAGTGGCCTCAATCGGGGACATTGTCGATGCCGGACCCGCCGAGCGGGTGGCAGCGCAGGATGCGGCGGATCGTCAGGTAGCAGCCTTTGACCGCCCCGTGCCTTTCAAGCGCTTCCAGCGCGTAGGCGGAGCAAGTCGGTTGAAAGCGGCAGCCATGGCCGACCCAGGGCGAGAAGATCAGGCGATAGGCGCGGACGGGCAGGGCGGCAATATGCGCGAGCGGGCTCACGATTGCGGCTTCCGGGGTTTCCGGGGCGCATGAATCTGCCGCACCGCTTGCACAAGCTCGCCCTGCAGCGCGGTGAATTCGCGCTCGGCGGTGGCGCCGGCGCGGCCGATCAGAACGTAATCCCAGCCCGGCTTGCCGAGTTCTGGCAGACCGAGGCGCGCGATCTCGCGCAGCCGGCGCTTGGCGCGGTTGCGGGCGACGGCATTGCCGACCTTCTTCGAGCAGGTGAAGCCCACGCGGATAAGGTCCGAGCCGTCATCTCGATAGCGCGCCTGCAACAGGAAGGACGGCACCGGCTGTCGCCGGGCACGCGCCGCCGCGAGGAAATCGCTGCGCTTGCGCAGGACCTCGAGCTTCGGGGTGTCCGTCCCCATCAGGGCATCGCCTTGGGGGTTGCTGAGTTCCGCATCCGCACGCACGCCAAGCGCAAAGGCCGCCTCGGTCTGTCCCGAAGCGGCCTTGGCCGGTGTCTTGTGCACACGCTCCGCCATGGGCAGAGCGCGCGGCTCAGGCGCTGAGCTTCTTGCGGCCGCGGCCGCGGCGCGCGTTCAGAATCGCGCGGCCAGCTTTGGTGGCCATCCGTGCGCGGAAGCCGTGGCGGCGCTTGCGAACGAGGTTCGAAGGCTGAAAGGTGCGTTTCATCGCGCTCTTCTCCGTCTGATCTGGCCTCGGGGGAGGCCGGTCTGTCTACATGGTCTCATTGCTGCCTGCGGCGTCCGCCCGGTGCGCCAGTGGATTGGCAGCAAGAGCTTACATCACAGAAGGCCCTAAGCGGATTCGCCGGGCCGGGTCATTCGAGGCCCGTGCTATAGGCAGGAGTGGCCCCCATGTCAAACCTCTAACCGGGGCTGAAGGCAAGAATTCCGGTGCGGCGCGCGGTGTGCCTTGGCGCCGTCGGCGCTCGAGGCGCAAAATCGCCCGCAGGGGCAGGGCGTGATCAAGGCCGCGTGATAGGGCTGTGCGCGGGCGATTCCACACGCCATTCTAGGGGGATGACAGATCAGGACCCCACGCCTTCGCCGACCCGTGCGCGGCTCCTGCGGCACCTGCCGCTGGCGCTCATAGCAATTGTGGCGGTGACTGGTGCACTCACGCTGCGCGATTACATCAGTTTCGACACGCTGCGCGAGAATCGGGTGGCGCTGCTGGCGCTGCGTGACAGCAACTACCTGGCGGTGGCCGGGGGATTCGTGGCGGCCTACGTCGCCATCGTGGCTTTCTCGCTGCCCGGGGCCGCCGTCGCCTCGGTGACCGGCGGTTTTCTTTTCGGCCTCGTGCCGGGCACAGCGCTGAACATGCTGTCGGCCAGCATTGGCGCTGTCGTCATCTTTCTCGCGGCGCGTGCCGGGCTCGGGCGGGTGCTTTCGGCCAAGCTCGACGGGTCCGAGGGCAAGCTCCGGGCGCTGCGCGACGGGCTGCGGCAGAACGAGGTGAGCGTGCTTCTGCTGCTGCGGCTGGTGCCGGCGGTGCCCTTCTTCGTGGCGAACCTGCTGCCCGCGCTGGTGGGGGTCAAGCTCTGGAACTTCGCCTGGACGACCGCTTTGGGCATCATCCCGGGAGCGCTGGTCTTCACCTCGATCGGGGTAGGAGTCGGCTCGGTCTTCGATCGGGGCGAGACGCCGGACCTGAGCCTGCTCTGGGCGCCGCAGGTCATCGGCCCGCTGCTGGGGCTTGCCGCGCTGGCGGCGCTGCCCATCGTTTTGAGAGCCTGGCGCGGGCGCAAGGGTATCTGAGATCAAGGGACCAGTTCGATGGAAACGATTAAGACCGACCTTCTGATCATTGGTGCGGGCTCGGGCGGGCTCTCGGTCGCCGCGGGCGCGGTGCAGATGGGGGCCAGCGTGGTGCTGGTCGAGCGCGGCGAGATGGGCGGGGACTGCCTGAACTACGGCTGCGTGCCCTCCAAGGCGCTGATCGCCGCCGCGGCGCAGGCCCATGTGCCCGAGGTGTCGGGGGCATTCGGCGTCGATCTTGCGCCGACACGGGTCGACTGGCCTCGCGTCCGCGCGCATGTGCAGGAGACAATCGCCCGCATCGCCCCGGTGGATTCGCAGGAGCGTTTCGAAGGGCTGGGCGTGCGGGTGATCCGTGCGCAGGCGCGCTTCGTGTCTGAGCGCGAGGTCGAGGCAGGGCGCCACCGCATCATCGCGCGCCGCATCGTGCTTGCCACCGGCTCGGCCCCCGCCGTGCCGCCGGTCCCGGGGCTGGCTGACGTTCGATACATGACCAACGAGACCCTGTGGGAGCTGGAAGAGCTGCCCGCGCATCTGTTGATTCTCGGCGGCGGCCCCATCGGCATGGAGATGGCGCAGGCCTTCCGCCGCCTCGGGGCGCAGGTCACCGTGGTCGAGGGGGCCCGGGCGCTCGGGCGCGAGGACCCTGAAATGGCGGCCATCGTGCTCGATCACCTGCGCGGCGAGGGGGTGACGATTCTCGAGGGCGAAACCGTGACGGCGGCGCGCCAGCAGGGCAGCGCCATAGAGTTGCGACTGGACAGCGGCAAGAGCCTCACCGGCTCGCACCTGCTGGTGGCAGCGGGGCGTTGGTCGAACACCGAGGGCCTCGGCCTGGAGGCGGCCGGGATCGAGACGACCAAGACGGGCATCAAGGTCGACGCCGGTCTGGGCACGACGAATCGCAGGGTCTATGCCATTGGCGACGCGGCGGGCGGGCTGCAGTTCACCCATCTCGCGGGCTACCACGCCGGCATCGTCCTGCGCTCGGCGCTCTTCGGCCTGCCGGCCAAGGCCTCGGCCCACCACATCCCGCGCGCCACCTACACGCGGCCCGAGCTTGCCCATGTCGGCCTGACCGAGGTCGAAGCGCGGCAGCGCTACGGCGACAAGCCCGAGGTGCTGCGCGAGGCGCTGCAGCACAACGACCGCGCCATCGCCGAGCGTGAGACCGCCGGGCTCGCCAAGGTCATTGTGCACAGGGGGCGGCCCGTGGGGGCCACGATTGTCGGCGCGCAGGCTGGAGATCTTATCTCCACATGGGCGCTTGCGATCTCGGCGAAGGTGAAGATCGCGCAGATCGCGGGCATGGTCGCGCCCTATCCGACGTTGGGGGAGCTTAACAAACGGGTTGCCGGATCCTATTTCACACCCAGATTGTTTGAAAACCGCACGGTCAAGGCTGTTACACGAACAGTTCAACGCCTGCTCCCCTGAAAGCTCAAGACCGCCCTTCATGTTCAACTCGCTCTCAGGCCGCTTTCTTGTCCTCACGACTGTTTTCGTGATGCTGGCCGAAGTGCTGATTTTCGTGCCCTCGGTGGCGCGATTCCGGCAGGATTTCCTCACCGACCACCTCGAGCGCGCGCAGATCGCCTCTCTGGCGCTGCTGGCCGACGATGTACTGGCTCCCGAGCTCGAGGCCGAACTGCTGGACAACGCCGGTGTCTACAACGTGGTGCTGCAGCGCGACGAGCGGCGCGAACTGGCGCTCTCGTCGCCGATGCCGGGCTCGGTGGACGAGACCTACGACCTGCGCGAAGCGGGGCCGCTGATCCTGATGAAGGACGCGCTGCTTCGGCTCGTCGATACCCAGCCGCGGCTGATCCGGGTTCTGGGCTATCCAAAGGACGACGGCGGCGAGCTGATCGAGGTCACCATGGACAGCCTCCCGCTGCGCACCGCGATGATCGACTTCGGCCTCGGTGTCCTGCTGGTCTCGGCGCTGCTGTCGCTGATCACTGCGCTGCTGCTCTTCCTCGCGGTGCGGGTGCTGCTGGTGAAGCCGATCAAGGGCGTGGTGGGCCACATGCAGCGCTACGCCGAGGATCCCGAGGACGCACGGCGGATCATCAAGCCCATCGCCAGCGTGCGCGAGATTCGCGAAGCCGAGGAGGCGCTGAAATCGCTCGAGACCCAGCTTTCGCAGTCGCTGCGGCAGAAGGAGCGGCTGGCGCAACTCGGCGGCGCCGTGGCGCGGGTCAGCCACGACCTGCGCAACATCCTGAGCTCGGCGCAGCTGTTCACCGACCGCATCGAGATGTCCGAGGACCCGGCGGTGAAGCGCATGGCGCCCAAGCTGGTCAGCTCGATCACCCGCGCCGTGTCGCTCTGCGAGACCACGCTGGCCTTCGGCAAGGCCGAGGAGCCCGCGCCGATGCTCACCCAGTTCAACCTCGCCGAACTGGTCAACGAGGTGCTCGAGGCCGAGCGCTTGGCGATCGGCGAGCACGAGGTGAGCCTGTCGGAGGACATTCCCGCCTCGATGCAGGTTCGCGGCGATCCCGAGCAGATCTACCGCGCCATCGCGAATCTCGTGCGCAACGCCCGGCAGGCGATCACCGGCTCGGGGGTGGAGGGCGAGATTGCCGTCTCGGCCCGCGCCGAGGAGGACGCCTGGGTGATCGAGGTCACCGACACTGGCCCCGGCCTGCCGCCGAAAGCGCGCGAGCATCTGTTCCAGCCCTTCCAGGGCGGTGCGCGCAAGGGCGGGGCGGGACTCGGTTTGGCGATTGTCGCCGAGCTTGTGCGGAATCACGGCGGGAAACTGCAGCTGCTGCGCTCCGACAAGGGCGGCACCTGCTTCGAAATTCGCCTTCCTAACGGTGACTTAGGGTAAGATGGGAAGTTTTTTCGAAATCTCTCTTGCGCATCCTCCGAACAAACTCTAAACCCCGCCCTCACGGACCGATAGCTCAGCTGGATAGAGTACTTGACTACGAATCAAGGGGTCGGGGGTTCGAATCCTCCTCGGTCCGCCACTCCCCACCGGGGGACGGCAAAAAAGAAGGCCACCGCGTCGCGGTGGCCTTCTTTTTGTGTTTGCGCCCCCTCACGTCAGGCGGAGGAAGCCTGCATTTCAAGGCTTTGCGCGATCAGTTCGGGGATCTCTGGCCAGTCGATGAAGGCGGGGAGCACCGGGCCTGCGAAGTCCGCCTCCGCCAGCGCCTCGGGAACATCTTCCAGCATGTGGCCGGCGTTGAGCGCGAATTGCGGCAGGCAGATCGCCTGACCGAGTCCGCGGGCCGACTCATTCAGGTAGGGGGGCTCTTCCACGTAGCCGACGCGCGCTTTGGCGAATCCGATCTCGGCCTCCAATGCGGCGGCAAAGTCGCGCGCGCTCTCGGCACTGGTGCGCGACACGTTGCTGCCATGCGCGGCGACCAGCAGAGTTGTCTCTGCCGCCTGCCAGCCCTTGTCGCCAAGCGCGCGCTGCAGCGCATGGGCGGCGCTGGTCACCAGCGCGGGCTCGGTGCCGAAGGGCTCCAGCACCCGCAGGCCCAGAGGCTCTGCACGTTCGGCGAGCACCTTCTTGGTGAAATAGCCGCGTGCCATGAAATAGGGGTAGATCCAGGGAGCCCCGAGGTCGGCTACCGCCGCGTCGAAGGCCCCTTCCTTCGCCAGGGTCGCGCCGCCGATGCGCCAACCGGGCAGCAGAGCACCGATGCGCGCCGCGAGATCCTTCAGTGCCGCTTCCTGCGGATCGGGATCGGAGGGACTGCCATGGGCGACGATGAGGGCGGATCTGGTCATGTCATCAGGTCTCGATAGTCTGTCCTGCGGCGTCACGTAGCACCGCAAGTGTTTTCGTAAACTCTGGCAGGTTCTTTCGATGGACTTTGCCCGGCTCAGTCGCGGAACGCCCCGGCGAAGGGCTCGGGCAGGTCGAACTCCTGCAGCACCCGCGCGCGGCCCTCAGGCGACATCTTTAGCGCGGTCTTCTCGACGATGCGCTGCAGCGCCTCGGCGTCGCGCCCCTCGGCGAAGGGGGAGAAATACCACTTGAGGAAGGTGAAGCAGATCACGTCCTCGAGGGCCTGCACCTCGGCGTCGCGCTTGATACCCTCCTTGCGCAGCAGCACACCCACGCGCTCTTGCGCCTCGGTGTCAAAACCCGCCTTGGACATCATCCCGGCGAGCCGCGCGCCGTGGCGGCGGCCTTGCTCCTTGCGCCAGGCAAAGTAGCCAGCGCGGTCCATCGGATAGGAGTCGCGGGGCAGCAGCCAGCGCTCGACGTGCTGGCCGCGCGCGGCGATCTTTAGCATCTCCGAGGCCTCGGGGAAAAGCCGGGCCAGCTCCGCGCTCATCCGTTCGCCGTAGAGCAGCGCGGCGGGTTGGCCTCCTTCGCGGTTCGGGTCCTGTGCATTGGCGGAATCGATCTCGGACAGAACGTCTTCAAGCGCGCTCATGTCCGGGCTCCTGCGCGGTTAGGGGGCTGGGGCATAGGGGAAATCTCCTGTCCGGCTGCTGCAAGCAAGGTGGCACGCGCAATCTTTCGGCGCAATCTCCGGCGCGGCAGTCGCGCATGTATTGCCGGGTTGCCCGCGGAGCGGACCGCGGAAACGGCGTCAGAGTGACGCGTGGAGTGGCTTGGGGTTGAAACCCCGGCGGATCATCTATCACATTGAGCGAGAAACGGATTTTCTCACGGAGCCGCCATGTCCTCAGGCCCTGAGCCAAAGCGGTCGCGGGCCGAGAGCCTGCTCGGCGCCGAGGCGCGGCACCAGCTGAACCTGGCTGGGCGCCTCTCCGCGCTCGCTGCCGTGCTCTGGCTGCCGCAGGCTGCCGCGCTGGCCTGGGGCATTGCTGGCTGGGCCGAGGGTGCGCCGCTTTCGCGCACGCTCTGGATGGCGCTCGCCTTCGCCCTGGTTGGGCTCTTTCGCGGCTGGGCCGAGCGCCGGGCCGCAAGGCTGGCCTATCGCGCCGCCGACGAGACGCTGCACGCTCAGAGGCAGGCACTGCTGAATCGCGAGGCGCTGCGCGTGGGCGAAACGTCCTCGGCGGCGCTCGCGGCCCTGCTGACCGAGAAGCTGGCTGCGCTCGGCCCCTGGGTCACCCGCTTCCGCCCGGCCATGGCGCGCGCCCGGGTGCTGCCGTTGCTCTACCTTACGGTGATCCTGCCGATCTCCTGGGCGGCGGGGCTGGTGCTGCTGGTCGCCGGGCCGCTGATCCCGCTCTTCATGGCGCTTGTGGGCATGGCGGCGCAGGACGCGAGCCGAAAGCAGATGGTGGAGATGGGCGCGATGAACACGCTGCTGATCGACCGAATCTCGGCGCTGCCGGACCTGCTGCTTCTCAACGCCGCCGAGGCTTCGCGCGCCGCGTTCGAGGTCCGCGCCGAGGCACTTCGGGAGCGCACCATGGCCGTGCTACGGGTGGCCTTCCTCTCCTCGACCGTGCTCGAGCTCTTCTCGGCGCTCGGGGTGGCCATGGTGGCGGTCTACGTCGGCTTCTCGCTGCTGGGGGAAATCGGGATCGGCACCTGGGGGCTCTTCGGGCCGGAGCTGACGCTGTTCGAGGGGCTGTTTTTGCTGCTCCTGGCACCCGACTTCTTCCAGCCTCTGCGCGATCTCGCCTCGGCGTGGCACGACAAGGCGGCGGCCGAGGCGGTGGCGGACGACCTTGCGGCGCTGCACACCTCGGAGGCGATCGCGGTGCTGGGGCAGGGGGCGGAGGCCGTGGCATTAGCCGGGCCTGCTACGGTGACGTTGACCGGGGTGCGGGTCCGGCGGCGCGCGCAGTCGGTGGCGTTGCCGGACGTCGAGGTGGGGCCGGGCGGCTCGCTGGCGCTGCGCGGGCCCAGCGGGGTTGGGAAATCCACGGCACTCGACCTGATCGCGGGGCTGCTCGTGCCGAGCCAGGGTGAGCTGCGGGTGGCCGGACAGGCGCTCGACCACGCGATCGCCGACGCCTGGCGTGCACGCATCGCCTATGTGCCGCAGCTGGTGCATATCCCCGAGCTCACGCTACGCGCCTTCTTGACCGGCAAGCCGGACGGCGAGGTGCCTCTTGAGGCGCTGCGCCGGGTCCGAGCCGAGCGCTTCGTCGCGGCGCTTCCCGAGGGGCTGGAGACGGTCCTCGGCGAAAGCGGGGCGGGGGTCTCGGGTGGCGAGGCCCGGCGGCTGCTGCTGGCCCGCGCGCTCATCCGTGGCGCCGATGTCATCCTTGCCGACGAGCCCACCGCCGATCTCGACGCCAGCACCGGCGCCGCGATCATCGCGCTGCTGAAGGGGCTCTCCGACGAAGGGCGCACGGTGATCGTCGCCACCCATGACCCTGCGCTGGCCCGGGCCATGGACCGGATCGTCGACTTGGAGCCCGCCCCATGCTGAAGCTCTGGCAGGTCCTCCGCCTGCTGTGGCGGGCGCATCCCTTTGCGATGTGGCGCGGCGCGGTGCTCGCGGTGCTCGTGCTGCTGATGGGCGCGGCGCTGCTCGGCCTCTCGGGGTGGTTCATCACCGCGACGGGTATGGCGGGTGTCGCGGGGGTGGGCATCGCCTTTGACGTCTTCCGGCCGAGTGCGGGCGTGCGCGGGCTGGCACTTGGCCGGGCCGCGGCGCGCTATGGCGAGCGCCTGCTGACCCATGACGCCACGCTGCGCGCCCTCGCGGCGCTGCGAGTCACCTTGCTCGGGCGGCTCGAGCGCTTTCCCGTGAGCGACCTGCGGCGCTTGCGGGGCGCCACAGCACTGACCCGGATCACCGCCGACGTGGACGCGCTCGACGGGGTGGTGCTGCGGCTGGCGCTGCCCATCGCCGCGGCGCTGCTGACCCATGTCGCGGTGTTCTTCGGGCTCTGGGCGCTGACCTCGCATGGCATCGCGCTCTCGGTCGCGGGGGGGTACCTGCTGGGCGGCGGCGTGGTGCTCTGGCGGGTGGCGCGCGCGACGCTGCGCCTCTCGGCGCGGGGCGAGGAGGCCTCGCAAGCCCTGCGCCGCCGCGCCATCGGCCTGTTCCGCGGACGGCGAGAGGCGATCCTGCAGGGGGCGTTGCCGCTCTGGCGCGCAGGGCTGGACCGGGCCGAGGCCGAGGCGCGCGACGCCATGGACCGTCTCGATCGCATCGACACCGCGGCAGGGCAGGCGCTTTCGGCGATCGTGACGTTGGTCGCGGCTGGGGTCTTCGCGCTGGCGGGCTGGTTGGTGGCCGAGACCGACCTCGACCCGGCGCTTGCCGCCATCGGCGTCTTCGTGGCGCTGGCGCTTGGCGAGACGCTCCTGCCGCTGCGCCGGGGCATGGCCGAGATCGGCCGGATGCGCGACGCGGCGGGCCGGGTTCTGGCCGACCCGCCGGTGCGGTCTCTCTCCCCCACGGCTCGCGTCGCCGCCCCCGCGGCGACAACCTCGGAGCAGGTTCTGTCCTTGCGGCACCTCTCTCTGGCGCGGCCTGGATGGTCCCGGCTCCTGCTGCACGACCTTTCGCTGTCGGTGCGGGCGGGGGAGACCCTCGCCCTTCGCGGCGCCTCGGGGCTCGGAAAATCGACCCTGCTCGACGTTGTCGCCGGATTGGAGCCTGTGACGGCGGGTGAGGTTCTGTTGCTGGACCGCCCCCTGACCGCGTGGCGCGACAAAGAACTGCGCCAGGTACTCACCCTCGTGCCGCAGCGCGCGGCATTGGTGTCTGGCACGGTCCTCGAGAATCTCGCGCTCGCCCGCCCCGGGCTGAGCGAGGCCGAGGCGATGGACGCTCTGGAGGCAGTGCATCTGGCGCAGACGGTCGCGGAGCGAGGCGGCCTCTGTTCACCTTTGGGTGAGGGCGGGTCCGGTCTTTCGGGCGGTCAGGCCCGCCGCCTGGTGCTGGCGCGGGCGTTGCTGCGCCGCCCGAAGCTGCTGCTTCTGGATGAGCCAACCGAGGGGCTCGATCCGGAAGCCGCCAGACAAGTCTTGGTGGGGGTGAGGAAATTTCTGCCAGCCGCGGCGATTGTCACGGCCTCGCACCGCGCCGCGGAACTGGCGGCTGCCGATCAGGTGATCGATCTCAAAAGCTATATCCCAGAAACATGATGAACTTGATGCAGATCAATCCGCTGTCACAATGGCGGGGTGTAGCAGGGCACCTGAAGGGTGTCGTTCGGTAAAAAGTGGCCGCCCACCTCGAAATTTAACTTGTGGACCAAGGGGCTCGGGGCCGCCGTTCAGGGAGCCTGCCTCTAGGCCACATGCGCAGAGGAGTACTGACATGGAGCTCGATGTTGTCGAGCTGTCGCGTTTGCAGTTTGCGATGACGGCGCTCTATCACTTCCTCTTCGTGCCGCTGACGCTGGGTCTGTCGATCCTCGTCGCGATCATGGAGACGGTCTACGTGATGACGGGGCGTCCGATCTGGCGACAGATGACGAAATTCTGGGGCACGCTGTTCGGGATCAACTTCGTTCTCGGGGTGGCCACGGGGATCACCATGGAATTCCAGTTTGGCATGAACTGGAGCTACTACAGCCACTACGTCGGCGACATCTTCGGCGCGCCGCTGGCGGTCGAGGGGCTGATGGCCTTCTTCCTCGAGGCGACCTTCGTCGGGCTGTTCTTCTTCGGCTGGGACAAGCTGTCGCGCGTCGGGCATTGCATCGTCGCGTGGCTGGTGGCGATCGGATCGAACTTCTCGGCGCTCTGGATCCTCATCGCCAACGGTTGGATGGTCAATCCGGTCGGGGCCGAGTTCAATCCCGAGACCATGCGCATGGAGATGACCAACTTCGCCGAGGTGGTCTTCAACGAGGTGGCGCAGGCCAAGTTCGTGCATACCGTCTCGGCGGGCTATATCACCGCCTCGATCTTCGTGCTGGGCGTATCGTGCTGGTACATGCTGAAAGGCCGCCACGTGGAGCTGGCGCGCCGGTCGATCTCGGTCGCGGCCTCTTTCGGGCTCGCGGCTTCGCTGTCGGTGGTCGTGCTGGGAGACGAGTCGGGCTACTCGGCCAGCCACACCCAGAAGATGAAGCTCGCCGCCGTCGAGGCGATGTGGGAGACCGAGCCCGCCCCCGCGCATTTCACCCTGATTGGCTTTCCCGACCAGAACGCGCGCGAGACCCATTACGCAGTGCATGTTCCCTGGGTCATGGGGCTGATCGGCACCCGCTCGCTGACCGAGGAAATCCCCGGCATCAATGAGTTGGTCGCGGAATCCGAGCAGCGCATCCGCTCGGGCATCATCGCCTATGACGAGCTGATGACGATCCGCGCCGAGCGCGACGCCGCCCCGGAGGAGGTGCGGGCGAGCTTCGAGCGGCACTCGGCCGACCTTGGCTACGCGCTGCTGCTGAAGCGCTATGTGGACGACCCGCGCGAGGCGACCGAGGAGCAGATCAAGATGGCGGCCGATGACACCGTGCCGGGCGTGGCACCGCTGTTCTGGTCGTTCCGCATCATGGTCGGCCTCGGCTTCTCGTTCATCGCGCTCACCGGGCTTTTCTTCGTGCTCAGCAACTTCCGACGCGGGACATATCCCCGCTGGGCGCTGATGCTCGCCGTAGCGTGGATCCCGATGCCCTGGATCGCCGCCGAGATGGGCTGGATCGTGGCCGAATACGGCCGCCAGCCCTGGACGGTCGACGGCATCCTGCCAACCGCGCTCTCGGCCTCGAACCTGAGCGTTGGCGACTTGCTGTTCACCCTCGCGGGCTTCGCGCTCTTCTACACCGTGCTCTTCATCATCGAGATGGGCCTCATGCTGAAATACATCCGCAAGGGTCCGCAGGAGGATGTCGAGGAAACCGAACAATGGATGACGCGGCACGAGCACCGGCTGCGCACTCATGACGGCAAGGGCCCCTTTGCCGATGTACCTGCGGAGTAACCGTCATGATCTTGCATGATCTTATCAGTTTCGAAGTTCTCCGCCTGATCTGGTGGGCGCTGCTCGGCGTGCTGCTGATCGGCTTCGCGCTCACCGACGGCTTTGACATGGGGGTCGGCGCTCTGCTGCCTTTCGTCGGCCAGACCGATGTCGAGCGCCGCGTGGTGATCAACACCATCGGACCCGTCTGGGAGGGCAACCAGGTCTGGTTCATCCTCGGTGGCGGCGCGATCTTCGCCGCCTGGCCGCCGCTCTACGCGGTCAGCTTCTCGGGCTTCTACCTGGCGATGTTCGCCATCCTCGCGGCGCTGATCCTGCGCCCGGTGGGGTTCAAGTATCGCTCCAAGCGCGAGAGTGCGCGCTGGCGCAGCGGCTGGGATTGGGCGCTCTTCGTCGGCGGCGCGGCCCCGGCGCTGCTCTTCGGTGTGGCGGTGGGCAATGTGCTGCTGGGCGTGCCCTTCCACCTGACCGAGGACCTGATGCCGATGTACGACGGTACCTTCTATGGCAAGTTCCTCGGGCTGCTGCGGCCCTTCGCGCTGCTCTGCGGAGTTGTTTCGCTGTCGATGCTGATCATGCACGGCGCGGCCTGGCTCTCGGTGAAGACCAAAGGAATGGTCGCCTTCCGTGCGCAGCGCATCGGCACCGTGGCCGGGATGATTGCCGCCGGTGGGTATGCGCTGGCGGGGCTGTGGTTGGCTTTCGGCATCGACGGCTTCCACATCACCTCGGAGATCGTGACGGACGGCCCCTCGAATCCGCTCTTCAAGCAGGTGGCGCACGAGGGCTCGTGGCTCATGGCCTATGCCGAGCGCCCGTGGATACTGATCGCGCCGATCCTCGGCTTCAGCGGCATGTTTATGGCGGTGCGCGGGTTGCGTGAGGGGTTCGAGGTCTCGACCTTCCTGTGGTCGAAACTGGCGATCCTCGGGGTGATCTCCAGCGTCGGGCTGACCATGTTCCCGTTCATCCTGCCATCGACCGTCGATCCGCGCAGCTCGCTCACAGTCTGGGACAGCTCGTCCTCGCACCTGACGCTCTTTGTCATGCTGGTTGCGACGGTGATCTTCCTGCCGATCATCCTGGCCTACACGGCCTGGGTCTACAAAGTGCTCTGGGGCAAGGTCACCGAGGAAGACGTGACACGCTCGCACAGCGCCTACTGAAACAAGGAGAGACCTTATGTGGTATTTCGCCTGGATCCTCGGCCTCCCGCTGGCGGCGCTCTTCGCGGTGATGAACGCGATGTGGCTAGAACTGCGCGAGGACGCGCGCATGGTGGCCGAAGCCGAAGACGACAACTGATCCCGCCAAGTGCTTCTGCCTGGGGGCGGCCCGGACCGGGTCGCCCTTTGCCGTTTCAGCGTCCCGCATTGTCCGTCGTCACATCCTGGTTACATTGCTCACGTAACAGGCTTGGGTTTCCCAATAGGTATCGGACGGAATGACCTCACTCGGTGAGCAGATCGCGGCGCTTCCCATGCAATGGGACAAGACCGGAAAGCTTCGGGTGCTGATGGTGACCTCGCGCGATACCGGGCGCTGGGTGATGCCCAAGGGCTGGGAGATGGACGGCAAGAAGCCCTGGGCTGCGGCCGAGATCGAGGCGCTCGAGGAAGCGGGGGCCAAGGGGCATATCGGCAAGAAAGAGATCGGCGTCTATCACTACCCGAAGCAGCGCGATGACGGCACGGCGCTGCGCTGCCGTGTGCGGGTCTATCCGATGATCGTCGACACGCTCTCGCGCGACTGGAAAGAGCGCAAGGAACGCAAGCGCAAGTGGTTCACTCCCAAGGCCGCCGCCAAGCGGGTGGACGAGCCCGAGCTTTCCGAGCTGTTGCTCACTCTTTGCGATGCGCCGCACAAGATTCCTCTCATCTCCGCGCTGCTGGGCTGAACTGTCGCCCCGGCGACCATGCGGCATTCCAGCAACGACAGCGTCGCGATCGTGGGCCGTGCGCACCCGTGAGCTCGTTGAATGTGGCGAAAATAAGGTAACCCCGGTGCAGGAGCACGGTCGCCGGTCCCATTACAAGAGCGGCCCGATTCAGGCAGAGCGGTGCGATCTTCGACAAGTGCGGCTACGGCGCGTCCTGACCGGCGCGCCGTGGCCGCCTTGCCACGTCCGGGGCAAATGGTGCCGGGCGGTGGGATCTCTCGCCCTGCGGGATTGTAGGAGAGCGGCGCGTTGCCGCGTGTGTTGAACGAGTGATCGAGGGGAGGAGAGATGCGTGCATCGTCTTTCCGTCTGGGCTGCGGCATTGCGCTGGTCGCGTTGCTGCCCGGATGCATGCAAGTATACACCAACGCGGGTTCGGACCCCGTTGGGACGACCGCGCCGCAGGCCATGCGCCTGCGCGCCGACGGTCGGGGCAAAGTGATCGGAACCTTGGCGCAAAGACCGGGAGCAATTCTGCCCGGGACGCCCTACGCGGCCATCGCGCGTGCGGTGCTGGAGGGCGGCGGCTTCCGGTCGGTCTCCGAGCTGCGCCTGGCCTGGCTGCGTGGCAAGGCCGACGAGTTGGACTGGCTGCCGGATCTCGGCCCGCACCTGTCGCTGGCAGTGCTGGCGCATATGTCGCAGAGCGTTCAGTCCCGGCCCGAGCGCTTCGACACGCCGCGCAAGCAGGCCGAACGCGACCTCGCCCTGGCCGAGATTGACCAGGCCGCGCTGACGCTGGTGGACGGGGCAAACGGGCAGGTCTTCGAGGCGATCGGTCACCATCTCGATGCCGAGGAGGCGCACGCTCGCGCGGACCTGCTCGAGGCGGCCTATCGCGATGTCGCCTCGCTAGACTGGCCGATTGCGCGGGCGGTCGCGGCGGGCCTCGTCCCCGCGCAGCGCCTGCAAGAGCTGCGCGCCCGGGTGGCGTGGCTGCGCGCGGAACGGGTCGATGCCGGGGCAGAGGCGCAGCGCGCCCGCTCCGAGTTGGCGGCGATGGGCGACAGCCGGCTCGGTGGAGTTGCGGGCATCGGCGCGATACGCGAGCTGGTCTCGCCGCCGCTGCTCTCGGAGCTGCAGGCCGGTATCCTGCGCGCCGGAGTCGAGGCGCAGGAACGCCGGACCCTTAACATGCTGTTCGATGGCCTTGATGCGCGCCGCTCGCCCGAGGAACTGGCCGCGCTGGAGGAAGCCTTTGGCTATGACGGCGAGGGCAGCGAGGCGGGGGACTGGGCTCCGCCGACCGCGGGCCCGCGCTGGTCGCCGGTGGAGTCAACCCCGGGCGACTTCGAGATCGCTGCGGTGGCACGGGAGCGCGAGGCCCTACGCATTGGGCTCGGCGAGGCGGAAAAGATGCGGGCTTCGGCCGTGGCGGAGGCAGTTCGCGCAAGGCAGATGGAACGCACCGGGCAGATGACCGCGGCGGAGCTCCTTGGCCCTCTTTCGAGCGCGCTGCGGGCGCAGGAGGAAGAGATCACCCAGAGGTACGCGCTGGCCCGTGCAGTTCTGCGGCTGGCCTACCTGCGCGGGACGCTGGTCGACGGATCGACACTGTGATCCGGCGGGGCTTCAGTCCTCGCTGTCCATCCAGATCGTCACCGGCCCGTCGTTGAGCAGCGCCACCTTCATGTCGGCGCCGAAGCGGCCGGTGGCAGTTGCGATGCCCTGCGCCGCTACGCGCCCGGCGAAATACTCGTAGAGCCGCTCGCCCTCCGCCGGGGCGGCGGCGGCGGAAAAGCCGGGGCGGTTGCCGCGCTGGGTGTCCGCGGCGAGGGTGAACTGGCTGATCACCAGCGCCGCGCCTCCGGTGTCGAGCACCGAGCGGTTCATCCGCCCCTCGTCGTCGCGGAAAATGCGCAGCTTGGCGATCTTGGCGGCAAGCTTGTCGGCCTGCGCCTCGGTGTCGCCCTGCATGGCGCAGATGAGGATCAGCAGGCCCGGGCCGATCTCGCCGACCACCGCGCCTTCGACCGTCACGCTGGCTTCCGAGACGCGTTGGATCAGCGCCCTCATGCGCCGGCCTCCAGTTCGTGCGCCCAGGGCGGGTTGGCGCCGGCGCGGCTGACGGTCACCGCTGCCGCCCGCGCGCCGAGTGCAACCGCCGGGCGCAGTGCGTCGAGGGTGGCCTCGCGCAGGGCGGCGCGGGTCAGCAGGCGGTCCCGCTCCAGCCCCGCCAGCAGCGCTGCGTTGAACGTGTCGCCGGCGCCGACGGTGTCGACGACCGTCGCACGGGTCGCGGGCACGTCGATGCGGCCGCGCGCGGTCACCGCGAGAACGCCCTCGGCACCACGGGTCTCGAGCACAAGCGCGGTGCCGCCCGCGATCAGCGCCTCGGGAGTGGTGCCGAGCCACTCCATGTCCTCGTCCGAGATCTTCACGATATCGGCCCGCGCCAGCATCCCGGCGAGCCGGGTGCGGTAGCGCGCCTCGTCCTTGATGAACCCGGGGCGGATGTTGGGATCGATCATCACCACCCGCTCTCCCGCCCGCGCGCAGAGTGCGGCATAGGTGTCGGCGCAGGGCTCAGACACGAGGCTGATGCCGCCGAAGAAGAGCGCTGAGGTCTCATCCCCGAGCTTGGGAAGGTCAGACTCCGCCAGCATCCGTCCGGCGGTGTTCTCGTCGTAAAAGGCATAGCGCGCGTGCCCGTCGACCAGGGTCACGAAGGCCAGCGTCGTGGGGCGGTCGGAGCGCGGGCAGGCGGCAAAATCCACCTGCGAGGCGGTCAGCGCCTCGGCGAGGATGGTGCCGAAGAGGTCGGTGGACAGGCCCCCGAAATAGCCCGCAGGCGCCCCCAGCCGCCCCAGCGCTATGGCGGTGTTGAACACCGCGCCACCGGCCACCGGGGCAAAGGCGGGCTCGCCGCCGGAGCTGGTCCGGGGCAGCATGTCGATCAGCGACTCGCCACAGCAGAGGATCATCTCGCGCTCCCTCGTGTTCTGAGATGTGTTAGCGCTATACCTAGCGCGGAGCCCCGGTCGCGCTCAATAGCCAATGGGCACCGTGAAGCCGCCACTGCCCTGCGACTGTGACAACATGTAGCCGATCAGCGCTGCGGCGATGGTGCCGAGGATGATCGCCACGGCGATCTTCCAGGCCGACCAGGGGCGCTCGCCCTGCACCCGCCCGGTGGTGCCATTGACCACGAAGCGGTAGGTCTGGCCGCGGAACTTGTAGGCCGCCAGCCAGACCGGCAGCAGCACGTGCTTGAAGGTGACCTCCGAGACCTGCGTGTCGACCGAGGTGATCCGCTGCTGGTCGCCGCCGATGTCGAACTTGATGTCGCGGGTGATCTGCCGGTCCATGAGGTGCCGCGCCTCGACGAAGCCGGCGTCAAGGTCGACCTGGTAGCCCTCGGCGCGGAACCCGGCGAGAAACTCGGGGCGGTAGGGCTCGAGCCGGCTGAGGTCCCAGGGCTCGAGCGCGTCGGTGAAACGCTTGGGCAGCGACTTCGAGGCCAGCACCAGCACGTCGTCAAAGAACCGGGCCACCCGTCCCCGCACCGGGGTCCAGCGCACCTTGGGCACCTGTACCTGCTGGCGCTTGCCATCGCGGATAACGGTATGGGTTTCGTAGTAGACGGTGCCGCGCGCGCCGCTGTACGCGCTGCGGGTCTTGGCGTCGAAGGTCCAGTAGGGCACGTAAATCCCCTGCATCTTGCGACCCTTGCGCGCGTAGTCCCTGAGCCCGTTCGGCGCGAACCAGAGCCGCCCGAGCCAATCGTTCATCGCCTTGTGCGCGGTCGTTTCGTCAAGCGCGAAGGGCAGCACTCCCTTGGGCTTGATTTGCCGGTTGGTGCCGGTATCGGCGACCACTGGCGTCGCGCAGAAAGGGCATTCTGTGGCATGGGCATCTGGGTCAAACTCCACCTCGGCGCCGCAGTTCGGGCATTTGGTGACCCGCAACTCCTCCATCTCCTGCAACGGCAGGAGGTTGTCCATGGCGGCGCGGAAGTCGAGTTCGCGGATGTCGCTTTCCCAAGGACCGGCAGATTCGACCGGCTGGCTGTGGCCGCAGTGGTCGCAGACCAGTTCGTTGGACGCCGGGTCGAAGCGGTAGTCGGCGCCGCATTGTTCGCAGGGAAAACGGTGGGTTTCGTTCATGCCCGAAGGTCCTCCAGATCCGCCTTTTTCCGGCAGGGCCACCCTAGGCGGAGCGAGCGGCGGTGAAAACCGGTTTTGATACGGGGCTCTTGCCCGAAGAGGTTTCGCCGTCCCGTTGCGCGCGCCCCCGCCTTGAGGAAGGCGCGCACACGACAAGTTCACTCTCGGCACTTTTGCATTCCGAGCCGCAGTGTCTACGCTGATGCGCATGCGAGGCACGGCGGAGCAGTACATGCGGAGTTGGACGAAAGGCGCGGGCATTGCGGCGCTTGCGGTGGCGGGCTGGCCGGGCACGGGGCTGGCCTCGGATCTGGCTTGGCGCTTCGAGTGGCGGGGCAACGGCGGCTACGAGATGCGCGGGGCAATCGCCATCGATGCGGCGCTGGCCGAACGCGACTACGTCTATGCCGAGGACGTCGAGTGCTTCATGGTCGATGGCTATTTCGAGGACGAGCCGATCGGTCGTTGGGCGCTCGGGATGAAGACCGACGAAACCAGTTGGTCGCTGACCTTCCGCCCGAAACAGGACGCCTTCGAGGTATTCAGCGAGCAAAGCCCGATGCCGCAGGCGTGGAACATGAACGGCTTCGGCACCGACTGCGGGCGCGAGGGCTTCGGCTTCAACATCGGCAACGCGGCGCAGGACCTGTGCCTGAACGGACGGTTGGTGATCGCCTCGCAAGTGAGCCCCACGCGGCCTTTCCCGGCGACGCGCGACGACGCGGTGAGCTTCCCGGCGGATGCCTGCCTTGCCCCGGCGCTGCTGGGGCAGGCGGAAACGGAGGCGCCGGTGCCCGCCTCCTACAGTCCCGTCACGCTCCCGGTGGAGGCGGCGGCAGAACAGTGAAGAGCTGTGCCAGCTCGGTCACGTCCTCGGCGCGCTTCCAGCCGTCCTGCCCTTGGGTCCAGACATAGCTTTCACGGGTCAGCTGTCCCTCGGTCACCATCCGGCCCATGCGCGCCTTGGAGAAAGGCCCCTGCGTCTCGCCATTCGCAGCCACGTGCCAGACGTGCTCGACCGGCGGCGGCGGCGGGGGAGGCGGAGCGGCGGCAGCACTTTGCTGCGGACGCGCGCCCCACGGCCCTGCCTGAGCGCCGGTCATCGCGCCCCCCATCGCCATGCCCATGCCGGCGCCAAAGCCGGTGCCCATGGCCTGCCCGGCCGCTGATCCCTCGGCCCCCAGCGCCTCGGCAGCCTGGAAGCGGGTGTAGGCATCGAGATCACCGACCACCCCCATCGAGGTGCGCTTGTCGAGCGCCCGTTCCACAGCGTCGGGCAGCGAGATGTTCTCGATGTAGAGCTCGGGCAGGGTGAGCCCGTATTCCGCGATGGTGGCCGAAATGCCCTTGGACAGCATCTGGCCCAGCTCTTGCGTGTTGGCCGCCATGTCGAGCACGGGGATCCCCGAGGAGGCAATGAGGCGTGAGAACTCCTGCACGATGATGTTGCGGATCTGGAAGCTGATCTCGCCCGAGGTGAACTCGCCATCGGTGCCGACGATCTCGACGAGGAATTTCGCCGGATCCGACACGCGCACCGAATAGGTGCCATAGGCCCGCAGCCGCACCGGGCCGAACTCGGGGTCGCGGCAGATGATCGGGTTCTTGGTGCCCCACTTCAGCCCGTTGAAGCGCGTCGTGTTGACGAAATAGACCTCGGACTTGAAGGGCGAGCGGAAGCCGTGATCCCAGTGCTGCAGGCTGGTCATAATCGGCATGTTGTTGGTCTCGAGCATGTAGAGACCCGGGGTAAAGACATCGGCGATCTGGCCCTCGTGGACAAAAACCGCTGCCTGCCCCTCGCGCACCGTCAGCTTGGCGCCATACTTGATCTCGTGCCCCTCGCGCTCGAAGCGCCAGACCATCGTGTCGCGGGTGTCATCCGTCCAGTGGATGACGTCGATGAACTGTCCCGAGAGGAAATCCAAAATACCCATGATCGTCTCCTGTCTTGGTCTGACCTTGTGGTGGCCCGTCGTCTTGACCCGCTCTCAGCTCGGCCCGAGCCCGCCGGTGAGCTGCGCGGCAAGCTCCGCCACGATCGGCCGCGTGGCGGCGGCATCCATGCCGGGCTTGAGTTGGGGGTCATAGAGGATTTTCAGCATCTTCTCGTCCATGCTGGTGAGCAGGGCGAACTCGTCGTCGTCATTGAAGATCGAAGGCCGCGCCTCGGGGCTGTCGTTGCCAAGGCCGAGACCCTGCGCCACCTCCTCGTGCACGCAGGAGCGGCGCAGCAGATCGGGGTGCTCGGAGCGGATCACCGCGATCGCCTGGCCGTAGGCATAGCCGCCCGGTTCCTCGGAGAAGGCGATGACGAGGCAGTGGATCTCGCGCGGGAGGTTGTCGAAGACCGACAGCGCGGTGGGGTTCACGTCGGGCACGAGTTGCTTGATGCGCGGGGCGACGTCGGCCTTGTCGTCCTGCGACATGAAGAGCACGTGGAAGTTGGGTCGATTGGTCGACATGGAAATCGGGTGGCCGGTGATCTTGGCGAGCCTGCTGACATAGGAGCCGAGCATGTTGCTGTCGGTCACCTTTTGGTCTTCCGGCACGTGCGCGCCGAATTCGATCGAGACCCGCACCGGTTGTTCCCATTTCTTCACGCGGCCTAGCTCGCCGCGCGAGGGTTTCAGCCCCTCGCCGCGGGCGTATTCCTCGGCCAGCGCGATGCGTTCGAAGTTGCGCGCCAGCATGGTGTCGGTGATCGGGGTGTCGGGACCGCCGCCATCGGTGCGCAGCAGCCCCTGCGAGAGCAGGTCCGCCTGCACCCTCGCGTAATAAACCTCGAGATCGTAGCTCGCGAGGGATTGGCGCGGGGTGGCGATCGCGGCCGGCGGTTCGGGCCTCAGCCCCGACGGGCGGGGCTGGGGCATCACGCCGGTGCTGCGCGGTGCAAGGGCGGAACTGTCGCAGGCCGCGAGGCCCGCGCAAACCAAGATACCCAGTACGAAACGAGCCCACCTCCGCATATGGTCACGACCCCGCGGGAACCGAGGTCGCCGCCACGTCGCCGGTGCCGGTGGAGCGCGCCTTGGCCGAGGCCAGCGTGTCGCGCAGCTCGGCCTCCATGTGCTTGAGATCCTGCTCTGCCTTGGCGCGGCGCGCCTTGCCTTCGTCGGCGATGCGCAAGCTGTCCTCGATCGTGGCGATCAGGTCGGCATTGGCCTCCTTGACCGACTCGATGTCGAAAACGCCGCGCTCCATCTCGGTGCGGATGGCGGCGTTGCTCTCGCGCAGGTTCTTGGCATTCGAGGTGAGCAACTCGTTGGTCAGGTCGTTGGCGTCGCGCACGGCGGCGGCGGCCTCGGACGAGCGCTGGATGGTCACCGCCTGCGCCAGCTGGGTTTCCCAGAGCGGCACGGTGTTGACCAGCGTGGAGTTGATCTTGGTGACGAGGCTCTTGTCGTTTTCCTGCACCAGCCGGATCGAGGGCAGCGACTGCATGGTCACCTGCCGCGTCAGCTTGAGGTCATGCACGCGGCGCTCGAGATCGTCGCGGGCGGCACGCAGGTCGCGCAGTTCCTGCGCTTTCATCACCTTCTGATCCTCGGACGCGGCCTCGACGGCCGCTTCGCGGGCGGGAATGCCGGTGGCGTCGATTTCCTGGAGCTTCTTCTCGCCGGCGGCGATGTAGAGCGCCAACTCGTCGTAGAAGTTCAGGGTCTTGATATAGAGCATATCCAGGGACTTGATGTCCTTGAGCAGCGTATGCTCGTGCTTTTGGAGGTTGTCGGTGATCTTGTCGATCTGGGTCTGCACCTCTTCGTAGCGGGCGGTGAACTTGGCCATTGGGGCGGCCTTGCCGATCAGCTTCTCCCACCAGCTGCGCTTGCGGCGCACGTCCAGTTCCGAAACCGAGAACCCGCGGATGGTGGTGACGATGTCGCGCAGGCTGTCGCCCGCCGGGCCGACGTCCTTGTTGCGCACGTCGGAAAGCATCGCCTGGCTGATCTCCTGCAGCTCGGCCTGGGCGGCGGAACCGAAGGAGACGATCGACTGGGTGTCATCCATGTCGATCTCGTCCATGCGCGCGCGGATCTCCTCGGTCACCTCGGGGGAGGCCGCCTCGAAGCTCTCAACCTCATCCGCGGGCTTGGGGTCGGGCAGGATCACAGCATTCACCTCTTCCACCAGTGCCAGCTCCTGCTGGGCCTTGGTTCTCACATTCTCGGACATCGGACTTCCTCCGTGACTGTCTCTCATTCAGGCTTTTTCAGTCGCACGCCTTCGCGCTGCAACCTGTCGCGCAGCACGTCGATTTCCACCGTAAGATCGGCATTGTTATCCAGCAGGAGCTTCTGGTTCTTCTGGCCGAAGCTCTCTTCGAGGTCGGTCAGCAACATCATGAAATCGGATTTCGCACCACGGTCCTGGGTGCGGCTGTAGATGTCGGCGAATTTCACCGCGGCGTCGCGCGCGCCCATCAGGTACACGCCCAGGTACTTGCGCGCGGCGGTCAGGTCGCGCGGGTCTTCCTCGACGGTGCGGATGAGGTCCTTGGCTTTGGAATGGAAGCGCTGCACGCGCGCCTCGACCTGGCGGTCGCCAGCGCGGCGCACCGCGTCCTCCATGGCGGTAAGATAGGTCTCCGCGTCGTCCACAACCTTGGCAACGCGGTCCTGCTGGAAGGTGTCGACGCCTTCCATGCCCTTGTGCTTCATCGGATCGATGCCGAAGGCGCCGATGTGCAACGCAAAGGCCGACAGGCCGTAGAGCACCGGGGCGACCATGCCGGGATCGGTCTTGAGGGCGGCGAGGCCGACGCCGACACCGGCGCAGACCGCGGCGAAGAATTTCCGGGGAATCGCCGGGCGGCGGGCGATCTTGCGCTCGTCGTAGGCGGCCTGGGCACGCAGCCCGTCGCGCAGCAGCCAGGCGCCCAGCAAAAGCACGCCGGCACCGACCAGCCCGACCGCCAGCCCGGCGGCGCCGGACGTGAGCGAGGTCGCGGCAAGGATGATGGGCGGCACAAAGAGCACGTTCGAGCGTGCGCCAACGGGATCGACGCGCGCGCCATGGTAGAGCGGGCGCTCGTCCTGCGTCTTGCCGTCGGTGGAAGACCCGTCGGGGCTGTACTTTCCGCCGTAGCGTTGTGCCAAGGTCAGAGCCCTCCCAGCCAGCCGGAAGTGACTCCGAAGAGAAGCACGATCAGCAGCACGTAGGCCACCTTGCGCAAGCCCTTGTCGGTCATGATGGTCCCCGCAAGCTCTCTCGGTTCAACAAGAACCTAAGCGGTTCGCAGGGTACTTGCTAGGGGGGAGTTCCGGTAGGGAAGCCTCAGGCGACCTGCTTGTCGACCATCCGGTTCCACAGAAGCTCCGCTTCGACGTCGTAGGCGTCGCGGCCCTGCTCGGCGCCTGCCTTGCGCAGGCGGTCCTCGAAGGCTTCGCCGAGGGCGGTCAGCCGACCGAGGTAGCGCCGCCGCGCCCGAAGGCGGTCGTCGGTGTTCCAGGCGTCGATCAGCCGGGCGTTCTCCTTGCCAAGAAGGTCGAGGAAGCGCGCCACGGGCTTGCGCAGGCGGCGTGCGGCAAGCGGATCCTGCGATATCGCGTGCAGCAGCCCCATCACCCCGCACTGAAGGGCTTCGGCACGGCGGCTGAGCTCTGCATCGCCAAGCGCGGCAACATCGGCCACGGCGACGGTGATCGCCGCGTCGATCCGGTCGAGCGTCTCTTGGGTGCGCAGCTGGCGGAGCTCCTCGCCGGGGGCGCCTTCCTTGTCGGTGAGCGGATCTCTGCCGAAGGCGGCGACGCCGAGCCCGAAGCCGAGCACGCCGAGCCCGAAGGGCATCACCAGGGAGACGAAATGGTGCCCGGCGAGAATCATCACAAGCAGGCCAAGCAGCGCCGACCCGATCATCTTGCGGGGCAGGCGCGGGGCCTTGGCGCTCTCTGCGGCATCATAGGCCGCGGCAATGGTCGCGCCGCGGTGGATCAGCCGCACCGCCACAGCGAAGAGCGAAAGCATCAGCACGGCGGTGAATGCGGTGGCGGGCGGGCCCTGGAAGAGCAGCAGCAGCAGCGGGAAGACCGCGAGCATCAGGACGCCAATGCCGGATTCGAGCGGGCCGGGGGATTGGGGCTGCTGGCGAGAAGGTCGTGTCATTCTCATGCTCAGGTCCGTGGTTGGGTCCATGGTATGACGGCCGCGGGTCTCTGACCGGGCAACCGGGAAGGGGGCGGCACCGTCAGGCGGCGCGCGCTTGGTCGGGACGGGGCCGGGTCATACATACCCAAGCAGGAAGATCATCAGCCAGAGCAGCCCGAAGGCCAGTTTCGCGCCCAATGTGCCACTGGCGCGGGCGCGGGAGGTGGCGTCGGCCAGCGCGCGGAAGGTGTCGATCGCGACAACGCGGATATTGCCCAGAACGAGGGCAGAGGTCGCGGCAAGGATGGTCAGGGCGAGAAGTGTGCTCATGCCCCTGAGATTGTCGCCGAATCCGGGCGAAATGAGGGCGTCATCCCGCCCAATCCGTGAAAACTTCTTGAGCGTTAACGGCGCATTAGGACAAGAATGACCGCATTTGGGCGCCTGCGCCCGCCTGCCGCCGCATTCGCTTTCGTCAGGAGCGTTTCTTGGGCGGTGGACCGCGGCGCTGGCGCTGGGGCGCTGGCTTGTCGGGTTTCGCGCCCTCCAGCCCGAGCTGGTCGCGTACAACCTTGGGACGGAGCTCCTGCACCTCACCTTCCTTCAGTTCGCCGAGCTGGAACGGCCCGTAGGACACGCGGATCAGCCGGTTCACCGTCAGGCCGATATCGGCCATGGCGCGGCGGATCTCGCGGTTCTTGCCTTCGCGCAGGCCGACGGTCAGCCAGGCATTGGCGCCCTGTTGGCGGTCGAGGGTGACCTCCATCGGCTGGAACTTCTGGCCCTCCACCATGATGCCCGCGCGCAGCGGCTTCAGCATGTCCTCGGTGGGCGAGCCGTTCACCCGCACGCGGTACTTGCGCAGCCAGCCGGTCGAGGGCAGCTCGAGCTTGCGCTTGATGCCGCCGTCGTTGGTCAGCAGCAGCAGCCCCTCGGAGTTGAGGTCGAGCCGCCCGATGCTCATCACCCGCGGCAGATCCTCGGGCAGCCGGTCGAAGATCGTCTCGCGGCCCTTCTCGTCGCTGGTGGTGGTCACGAGGCCGACAGGCTTGTGATAGAGCCAGAGGCGCGGTGCCTCGGGCGCGGCCAGCGGCACGCCGTCGACGGTGATCCGGTCCTTCGCGGTGACGTTGAGCGCGGGACTCTCCAGCACCTTGCCGTTCACCGACACGCGGCCCTCCTCGATCATCTTCTCCGCCTCGCGGCGGCTGGCGACCCCGGCGCGGGCCAGCACCTTGGCGATGCGGCCGTCCTCGGTGGCGATCGGCGTGCCGGTCGGCCGAGGCTCGGGCGCAGGCTTCGGGCCGGGACGGGCACCGCGGGGGGCGGGCGTCGCACCGGGCTTGCCGCCCGCTTTGAAACCGCCGCGCGGAGCGCTTGCGTACTCTGCCTCGTCGCGGACGATGCCGCGGCCCTTGGGCTTGGTGGCGGGCTTACCGGCCGGTTTGCCGAACGTTTTGCCCTCGGGCTTTGCGCCGCGCGCACCGCCTGCAAATTCACCCTTCGGTCCGCCCTTGAATCCTGGCCTGGCGCCGGGCTTCGAACCGGCTTTCGGAGCAGCCTTCGGACCCGTGCTGGCACGGGACTTGGGACCGGAGGGTTTGGCGGGGCGCGACGGGGGTTTGCTCATGCCTTTCGCCATACTGCATCGGCGGGGCCGGGGGAAGCCGACTCGCCAAGCGCCGCGCTTCGCGCTAAGCGAGCGGGATGAAATTTCGCTCTCACATGGATCAGGCGCTGGCCGAGGCGCGCGCGGCCGCCGCCCGCGGCGAGGTGCCGGTGGGCGCCGTCATCGTCTCGCCCGCGGGCGAGGTGCTGGCCTCGGCTGGCAACCGCACGCGCGAGCTGAACGATCCCACTGCCCATGCCGAGGTTCTGGCCCTGCGCGCCGCATGTGCCGTGCTCGGCTCGGAACGGCTGCCCGAGCATGATCTCTACGTGACGCTGGAGCCGTGCCCGATGTGCGCCGCGGCGATCTCCTTCGCCCGCATCCGGCGGCTCTACTACGGCGCGTCTGACCCCAAGTCCGGCGGCGTGGCGCAGGGCGCGCGCGTCTACGCGCATCCGCAGTGCCACCATGTGCCCGAGGTCTACGACGGGCTCGCCGCCCCCGAGGCCGAGATGCTGCTGAAAGAGTTCTTTGCCGCGCGCAGGGAGGTGTGAGATGGGAGGCGTGACATGGCCCGGGTGATCCTTCTCAACAAGCCATTCAACGTGTTGTCGCAATTCACCGACAAGGGCACCGAAGGCAGCGCGCGCGAGACGCTGTCGAGCTATGTGAAGGTGCCGGGCGTCTACCCCGCGGGACGGCTCGATCGCGACAGCGAGGGCCTGCTGATCCTCACCGACGACGGCAAGCTGCAGGCGCGCATCTCGAACCCGAAGTTCAAGCAGCCCAAGACCTACCTCGTGCAGGTCGAGGGCACGCCGACCGAGGCGCAGCTCGCGCAGCTGCGCAAGGGCGTGGAGCTCAAGGATGGCATAACCCGCCCGGCCGAAGTGCGCCTGATCCCCGAACCCGAGCTCTGGCCGCGCACCCCGCCGGTGCGCTTCCGGAAATCGGTGCCCGATGCCTGGATCGAGCTGAAGATCACCGAGGGGCGCAACCGGCAGGTGCGGCGGATGACGGCGCATGTGGGGCTGCCCTGCCTGCGGCTGGTCCGCTGGGCGGTGGGGGCCTGGACGCTCGACGGCATCCCGCCGGGCGAATGGCGCGACATCTGAGGGGCTGGCGCGCAGCCCGCGGCGCGCTACCCTAGCGCACATGTGCGGACGTTTCGCGGTCACCCTTCCTGACGATGCCATGGCCAAGATCTTCGAGGCCATGCCCGGCAATGACTTGCCGCCTGTGCCCAATTACAACGTTTGCCCAACGAACGACGTCCACGTGATCCGCTCCGAGGACGGCACGCGGCTGCTTGTCTCGATGCGCTGGGGCTTCATCCCGCAGTGGTACAAGGCGCCCAATGACGGCCCACTTCTGATCAACGCCCGCGCCGAGACCATCGCCGAAAAGCCCGCCTTCCGCGGCGCCTGCCGCGCGCGCCGCTGCCTGATCCCGGCGAGCGGCTTTTACGAATGGACCAGGACCGAGGATGGCAAGCGCCTGCCGTGGTACATCGCGCCGGTCCGGGGTGAGGTGCTGGCCTTCGCCGGCATATGGCAGGACTGGGAGCGCGAGGGACAGGGCTTTCGCACCTGCGCCATTGTCACCACCAGCGCCAATGCCGAGATGGCGCAGGTGCATCACCGAATGCCGGTGATCCTGCAGCCGAAGGACTGGGGCCTCTGGCTGGGCGAGGAGGGGCGGGGCGCGGCCACGCTGATGAAGGCTGCGCCCGACGCGTCGCTCCAGGTGCACAGGGTCGACCCGGCGGTCAATTCCAACCGTGCCGAGGGGCCGGAGCTGATCGAGCCGATCTGAGCCGGATCAGGAGTTGTTCTCGAGTTCGAGCGGCGCCGGATTCACGTAGTCGATGTAGCCGGCGGCGGCGCTTTCGGCATCGTGGGTGTCGCCGAAGGCGCCCTGCATCCCGTCGGTCACTTCCAGCGCAAAGCTCTCGCCCGGCTGCAACACGCCAGAATCCCAACTCGCGTCGGTGGCCGTGGCCGACATGGGGATGGAAGACTCGTTCACGAAATTGATCACGTCCCCAACCGAGACGTAGATCTCATCGGGAAAGTAGCCCAGCCCCATCATCTTCACTTCTTGCTCGGCGGCGACCAGCGGCCCAGCGACACCCGCCAGAAGAAACAATGACATTCCAAAATTGCGCACCATGTCGGGATCCTCGCGCGGCATGAACCTTCGGGGCGCCATCCGCCCCGCCGGTACACAGCCGTAGTTCCCAACTGGGGCGAAATTGGGCCGCTTGAGGGCAATAACCGTGGCGCTGCGGCTGGGTCAGGCCTCGTTCGCGTGGCGCATCTCGACCTGCACCACATCGGTGCGGCCGCTGGCGAAGGTGGCAGCGCAGGCATCGAGGTAGAATTGCCAACTGCGCAGGAAGCTCTCGCCGTAGCCGAGGCTCTCGATTCGCTTGCGCTGGCGCAGCAGCCCGCTCTTCCAGATCCGGCACGTCCGCGCATAGTCCTGCCCAAAGGCGAAGCTTTCGCGCAGCACCAACCCAGCCTTTTGCGCCTCTCGCGCCAGCACCGCGTTACAGGGCAGCATGCCCCCCGGAAAGGTGTGCTGGCGGATGAAGTCGGTGCGCTTGCGGTAGAGCGAGAACTCGGCGTCCTGCACGGTGATCGCCTGCAACACGGCGCGGCCGCCCTCGGCCAGCCGGTCCTTGATGGTCGAGAAATAGACCGGCCAGTAACGCTCGCCCACCGCCTCGATCATCTCGATCGACACGATGTTGGCAAAGCGCCCTTGCGTTGCTCGGTAGTCCTGCAAGCGAATCTCGGCGCGCCCGTCGAGGCGGGCGTCGGCATAGCCTTTCTGGCTGGGCGAGAGAGTGATGCCGGTCACCTGGCGTCCCTGTTCCGCCGCGCGTTCGGCAAAGCCGCCCCAGCCGCAGCCGATCTCCAGCACCGAGGGCGCGTCGTTCAGCCGTGACAGGATGCGGTCGTACTTGCGGTCTTGCGCGCGGGGCAGGGCCTCGTCGCCTTCGCCGTCCGCGAAAAGCGCCGAGGAGTAGGTCATGCCCGGATCGAGCCACAGCTGGTAGAACTCGTTGCCCACGTCGTAATGCGCCCGGATGTTGCGCGACGAGCCGCTCAGGCTGTTGGCGCGCAGCACCCGGTCGATCAGCCGGAAGCGCAAACGGGCCAGCGGACCGGGGGTGACGTAGTGCTCCACCACATCCAGGTTGTCGAGCACCAGGCGGATCAGCCGCTCAGGGTTCGAGCTGTGCCAGAGGCCCGCCACATAGGTCTCGCCAAGCGCCACCTCGCCGCGTGTCGCCAAGGCCGGCAGCAGCGCCCAATCGTGGATATGGATGTCCGCTTCGGGCCCGGTGTCGCCAAAGCGGTGACGGGTGCCCTCGGGGGTGATCAGGGTGAGTTGGCCTGTCTCGATGCGCTCGAGCGTCGAAAGGAAGCGGCGTTTCATCAGGGCGGTTACGGGCAGGATCATTGGCTGACCTCGTTTTCGGGCGGCGAGGGAAGCGGACGGTAGTCCGCCCCCTTCAGTTTCAGGCGGAGCGCATTCCAGTAGATGAGCACAATCACGCGAATCGTGCCACCGGGACGCTTGAGCGCCGCGCCGAGCAGGCGCTTCGGCGTGGCGGCGGCGAAATCGCCGTGCATCGTTGCGATCAGCCCCTCGGCGCCATCGATCTGGTGGATCGCGATGGCCGTGGCGGCGGGGCTGATGGCGAAGCGGAAGAGATACTTGCCGCGCACGTCCTGAAAGGGCGAGACATGGAAGACCTTGGTCGCGGTCAACTCGTCTCCGGCGCGGATCGGCGCGAAGCCGGCATGATGGCACAGGTAGCTGTGGCGCTGGCCAAAGGTGTTGCTCACTTCGGCAATCACCGCCAACAGCTCATCGCCGCGCAGCGCCAGCCAGAAGGACACAGGGCAGAACCAGTAGCCGAGAAAACGCGGCTGGGTCATCAGCGCCACGGTCGTGCGTTCGAGTCCCGCGCTCGCAAACACCTTGCGCGCCCAGGCTGCGCCTTCGCCGGCACCGCGAGCCCCGCCGTGATCGCGGTCATGCAGCGCGAAGAGGTTGAAGCTATTGCGCGAGAAGAAGGTGCGTCGCCGCACCCGCTCGGGATCGAGCAGCAGGTAATCGACCTTGTAGGCAAAGGCATGATGGATGCCGCCGCGCCGCGCGTGGGTGACCCGGGCGGGCAGGTGCAGCAGCTCGCCGCCTTCGAGCTGGGCCGCGAGGCTGGCGCTCATGCGGCCACCGCGGCGGGCAGCATCTGCCGGGCGATGCGCACGGCGCTGGCGAATCCGTCCTCGTGAAAGCCGTTGCGCAGCCAGGCGCCAGCGTACCAGCTTCGGTTCTGCCCCTGCAGCGCGGCGATCTTCCCTTGGGCGTCGAGCGCGCCCAGATCGAACACAGGGTGGCGGAAGGTGTTCTGGTCGTAGATCAGTTCGTCGGGAATATCCTGCTGCGGATTGAGCGTGACGAACATCGGGTCGCTGTCGGGAATGCCCTGCAGCCGGTTCATCCAGTAAGTTACGCCGACGGGCACGTCGGCCGGAGCCCCGGGTTCGCTGCGGAATACCCAGGAGCTCCAGCACCGGCGGCGGTTCGGCATGAGCCGGGCATCCCGGTGCAGCACGGCATGGTTGTCCTGGAACTTCACCGCCCCGAGCGCGCGACGTTCATCGGCACTGGCCGCTTCCAGAAGCGAGAGGGCGACATCGGCGTGACAGGCAAAAACCACCTGGTCGAAGGTCTCGGGGGCCTCGCCGTCGGTCATCACCTGCACGTGGCGGTCATCCCGCGTCACCTGACGCACCGGGGTGCCGGGACGCAGCGACACCTGCCGCGCCTCGAGCGCGTCGGCAAGGCGCGAGACATAGCTCTGGCTGCCGCCGGAAACCGTCCACCACTGGTGCTGGCCGCCTGCCGAGAGCAACGCGTGGTTGCGCAGGAAGCGCATCAGCGCCTGCGCCGGGAAGTCGCCAATGCGCGCCGAGGGTGTGGACCAGATTGCGCCGCAGATCGGGTAGAGATACCGCTCGCGGAAGGCGCCGCCGAGGCCCATGATGTCCAGCAGCTCGCTGATCGAGGCATCCGGGCGCGCCTCGGCCACCGCCTCGGCCCGCTGGTTGAACCGCAGGATGTCGCGGATCATCGCGTAGAAGCCGGGCCGTGCGAGGTTGCTGCGCTGGCCGAAAAGCGCGTTCCCCGAGCGCAGCGCATACTCCAGTCGCCCGCCATCCAAAGAGACGCCGAAGCTCATGTCGCTGCGCTGCACCGGCACGTCGAGATCGCGGAAGAGCGCTGTCAGATGCGGGTAGTTGGCGTAGTTGAAAACGATGAAACCCGTGTCCACCGGCTGGTCGCCGTAGCGCCCGGCGACAACCGTGCGGGCATGGCCGCCAAGTCGGGGTGCCGCCTCGTAAAGCGTGACGCGGCAGCGATGAGACAAGAGCCATGCGGTGGCGAGGCCCGAGATGCCCCCGCCAATCACCGCAACGCGCTGGGGAACTCCGAAAGACAGGTCTAGGGCCACGCAAACCTCCGCCGCGAAAACTGGACATATTATTCTTACGCACGCGGATCCCAAATGGATCACCAAAGCCTTGTGACGAGAGCAAATTCCTTGAGAATGCCGATATAGGGAGTTTTTGCGCGGCCAAGGGCACGGCGTTGCAGCAGCACCACCCGAAAGCTCGAAATAATCGCTCTTCAAGGTGATCCTTTTCGTCTCGGGCGCCGTATCCTCTACATGTCTCTTGATGGCCGCCTCACCGCGCCCGAAGCGCCCGCCGCCTTCCAGCCGGAAGGTCCGGGTCCCGTTTCGGGTATGAGGCAACCGCGCAAGAGAAAGGACATACGTGTGACGCCCGCCGAACGAACCGAACAAACGCAATGGCTTCTTGCCGTGCGCGACCGGAGGGACCGCGAGGCCTTTGGTCGGCTGTTCGATTTCTTCGCGCCGCGGCTCAAGGCGATGCTGATCCGCGGCGGGCTGCGCGACGGCAGCGCCGAGGATGTGGTGCAGGATGTGATGATCTCGGTCTGGAACAAAGCCGCGCAGTTCGATCCGCACAGGGCCGAGGCTTCGGCCTGGATCTACCGTATCGCGCGCAACCGACAGATCGACCTCTACCGCCGCAAGCCCTTGCCCGAGCCGGAACTCATTCATGAGCCCGAGAGTTCGGAGCCCGACGCACCTCAGATTCTCGCCATGGAGCAGGAAGCGGCGCAGCTGCGCGCGGCGCTGAAGAAACTGCGGCCAGAGCAGATCGAAGCCCTGCGTCACGCCTACATGGACGAGCTGCCCCATAGCGAGATCAGCCGGATCACCGGCCTGCCGCTGGGCACGATCAAATCCCGTATCCGCCTTGGGCTCGACCGCCTGCGGCGCGACCTGAACGACCTGAGACCCCAATGAGCAAGATCACCCATCATATCCCCGAGGAGATGCTCCGAGCCTATGCCGCCGGCGAATTGCCGCAGCCTTTCGCTGTGGTGATCGCGGCACATGTCTCGCTTTGCGATGACTGCCGCGCCGCGGTCGAGACCGAGGCGGCTCTGGGCGGCGCGCTGCTGTCCGGCATGGTTCCGGCACCCGTGTCTGCGGATGCACGCGATCGCCTCTTCGCCGCGCTCGACGGCACCCCGCCGCCCGCGCCCCCGCAACGCGGCTCGGGCATCTTTCCCGCCCCTGTGATGGAGGCGCTGAACGGCCAGCCGCCGCGCTGGAAGATGCTCGGCGGCGGCATCCGCCAGCAGATACTCAGCGCCGATGCCGAAGGCTCGCTGCGCCTGCTTTACATCCCCCGGGGCCGTGCCGTGCCCGAGCACACCCACGGCGGGCTCGAGCTGACCCTGGTGCTGCAGGGGAGTTTCTCGGACTGCGAGGGCCGTTTCGGAACCGGCGACGTCGAGGTGGCCTCGGATGAGGTGGACCACCAGCCGGTGGCGGGTTCCGAGGGCCCCTGCATCTGCCTTGCCGCCACCGATGCGCCGCTGCGCTTCCGCGCGATGATTCCGCGGCTGCTGCAGCCGCTGTTCCGCATCTGACCATGGGCTACGCGGGCAAACGCACATGGCTCATTGGCGCCAGTTCGGGAATCGGCGCGGCGTTGGCCAAGGAGTTGGCAGGGCAGGGCGCGCGGCTGGTGCTTTCTGCCCGCAACGAGGATGCGTTGCAGGGCCTTGCCGCGGAGTGTGGCGGAGCCGAGGTGGTTCCGCTCGATCTGGCGCAGCCCGAGACACTCAAAGCCGCCGCCGAACGCATCGCGGCGGGAGGCAAGCTCGATGCGTTGATCTGCACCGCCGCGCTTTACGATCCAGCGCGCGTGGTCGACCTCGACCCCGAGAAGACGGCCGCACTGGTGCAGGTCAATGTGACCGGCACGCTGCTGGTGGCGCAATGTGCACCAAAGGTGCTGCGCGAAGGTGGACAGCTGGTGCTCTTCGGCTCCGTTGCGGGCTACGTGGGACTGCCGAAGGGGCAGGCCTATTCCGCGACCAAGGCGGCGATCATCAATCTTGCCGAGACGCTGCGGGTCGAGCTGGCGCCCCAGGTCGACGTGCGGCTGGTCTGCCCCGGCTTCGTTCGGACCCGGCTGACCGACAAGAACGATTTCACCATGCCCGCGATTATCGAGCCCGAAGAAGCTGCGCGCGAGATCTCCCGCGGCATGGCGGGGCGCAGTTTCGAGATTCACTTCCCCAAGCGCTTTACCTATGCGCTGAAGCTGCTCAGGCTTCTGCCCTATCCGCTCGCGCTGCGCCTCACGGCGCGGCTTGCGGGCTGAGCGCCTCGCCCGCCGGAGATTTCAGGGGCGAGGAGGGCTCATGCCCGCGACAGGGTTAGGGGGATTTCGCAAAGACCGCCATTACCGCCGCCACCCCGGCCCAGGCAGAGACCCCGGTCAGCACCGCGCCCCAAAGGCAGTCGGCGATCACCTGCTCCCAGCTCCAGTCGGCCAGCGTGGCGAAATTGGTCATCTCGTAGGTGCCGTAGCACATCAGCCCCAGCAGCGCCCCCATCCAGAGCGCCTGCAGCGTTGCGCCCTCGCGCAGGGCGGGCAGCGAGACGAAAACCAGCACCCCCACCACGTATGCCAGATAGAAGCCCGCCGCCGGGCCGAGCCGCAGCGGCTCTGCCAACAGGTGCCCCACGTGCCGCTCGAAGACCGGGCGGATGAGGAACCGCAGCCCGAGCATGTCGAGCCCAAGGAAGACGGCGGCGGTGACGATGTAGAGAGCGAGCGTTTGCATGGGGCGTCCTTTGGAACCTTACCCTGGGGATACGTTTCCCGCGCGCGGGCGGATCACCGCAAAAACCCGGCGGCATCCTGCAAAAGCCGCGCGGGGGCGGTTGACCGGGCCGAAAGGTTGCAATATCTCTCCCGCCACTACGCGGGCGTTGTGTAGTGGTAAGACCTTAGCCTTCCAAGCTAATGACGCGGGTTCGATTCCCGCCGCCCGCTCCATTCCTCCCTGACATCGTGATTTTCAAGCGACTCGCGCCTTTGTGGTCCGCGTTGCAGGGTCGCGTGCGCGCCTCCGCGACACGCCGCGCCTTGACGCAGGGCGCCGCGCCCCGCAATACCGTTCTGAAGACAAAGGAGCGGCCATGGCCCACGGAAACCCGGCTGCCATCGTGCAGGACGATCGCGAGAAATCCCGGAAACTCGGCTCTCTGGCCGCTCTCTGGCCCTTCATGAAGCCCTATCGCGGGTTGATGGTCGCGGCGGTCCTCGCGTTGATTGCCACGGCCACCGTCTCGCTGACCCTGCCGCTGGCGGTGCGCCGGGTGGTGGACAATTTCGGCACCCAGGACGGCGCGCTGCTCGACCGCTATTTCATGGCGGCACTCGGCATCGCCGCGCTTCTGGCGCTCGGCACCGCGGCCCGCTACGCGCTGGTCACGCGGCTCGGCGAGCGCGTGGTGGCCGACATCCGAAAGGCGGTCTTCGACCGGGTGATCGGCCTCTCTCCGGCCTTCTATGAAAACACCATGACCGGCGAGGTGCTGAGCCGGATCACCACCGACACCACGCTGATCCTGTCGGTGATCGGCTCGTCGGTGTCGATCGCGCTGCGCAACCTGCTGCTCTTCGTGGGCGGGCTGACGCTGATGCTCTTCACCTCGGCCAAGCTCACCGGGATGGTGCTGCTGATCGTGCCGGTGGTGATCGTGCCAATCCTCACGCTGGGCCGCCGCCTGCGCAAGCTGAGCCGCGAGAACCAGGACTGGATCGCGGTCTCTTCGGGAAATGCCGCCGAGGCGCTTTCGGCCGTGCAGACCGTGCAGAGCTACACCCACGAGGCGATCAGCCGCGAAGCCTTTGCCAAGGTCACCGAAAAGAGCTTCGACGCCGCCCGCCGACGGGTGAAGACTCGCGCGCTCATGACGGCGATCGTGATCTTCCTCGTCTTCACCGGCATCGTCGGCGTGCTCTGGGCCGGGGCGGTGGACGTGCGCGCGGGGCAGATGAGCGCCGGCGCGCTGGTGCAATTCGTGATCTATTCGGTGATGGTCGCCGGCGCCGTCGCGGCGCTCTCGGAGATCTTCGGCGAGCTGCAGCGCGCTGCCGGGGCGACCGAGCGGCTGGTCGAACTGCTGCAGGCCGAGGACACGGTGACCGATCCCGTGCAGCCCCTGCCGGTGCCGAGAACCGTGCGGGGCGAGATCACCTTCGACAAGGTCGATTTCACCTATCCCGCGCGGCCTGGGATCAAGGCTCTGGACGGCATCGACCTGCACATTCAGCCGGGCGAGACGGTGGCCCTCGTTGGCCCCTCCGGCGCGGGCAAGACCACCATCGTGCAGCTTATCCAGCGCTTCTACGACCCCGATGCAGGCCGGGTGCTGCTCGACGGCGTGCCGCTTGACAAGATGAGCCGCAACGGCTTCCGCCAGCACATCGCGCTGGTGCCGCAGGATCCGGTGATCTTTGCGGCCTCGGCGCGCGACAACATCCGCTTCGGCCGCCCCGGTGCCAGCGATGCCGAGGTCGAGGCCGCCGCCCGCGCCGCGGCCGCGCATGACTTCCTGTCAGCGCTGCCCGAGGGCTATGACACCTATCTCGGCGAGCGCGGCGTGATGCTCTCGGGCGGACAGAAGCAGCGCGTGGCCATCGCCCGCGCCATCCTGCGCGACGCGCCGGTGCTGCTGCTCGACGAGGCGACCTCGGCGCTGGATGCCGAGAGCGAGCGGGCGGTGCAGCAGGCCGTCGATACGCTGGCCGAGGGGCGCACGACGATCATCGTCGCGCACAGGCTCGCGACAGTGAAGAAGGCCGACCGGATCCTGGTCATGGATCATGGCCGCATCGTCGCGCAGGGGGGGCACGAGGCGCTGGTGGCCGAGGGAGGGCTCTATGCCCGGCTGGCGAGGCTGCAGTTCACCGACGGGGTCGCCGCGGAGTAGCGATCCCTGGGCGGTTCCGGGGCCTCCGGGCTTTGCCTTGACCGTGCGGCATGCTAAGGGCGCAGCCCTTGCGAGAGGTTATGATACCTCTCACACTTTAAACTGGTGCCGCCGCCGGTCGTGCGACGGTACCGCGCGTGGAGGAGCGGCGCGGGCATGCAATTCGTGACACTGGAAGATCGCGATGCGATCGAGGCCGAGAAATCCTGGTCCGAACGGGACCTGCCCGGGAACCTGCACGCCTGCCTCGCGCAGACCGCCGCGCGGTTCGGAGAGCGCCCTGCGCTCAGCTTCCAGCTTCTTTCCGGGGCAAAGGATCCGGCCGAGACGCTGAGCTGGTCGCAGCTGGAGTCGCGTGTGAATCAGGCCGCCAACCTCTTCCGCAGCCTGGGAGTGGAGGAGGGCGACGTGGTTGCCATGGTGCTGCCCAACTGCACCGAGGCGCTGCTGACGGTCCTCGGTGGGGCAGTCGCCGGGATCGTGGCGCCCATCAACCCGCTGCTCGAACCCGAGCAGATCGCGGCGCTGCTGCGCGAGACCGGCGCGCGGGTGGTGGTGACGCTGAAATCCTTCCCCAAGACCGACATCGCCCAGAAGCTGGCCGAGGCTTGCCGCCATGCGCCGGGGGTGGTCACGGTGCTCGAGGTGGATCTCAACCGCTACCTCACCCCGCCGAAGCGCTGGCTGGTGCCACTGCTGCGCCCGAAACTGCCGCGCACCCATCACGCCGACATCAAGTGCTTCAACGCCGAGCTGACGCGCCAGCCTACGGGGCTCACCTTCGCGCCGTCGACCGCCGACAGGGTCGCGGCCTATTTTCACACCGGCGGCACGACCGGCATGCCCAAGGTCGCGCAGCACAGGGTCTCGGGGATGCTCTACAACGGCTGGCTCGGCTCGCGGCTGCTGTTCCGCGAGACCGACAACGTCATGTGCCCGCTGCCGCTGTTCCACGTTTTCGCCACCGAGGTGGTGATCATGTCGGCCCTGTCCTCGGGGGCGCATGTGATCCTGCCGACCCCGGCGGGCTATCGCGGCGACGGGGTCTTTGACAATTTCTGGAAGCTCTGCGAGCGCTGGAAGATCACCTTCATGATCACCGTGCCGACCGCCGTCTCGGCGCTTATGCAGCGCAAGGTGGACGCCGACATCTCGACCATGCGCCACGCCTTTTCCGGTTCCGCACCGATGCCCGTCGAGCTGTTCCGGCGCTTTGAGGAGGTTGCGGGCCTGTCGATCTGCGAGGGTTACGGGCTGACCGAGGCAACCTGCCTCGTGTCGGTCAACCCGCCGGACGGGGTCAAGAAGATCGGCTCGGTCGGCTTCCCGTTCCCCTATACAGAGGTCAAGATCGTGCGGCAGACCGCGTCGGGCTCGCAGGAATGCCCGACAGACGAGATTGGCGAGATCTGCGTGTACAATCCCGGGGTGACCCCCGGCCGCACCTATACCGATGCGGACCGCAACCGCGATCTCTATCACGAGGAGCGCTTCCTTCGGACCGGTGATCTGGGCCGGATCGACGCGGATGGCTATCTGTGGATCACCGGGCGGGCCAAGGACGTGATCATCCGCGGCGGCCACAACATCGATCCCGCCGAGATCGAGGACGCGCTGCTCACCCATCCTTCGGTGGCGGTGGCGGCGGCAATTGGCCAGCCCGATGCCCACGCGGGCGAGCTGCCCTGCGCCTATGTCGAGCTGGTCGCGGGGGCGATGGTCACCGAGGAGGAGCTGCTGAAGCACGCGCAGGTGCATATCCACGAACGCGCGGCCTGGCCGAAACACCTCGAGATCCTGCCAGAGCTGCCGAAGACCGGGGTCGGAAAGGTGTTCAAGCCCGACCTGCGCAAGCGGGCGATCGCCCGCGTCTACGACGCCGCGCTGGAAGCGCAGGGTCTGAATGCGCGCGTGGCCGAAGTCCAGGACGACACGCGCCGCGGGCTGGTGGCCAAACTGTCGCGCCGCGGTGAGGAGGAGGCCGCCGTGGTAAAATGTCTCGGCGCCTTCACCCGGCCGTGGGACTGGACGGAAAAGCGCTGAGAGCACGGCGCACGTCGCCGGCTCAGCAGTCTTTCTTGACGCAGAAGATCTCGTAGAGCAGGCCGATCACCCGCGCGGTGTCCTCGGTGGCGAGGCTGTAGTAGATCGTCTTGCCGTCGCGGCGGGTGTTCACCAGACCCTCTTCGCGCAGGCGTGCCAGCATTTGGCTCACCGCCGCCTGGCGCATGCCGAGCAGACCTTCAAGCTCACCCACAGACTTTTCGCCCGAGCCGAGGTGGCACAGGATCATCAGCCGTCCCTCGTGCGCCAGCGTCTTGAGGAAGCCCGCGGCGTTGCGCGCGTTTTCGGCCATTTCCTCAGGTGGGGGTGTGAGCGTTTCTTCCGTCACCAATCGATGCCTCTGCAAGGTCTCACTCGCAATATAGTACGCGCGCTGCGGAATGCGATCTCCTGCGGCGCCTGAGGTTGGCTCGGGACGGGTCTTATCGTCTTCGTGGCTGTCCTGCTGTTAGCGCGAAGCCGGCACTGCTGGCAAGTGTTTGCTAGGCCGCACCGCTCAGGGTCGTGCCGCGAGCGAGAGCGCGGCACCGGTGGCCAGAAGCAGCTGCGGCAGGATGAGGGACTCGACGTGGCGTCGCGCCACGGCGGATCCCTCGACCGCGCCGAGCGAGGTGCCGAGGATCCCGGCGTGCGCCTTCAGTGCGGCAAGCGGCGCGTTGCCCGGCGCGCGCCCCGCGAGCGCGCGAATCAGCCGCGCGGCCCAATCCGCCAACCTGGTCAGGGGCATGCGTTCGGCGCCCCACCCCTGATCGCCGAGGTTCAGCGCGGCGCCGAGCGCAGGGCGCAGGACCTCGGCGCTGTCGCCGTTGTGGCTCACGCAGAGCAGGGCCTCGCGCAGCGCCGGCAAGTCGGCCATGAGCACGGCGAGATCGTCGCTGCCCGGCAGCGTCTCGGTGGCGGCTTCGAACTGGGCCAGCACCTGCCGCAGGCGCAGCGCCAGCGCGCAGTCCTGCAGATCGCCGGGGAGGGCGCCTTGGCCGAGGTACTGGGCGTAGTCGGGTGCCTGCATCAGCGACCGAAAGGCATCCAGCAGCGGCGGCACCACGCTGCCCGCCTCTGCCGTGCACTGCGCCAGCGCGCCGGGGTCGATCTGGAGTTCGAGCGAGGCGCGGTGGATGGCCTTGGCGGCGGTCTCGGGGATCAGCCCGGCGTCACCCTGCACCTTGGCCAGCGTGCCCACCACGATCATGATCGCCCGGACCTCGGCGCTGTCCGAGAACAGCTTGGCGAGATCCCCAGCAGGGAAGAGGCGGTGCAGGTGGGCGCTGTCGAAGGGCGTGGCGGACATGGGTCAGCTCCGGGCGATGCGGTCCAGAAGGGCGGCGAGGCCCTCGGGGTCGGACAGGAAGGGCGAATGCGCGCTGCTCATGTCGTAGACCTCGTCGCTTGGCAAGACCGACGCCATGGCACGCTGGTGGTCAGGCGGCACGGCCATGTCCTGAGAGCACAGGATGTAGCTCCGCGGCACCTGCTCTACCGTGCCGGTGAGCGTGACACGTTCCTTCTGCGTCGAGATCGGCTGCGGCGTCAGGTGCCGCGCGGCGCGGTCGATGAGCGCGGCGGGACAGTCGTGGTAGAATTTTTCCCGGATCAGGGATGGATCGAAATGGAAGGTCGCGCCACCTTCGTCGCGGCGGATCGCCTCGTTCAGCGGCTGGTCCGGCCAGTCGCGGCTGAGGCTGGTGACGCTGTCGCCGTCGCCGGGCAGGAAGGCGCAGAGGTAGATGAGCCGGGAAAATTTCTCCGGGTGCAGGTCGGCGGCCTGCGTCGCGGGCACGCCGGACATCGAGTGGGCGACGACGATGGTCGGCGCGTCGAGCGCGCCGAGGATGGCCTCGACGTAGCTCTGCAGGGTGACTTCGTCGCGTGGCATGGTATCGGCGCCATGCCCGGGCAGGTCGATGGCGCGGGCCGTGTGACCGCGCTCTTCCAGCGCCGGGATCACGTCGCGCCAGCACCATGCGCCGTGCGAGGCGCCGTGGATCAGCAGGAAACTCGCCATCAGATATGCCCCTGTCCCTTGAGGAAGTCGGTGAGAATTTGCCCGTATTCCGCGGGCTTCTCGACGAAGGGAAGATGCCCCGCCCCGCGGATCAGTGCAAATTGCGAGCCGGGAACGAGGTCTGTCGTTTCGCGCACCATATCGGGCGGGGTTGAGCCGTCCTCGCTGGCGGCAATGCCCAGAAGCGGCAGGCGCAGGCCCGAGGTGGGCGTCATGAAGTCGGTCCCCGCAATGGCGGCGGCGCAGCCCATGTAGCCTTTTGCGGGCGTGCGCGCGAGCATATTGCGCCAAGGCTTGATCGCCTCGGAGGCGCGGAATTTTCGGGTGAACCAGCGCTCCAGCACCGCATCCGCGATGGCCTCGACGCCGCGCTTCTCGACTTCGGCGATGCGGGTCTCCCACATCTGCCGCGTGCCGATCTTGGCGGCGGTGTTCGACAGGACCGCCCCACGCACGAGATCGTGGCGCTTGGCAGACAGCCCTTGCGCGACCATGCCGCCGATCGACAGGCCGACGAAGATCGCGTCACGGACCCCCGTGTGCTCCATCAGCCGCTCGGCGTCGCGCACCAGCGCGCCCATGGAATAGGGCGGTTCGGGGCAGTCCGACAGGCCGTGCCCCCGCATGTCGTAGCGCAGGATCCGCAGCCCCTCGGGCAGGTGCGGCAGCAGCCCGTCCCAGAGCCGGAAATCGCTGCCCAGAGAGTTGGCCAGCACCAGCGGTGCGCCATCGTCGGGGCCGTCGATGCGGTAGTGAAGTCGGACATCGCCGAGATCGGCCATGAGCATGGCGGGGCCTCCTTTTTCCTTGGCGCGGACCCTAACGGGCGGGGCGGCCAGAGGGAAGGCGAACGGGCAGGCACAGGTCATGCACATTCCATGCACCGCCCATGCGCGTCCCGCCGCACCGGCGCAGATTGACTCCCGCGCCTCCCGCCTGCTAGCAGGCGCGCCTTGATGGCATACGAAGAGGCGCGGGGACACCAATGGCACGCAAGAAGGGTCGCGACATTTCCGGCTGGCTGATCGTCGACAAACCGGCGGGCATGACCTCGACCTCTGTGGTCAACAAGGTCCGCTGGGCGCTGGCGGCAAAGAAGGCGGGCCACGCCGGCACGCTCGACCCCGAGGCGACCGGCGTGCTGGCCGTGGCGCTCGGCGAGGCGACCAAGACCGTGCCCTATATCACCGACGCGATGAAGGCCTACCGCTTCATCGTGCGCCTGGGGCAGGCCACCAATACCGACGATGCCGAGGGCGAGATCCTGCGCGAGAGCGCCGAGCGCCCCTCGGACGACGAGATCAAGGAAGCGCTGCACCAGTTCGTCGGCGACATCCAGCAGGTGCCGCCGCAGTTCTCGGCGGTGAAGGTGGATGGCAAACGCGCCTACAAGCGGGCGCGGGACGGCGAGGAGATGGAGCTTTCGGCCCGTCCGCTCTTCGTGGAATCGCTGATCATGCTCGAGCGGGTCGATGCCGACCACGTCGAGCTGGAGATGGTCTGTGGCAAGGGCGGCTACGTGCGCTCGATCGCCCGCGACCTCGGCGAGGCGCTCGGTTGCTTCGGACACGTGCTGCGCCTGCGCCGGGTCTGGTCCGGGCCGTTCGAGGCCTCGGACGGGATCAGCGTCGAGCAGATCGACGCGCTGGCGAAGACCCCCGAGCTCGACGAGAAGCTGCTGCCGCTGCAGGTGGGTCTTGCCGATCTGCCCGAGCTGCGCTGCACGCCCGAGGGCGCGGCGCGGCTGCGCAACGGCAACCCCGGCATGGTGATCCCCGGCGAGGCCGAATACGGCGACGAGGCCTGGGCGTCCTTCGAGGGCAAGCCGGTGGCGGTGGGCATCTTCAAGGCCGGCGAGCTGCACCCGAGCCGGGTGTTCAACCTCGGCTGAGGCTCAGCCCAGCATTTTCAGCCAGCGCCGCAGCGCGCCCAGCGACTCGGGCTCGTCGAGGAACGGGACGTGGCCGCGGCCGGGGATCTCGGCGGCGATCATGTCCGGTCGGCGGCGCTGCATCTCGGCGAAGGTCTCGGCGGTGAGCAGCGTCGAGCCATCGCCCCGCAGGGCGCAGAGCGGCAGCCCCTTGAAGGCATCGAAGAGCGGCCAGAGGTCCGGCGCGGGCTGCGCGCCCGCCTCGAGCACCGCGTCGCGCAGGCGTGGATCGTATTGGATGCGCAGCCCGTCGGGCGTTTCGCGGTAGAACTTCGTCACCTCTTCCATCCAGCGCCCCGGCGGCACGTCCTTGAAGGCGGTCATGCCCATGGCCATCTTCTCGGCGGCCTCGGCATGGGTCTGCCAAGCCGGGTTGCGGCCGATGTACTCCTTGATGACCGAAAGCCCTTCGCCTCCGATCTCGGGGCCGATGTCGTTGAGCGCGACGCCGAGCAACCGCTCCTTCACCGTCGCCGCCAGAACCATGGCGATCAGCCCGCCGCGCGAGGTGCCGAGCACCGCCACCTGCTTCACCCCGAGGTGGTCCATCAACTCGACCGCGTCGCGGCCCTCGATGGGAATGGTGTAGCTGGTGTGATCGGTCCAGTCGGACTGGCCGCGGCCCCGGTAATCCATGCGGATCAGCCGCACTTTCGCGGGGTCGAGATGGGGCGCAAGATAGTCGAAATCGCGCCCGTCGCGGGTGAGGCCGGCGAGGCAGAGCAGCGGGATGCCGTGGCCCTCGTCGGTGTAATGGATCGACAGGCCGTCGGAAGTGGTGAACTCGGGCATCAGAGAAGCTCCGGGATTGTGGTCAGGTCGTTCAGCACGTGCTGCGGTCGGCCGGGCAGGCGGTCGATGGGCTCACCGGCGCGGTTGACCCAGGCGGTGCGAAAGCCGTAAGCCGCCGCGCTGCCCGCGTCCCAGCCGTTGGAGGAAACAAAAAGCACCTCTCCCGGTTCCGTGCCGAAGCGCTGACCCACGAGCTCGTAGACCGCGCGGGAAGGCTTGAAGACGCCGACCTCCTCGACCGAGAGCACGGCGTCGAGGTAGCTTTCAATCCCGGCACTGGCGACCGCGCCCTCGAGCATGTCCGGACTGCCGTTGGAGAGGATGGCGCAGTTCAGTCCCTGCGCCTTCAGCGTCGCGAGGAGTTTGGTCACCTCGGGGTAGGCCGAGAGCTCCCAGTAGAGGCCGAGCAGGGTTTCGCGCAGCTCGGGGTCGGTCAGGCCGTGGCGCTCCATCGCCCAGTCGAGCCCGTCCTGCGTCACCTGCCAGAAGCTGCAGTGATCGCCGGTCACCGCGCGCAGCCAGCTGTATTCCAGCTGCTTGCGCCGCCAGTCGGCAGAGAGGGCCGGCCAGACTTTGGCCAGCGCCTGCTGCCCGGGCGCTTCGGCGGCGCGGCGCGCGGCGGCAGAGACGTCGAAGAGCGTGCCGTAGGCGTCGAAGACGCAGGTGGCGATCTGGCCGGCTTGGGTCATGGGGCGAACTGTCCTCCTCGCGATCCGGCGCAGGGTGGCACGGGCCGGGGCGGGTCGAAAGAGTGAATTTGCCAAGGTTTGGAGGGGCAGGGCGCCGTGCCCGGGCCCCGCCCGGACATCCTCTTTGCAATCCCGGGCGTGGATGCTTAGGTTGGAGGGGAGAGCAAACGAGAACCCGCCGCGACAGGTGGCCTCGTCCCATCCACAGAACTTTCCCAAAAGATCGGAGACTCCCATGACGCAGGTCAAGACCGGCGACACCGTTCGTATTCATTACACCGGCACCCTGAACGACGGCACCACCTTTGATTCCAGCGCAGGCCGCGACCCGCTGGAATTCCAGGTCGGCTCGGGCCAGATCATCCCCGGCCTCGACAAGGCGATGCCGGGGATGGCGGTCGGCGAGAAGAAGACCGTGGAAGTGCCCGCCGAAGAGGCCTATGGCCCGGTCCACGCCGAGGCACGCCAGGCCGTGCCGCGTGCCGACATCCCCGAGGACATCCCGCTCGATCTGGGCACCCCGCTGCAGATGCAGACCCCCACCGGCCAGGTGGTGCAGGTGACCGTGGTCGAGGTGAATGACACCGAGGTCACGCTCGACGCCAACCACCCGCTGGCGGGCAAGGATCTGACCTTTGCCATCGAGCTGGTAGAGATCGCCTGATCGGTGCTGATCGCCCGGGGCTGAGGCTCTGGCGAACATGAGAGCGGCGCGGGGATGACCCGCGCCGCTTTTTCCTTTGCCATTCGGCGCGCGGGCTTACCCGAGCGTCAGGATGGTCTGGCCGGTGGTCTTGCGCGCCTCGAGCGCGCGGTGGGCCTCGGCGACATCTTCCAGCGCGAAACGCTGGCCAATGCGGATGTTCACCGCGCCCGAGGCGACCTTGTCGAAGAGCATCGCCGCCATTTCCTGGCAGGCTGCCGGGTCGGCGATATGGGCAAAGAGCGTCGGGCGGGTGACCTTCAGCGAGCCCTTCTGCGCCAGAAGACCGAGGTTGAATGCCTCTACTGGGCCCGAGGCATTGCCGAAGGAAATCATCATCCCCAGCGGCTTGAGGCAGTCGAGCGAGCCCATGAAGGTGGATTTGCCGATCGAATCCATCACCACGTCGACACGCTTGCCATCGGTCAGCTCGCGGGTGCGCTGGGTGAAATCCTCGGTGTTGTAGTTGATGCAGGCGTCGGCACCGTGGTCGAGCGCCAGCTGGCATTTCTCGTCCGAACCCGCGGTGCCGATCAAGCGGATGCCCTCGGATTTCGCCCATTGGCAGGCGATGAGGCCGACGCCCCCCGCCGCGGCGTGGAACAGGACCGTGTCGCCCTTCTTCAGCGGCGTCGTGCGGTGGAAGAGGAACTGGACGGTCATGCCCTTCAGCATCATCGCAGCGCCTTCCTCGAAGGAGATGTTCTCGGGCAGCTTGCAGACCTGCGCGGCGGGCATCACGCGCACCTCTGTGTATGCGCCGGCGGGCATCGCGGCATAGGCGGCGCGGTCGCCAGGGGCGAGATGAGTGACGCCTTCGCCAACGGCCTCGATCACGCCCGCGGCCTCCATGCCGAGCGCGTGGGGCAGCTCGAGCGGGTAGAGACCCGAGCGCTGGTAGCAGTCGATGAAGTTGAGACCGCAGGCCTTGTGGCGGATGCGGATCTCGCCCGGGCCGGGCTCACCAACCGGCAAGTCGACCAGCTTGAGCGCTTCGGGGCCTCCGGTTTGCTCGATGATGACGGTGCGGGCTGTCTCGGCCATGGTCCTGTGCTCCTATTTGGCGTTTGGGCCAGACCCTGCGACAAGGCGCGGACAGGGGCAAGGGGGCATGGCCCACGGGTGCGCGCGTCTCATCGACGTGATTCACCGAGAGCGTGTTTCGTGCTAGGCTGTAGAGATACGCGTGGCCGGCCCGTCTGGTCATCGGCGCGTGCCAGGACCAGACCCGCGATTGGCGCTGCGCAGGACGCCAAGGGAGGAGGCTCATGGCACAGACACCTCATACGATCGGAAACCCGCTAAGCTGGGCGGCGCAACGGCTCTCGGCGGCGGGGGCGCATGTCTCGGCCGCCACGCGCGAGCTCGGGACGGACCACGCCCATACGCCGCGCCGCGTGCGGACCATGGCAATGTCGGACATTTCGGAATCGCTGCGCGCCGGCTGGGAGGACTTCAAGGCCTGTCGCAGCGACGTGCTGTTCATCGTGCTCATCTACCCCGTGATGGGGCTGTTGCTGATGGGCATGGCCTTTCACCAGGCGCTCCTGCCGCTGATCTTTCCCATGGCGGCGGGTTTTGCGCTCCTCGGGCCGATGGCGGCGGTCGGGCTTTACGAGATGAGCCGCAGGCGCGAGATGGGGCTCGAGGCAAGCTGGCGCGATGCCTTTGCGGTGCTGAGCTCGCCCGCCTTCGGGGCAATGCTGGTGATGGGGCTCTATCTGATCGCGCTGTTCTGCGCGTGGATGCTGACGGCGCATTTCATCCACCAGGTGACCATGGGGCCGGCGCACTACGAAAGCTTCGGCGCCTTTCTCGATCAGGTGTTCGGCACCCCGGGCGGCTGGTGGATGATCGTGCTCGGCTGCGGTGTGGGCTTCGTCTTCGCGCTGGCGGCGCTGGCGGTTTCGGTGATCTCCTTCCCGCTGCTGCTACACCGGCACGTGGGCGCGCCGGTGGCGGTGATGACCTCGGTTCGCGTGCTGCGGAAGAACCCGAAGGTGGTGCTGAGCTGGGGCGCGCTGATCGCGGTGCTGCTGGTGCTGGGATCGCTGCCCCTGCTGCTGGGGCTGATGCTGGTCCTGCCGCTGCTCGGCCACGCGAGCTGGCACTTCTACCGCCGCGCGGTGGCTTGAGGAATCGGCTCGGCAGTCGGGCTGCCGAGCCGGGATCGTCGGTCAGGCGACCCTGAGGACGATCTTGCCGATATGTGTCGAGCCTTCCATGCGGGCATGCGCCTCCGAAGCCTGGTCCAGGGCGAAGTCCGAGTCCATCACCGGGCCGACGCGGCCCGCCTCGATCAGCGGCCAGACGTGTTCACGCAGCGACGCGGCGATCCGCGCCTTGGCGAGATCGCTTTGCGGGCGCAGGGTCGACCCGGTGATCGTCAGCCGCCGGGCCATCACCTGCGCGAAGTTCAGCTCGGCCTTTGGCCCTTGCAGGAAGGCGATCTGCACCAGACGCCCTTCGTCGGCCAGCGCCTTGACGTTGCGCGGGATGTAGTCGCCGCCGACCATGTCGAGGATCAGGTTCGCCCCGCTGAGGCCACGCATCACCTCGACGAAGTCCTCGTCGCGGTAGTTGATCGCGCGCTCGGCGCCGAGTTTCTCGCAGGCGGCGCATTTGTCGGCCGAGCCGGCGGTGGCGAAGACCCGCGCGCCGAGCGCGCTGGCAAGCTGGATCGCCGTGGTGCCGATGCCCGAAGAGCCGCCATGCACAAGGAAGCGCTCGCCCGCCTGCAGCCCGCCGCGCTGGAAGACGTTGCTCCAGACGGTGAAGAAGGTCTCGGGCAGGCAGGCCGCTTCGCGCAGCCCCATTCCGGCGGGAACGGGCAGGCAATGCGCAGCGGGCGTGGCGACATACTCGGCATAGCCGCCGCCGGGCAGCAGCGCGCAGACCTCATCGCCGACGGCGGGCCAGCTGACACCGGGGCCGGTGGCCACCACCTCGCCCGAGCATTCGAGACCGGGCAGGTCTGAAGCACCGGGGGGCGGCGCGTAGCTGCCGGCGCGCTGCAGCGCATCGGGGCGGTTCACCCCGGCATAGGCGACGCGGATCACCACCTGCCCATGTCCAGGCTCGGGAACGGGGCGCTCGGTGAGGCGCAACACCTCGGGACCGCCGGGCTGCGAGATCTCGACGGCGCGCATGGTCTTGGTCATTTGTCGTCCTGTCTTGCTGTCGTGCGGGAAGGGCAGGGGGCTCAGCGCGGCGCGGTCCAGCCGCCCGGCAGCCCGTGGCGCGGACTCTTCGGAGCGCGCAGCCTGCCGAGCATTTTTTCCGGTCCGGCCGCCAGCATCTTTCCCAGCACCGGGGTGCCGCGCACCTTGGCCTTGGTCTTCTCGAAGCGCATCACGTCCTCGATTCGGCGATCGAGGAACTCCCAGGTGGCGTGGTTTTCGAGCGAATCGTCGCCCAGCCAGTAGAGCACGGTCGAGGAATAGACGGCGCTCAGCGTGGCGCGCTTGGTGTACCAGTTGAAATCGCGCGAGCTGTCGCCCAGTTCGGTCCAGATGCGGTCGGCGGTGCCCCAGATCAGCTTGGCGCCATCGGCGGCGTACATCGGCAGCGCGAAAAGCGCGGTGCCGCGGCGCACCGCCTCGCGGTCGTCGACCGCCTCGATCCGGCTGCGGACGGCCAGCGCGACGCGGTCGCGAAAGCGCATCTCGGACTGGTCGATTTCCTTGAGGCGCGCGGACATAGCCTCGTCGCCGCGGCGATGGAAGGCGATCGCCATGTCCACCGCACCGCGCGGATAGAGCCCGCGCGCCACCACCGGGTCGATCCCGGCATCGCTCGCCGCCGCGCGGAAGGTCGTCTCGGACCAGCCGTCGAAGGCGACATGGTTCAGCGCCGCATCTAGCAGGCGCTCGGTAATTTCTTCACTCATGGGGCCTCTCCTTCGACTCAATGGGTAGGAGTCTAGACAAGATTGGCAACCCTTGCTATAGACCGGCTTCCTGCAATTTCCTTGCAACTCAAAACTAGAAAGGTGGTGAAAACCACATGCAGGTTAGTGTTCGCGACAACAACGTCGATCAGGCGCTCCGCGCCCTGAAGAAGAAGCTGCAGCGCGAAGGCGTGTTCCGTGAAATGAAGCTTCGGCAGCATTTCGAGAAACCGTCCGAGAAGAAGGCTCGCGAGAAAGCCGAGGCCGTCCGCCGCGCCCGCAAGCTGGCGCGCAAGAAGGCTCAGCGCGAAGGTCTCCTCTGAGTTTACGCTCGTGAGATCTATCTCGTGAGGTCAGGCAGCTGACCTTCCGACACGAAGAAGTTGACGACCCCCGGGGCTCTGCCTTTCGGGGGTTTGTCGTTTCTTGGGGGGTGGAGCCGCTGGGAGGCTTACGCGCGGTGCAATAGAAAAACCCCGGGTGCGAAGCCCGGGGTTTTTCTTTTGTCGGCACCATGAGGCGCCTGTCAGCTCGGCCCGATCATGAAGCAGGTGACCTGCCGGGCCTGCAACCGGCGGCAGGCGAGATCGGCGGTCTCGCGGGTCAGGCCCATGAAGTTCGCATCGAAGCCGCCCGAGCGGTCGACGACCTTGCGCAGCGAGCCGTCCAGCGTGGCGGTTTCCATCAGCGCGGTCTGCAGCAGCACCTTCTCGGCGGCGTAGCGGCTGGGGTAGCGGCCGACGTTGATGCCCCAGTGACGCCCGCCCGAGGTCGACACACGGGTGACCACTTCCTGTGCCTCCGGCTCGGCGGAGGCGACGGCGACGGCCGCGGGTTCGGGCGCGGCAACAACCGGGGCCGAAGTCTGGGCGGGGGCGCTGACAAGAGCCATCGCCTGCGGTCGGCGCACCGGCTTGATCGAGGAATCGGGTGCAATTCCGGTGTCGCCCTCGGCAACCACCATCGCTTCGGCGACCGTTGCAATGTCGATCGGCTCGGGGGCCTCGGAGACGGCGGGGGCGACGGCGGCCACCTGCACCGATTCCAGCACGCTGTTGATGTCATCCTCGACGCCGGCGACCAGAGGTGCCACGTCGGAGCTGGTCACCCCGGGGCGGATCTGGGGGCGCAGACTCTTGGTGACGGCGGCGGCGGCGACGCGGATCGACTTGCCGCGCAGTCCGGAATCGCCCGTCTCGGCACTGGCCACGAGCATCTCGGCCCCGCCGCCGACGCGGCCCATGTAGGGCGGCTTGGCCGGACGGCGCAGCGCGACATTGGTCGCGGCACGCTTGAAGCCGAGATCCAGCAGCTCGGCGCTCTTGGCGTTGCGCGCGGCGGTGGAGGTGCCGCCGAAGACCACCGAGATGATCCGCTCGCGGCCGCGCTCGGCGGAGGCGACGAGGTTGAAGCCCGCGGCGCGGGTATAACCGGTCTTGATCCCGTCAGCGCCCTTGTAGGCGGCGAGAAAGCGGCGGTTGGTATTGGCCACTTCGCGCATGCCGGCGTCGGTCGTACGGCGCGAGAAAAGGTTATAATAGCCGGGATAATCGTAGAGAATGTGCCGGCCCAGGATCCCCATGTCGTGGGCGGTCGACAGGTGGCCCTCGGAGGTGAGGCCGTTGGCGTTCTTGAAGGTGGTGCGGGTCATCCCCAGCGCCTTTGCCGTGCGGTTCATGCGGCGGGCAAAGGCGGCTTCGGAGCCTTCGATGGCCTCGCCGATGGCAGTGGCGGCGTCATTTGCGGATTTGACGGCGGCGGCGCGCACGAGATAGCGCAGCGCGATCTTCTGTCCCGAGCGCAGGCCCAGCTTCGAGGGCGGCTCTGCGGCGGCGTTCTTCGAGATGGTCACCATCGTGTCCATCGTGATCTCGCCATGCTCGACCGCCTCGAAGGCGATGTAGAGCGTCATCATCTTGGTCAGCGATGCCGGGTGGAGTCGGGTCTCGGCGTTCTCGGAAAATAGGATCTCGCCCGACCGGGCGTCCATCACGAGGGCAGCGTAGGGGGCAGCCCAAGCGCCCACTGGCCCCACGAGGGCAAGCCAAATGAATGTGAGAATATACAGGCCTGCTCGGCCCGGTCGCTGCCTGCGCCGTCCCGTCACGGTTCTCGCCTTCTCTGCCTCTCGCCTCCGGTTTTCCGGTGGCCAACTGTTCTAGTTTGCGAAAACGCTACCACGCGATCCAAAAAAAATAAAGTCTGCAATGCCTTGATTTTCTGTTGTTTTCTGGATCGTGATTTCCCTCATTTTGTGGGAATTCGCGCGATTCACCACTATATGAGCGATTGCGGCGCGAATGCGGCGGGGGCCTCCCCGTCGGGCGCGACCTGGGGTCAGTCGAGCGAGTCCACAAGCTGGGCGAGTGCGCCGAGGTCGGGAATCTCGCGGAACCTCGGGTGGTCGAGCTTTTCGTCGTGTTCGAGGCTCCAGGCCAGATCCTGCGGCACGAAGACCCCCCAGCCGCCGGCTCGGATCGCCGGGTTGACGTCGGACTTCAGCGAATTGCCGACCATCATTGACGCCTCGGCCCCGCCGGGGCTGGCGCCGAAGATGCGGGCGTAGGTCTGTGGCTGCTTGTCCGAGACGATCTCGACCGCGTCGAAGAGCTCGCCCAGCCCCGAGGCGGCCAGCTTGCGCTCCTGGTGCAGCAGGTCGCCCTTGGTGATCAGCACGAGGTGGTGTTCCGCCGCCAGGGCTTCGACCGCGTCCTTGGCGTGCGGCAGCAGCTCGACGGGGTGGGCGAGCATGTCCTGCCCGGCCTCGAGGATCTTGCCGATGGTCGCGCCGGGCACGCGGCCATCGGTGACCTCGATGGCCGTCTCGATCATCGACAGCACGAACCCCTTCACGCCAAACCCGTAGTGGCCGATATTGCGTTTCTCGGCGGCGAGCAGGCGGGCGTCGAGGTGCGCGCGCTCGGAGTGATCGGCGAGCAATTCGGCGAATCGCTCCTGCGTCAGGGTGAAAAACCGCTCGTTGTGCCAAAGCGTATCGTCCGCATCGAAGCCGATTGTTTGCAGTTTCCGGGCCATATTGTCGCCTCTTCCCGCCGCGGGTCTTTCCTCTGCGGCTCCTTGGAATTATATAGACCCTTCAAAGCCGGAACCGCAAAGCACACGCAAAGCAAAAGCGTCCCCGAGATGATCCAGTCCGTCACGGCACAGAAACTCCGTATGTCCGACCCGAACGACCCCCGCGATGGCGAGGGCGATGCCGGTGTCGTGCTGCAGACCAAGCCCAAGACGAAACGCCCGCCGCTCTACAAGGTGCTGCTGCTGAACGACGACTACACGCCTATGGAATTCGTCGTGCATGTGCTCGAGCGTTTCTTCGGCATGACCCATGCGCAGGCTTTCGAAGTGATGCTCACCGTCCATAAAAAAGGGGTCGCGGTGGTTGGCGTATTCAGCCACGAGATCGCCGAGACCAAGGTGGGCCAGGTCATGGATTTTGCCCGGCGTCACCAGCATCCGCTGCAATGCACCATGGAAAAGGAGTGATCCGCCCTCCGCGGCGGTTCTGCCATGTCTGATACCCGATTGAGTTTCGCGCTCGAGGGAGGTCTCGACCTGCCCTCCGAGGGGCGCATCCTGCTGCTCGGCGCGCCGGGCGATTTGAACCTTGGCGACATCGACGCCGGCGATCTGCCGCGCGAGCGCTGCACCGTGGTTCAACGCCTGGCACCCGACCATGCGGCCTGGGAGCGCCGCGGCTGGACTGTCGCGCTGGCCCCCGAAGGGGACTTCGCCGCCGCGATCGTCTTCCTGCCGCGCGCCCGCGACCGGGCCGAGGCCTGGATCGCCGAGGCCAACAAAGCCGCCAAGGGCGGTCTGGTCATCGTCGATGGCCAGAAGACTGACGGCATCGACGCCTGCCTCAAGGCGCTGCGCAAGCGCACCGACATCCTGGGGCAGGTCTCCAAGGCGCATGGCAAGACCATCTGGTTCGCCGCCACCGATGCCTTTGCCGAGTGGGCCAAGGGCCCGGCACAGCTGCCCGGCGGGCAGTGGACCGCGCCGGGGGTGTTCTCGGCCGATGGGCCGGACCCGGCCAGCGAGGCGCTTCTCGCGGCGCTGCCCGAGAAGCTCGGTGCCCATGTCGCCGATCTCGGCGCGGGATGGGGCGGGCTCGCCAATGGCATCCTGCGCCGCGAGAAGATCGCCGCGCTGCACCTGGTCGAGGCCGATCACGATGCGCTCGACTGCGCGCGCCGCAATGTCACCGACCCGCGGGCGCAGTTCCACTGGGCCAACGCGCTCGACTGGCGCCCGCCGGCGCTGCTCGACGCGGTGATCATGAACCCGCCCTTCCACACCGGGCGCAAGGCCGAACCCTCGCTCGGGCAGGCCTTCATCGACGCGGCCGCGCGAGTGTTGAAACCCTCGGGCCAGCTCTGGCTCGTTGCCAACCGGCACCTGCCCTACGAGACGCGGCTTGCCGAGCGCTTCCGCAACACCGAGGAAATCGCCGGAGATTCCCGGTTCAAGATCCTTCACGCCTCTCGCCCGGGGCGCTGATCGCGGCTAGCTTGGCGCAAACATTCAAGGGATTCCCATGAGTTTTTCCATCGAAGGCAAGACCGCCATCGTCACCGGCGCCGCCAATGGCGTGGGCCTCGCGATCGCGCGGCACTTTGCGGCACGTGGCGCGAACGTCATGTTCGCCGACATGGACGAGAACCGGCTGGCCAAGGAATGCGGGCAGGTCGATGAAGAGAGCACCATGCGCTATTTCGCCGGCGACTTGCGCGAGAAGCTGACGCTGGCCAACCTGCTCTCGGCCACGCTCGACGCCTACGACCGGGTCGATATCTTGGTGAACGGCGCGCGGCAAATCCTGCCGACCAACGTTCACGACTGCGAGGACGCCTCGCTCGAAACCATGATTGGCCAGAACTTGATGCCCGCGATGCGGCTGAGCCAGATCGTCGCCAAGCGCATGATCAAGCAGGCCGAGGGGCAGGACATCCGCTCCGCCGGCTCGATCATCAACATCTCGTCGATCGCCGCCGCACGCACCAACCCGCACTTGCTGGGCTACTCGGTCTCGGTGGCGGCGCTCGACCAGCTGACCCGTTCCATGGCGGTGTCGCTGGCGGACCAGAAGATCCGGGTGAACTCGGTGGCCTTCGGCTCGCTGATGTCCTCGAGCCTCAAGAACATCCTCAAGGAGCACCCGGGCTACCGCGAGGAAATCGAGAAGCACACGCCCGCCGGGCGCATCGCCGGGCCGGACGAGGTCTGCGAGGCGGTGCAATTCCTTGCCTCCGAGGCTTCGGGCTTCATGACCGGCCAGATCATGACCGTGGACGGTGGCCGCACGCTGATCGACCCGGTCGGCACGCCGATGCACTGACCCGGGCCAGGGAGACACTGATGAGCGACGTATTCGACGAGCGCAAGGCGCGCGCCTCGACCTGGTTCCGTGCGCTGCGAGACGAGATCGTTGCGGCCTTCGAGGGGCTGGAGGACAGCCATTCCGAAGGACCGCGGTCCGATCATACGGCGGGCCGCTTCACCGTGACCCCGACCACCCGCACCGCCGACGACGGCAGCGACGCAGGGGGCGGGCTGATGAGCGTGATGCGCGGCGGCCGGGTGTTTGAGAAGGTCGGGGTGAACGTCTCGACCGTTTACGGCACGCTTGGCGCGGCGGCGCAGAAGTCCATGGCGGCGCGCGGAGTGCCGGGGATCGAGGACGATCCGCGCTTCTGGGCGTCGGGGATCAGCCTCGTGGCTCACATGCAGAACCCGCACGCACCGGCGGTGCACATGAACACCCGCATGTTCTGGACGCCGGGTGCCTGGTGGTTCGGCGGCGGCTCGGACCTCAACCCCTGCCTCGAGTACGCTGAGGACACGGCGCATTTCCACGCCACTCAGAAGACGCACCTCGATCCGCATGGCGAGACGCTCTATCCCGAACTCAAGGCTTGGGCAGACGAGTATTTCTATATCCCGCACCGCAAGCGCGCGCGCGGCGTCGGCGGCATCTTCATGGATGACCGCAACACGGGTGACTGGGAGGCGGATTTCGCGCTGACGCAGGACATCGGCCGGGCCTTCCTGCCGGCCTACCTGCCGCTGGTCGAAAAACGCCGGACCATGGACTTCGGCGAGGCTGAGAAAGACGCGCAATTGGTCCATCGCGGGCTCTATGCCGAGTACAACCTCGTCTACGACCGTGGCACGAAGTTCGGTCTTGCCACCGGGCATGATCCCGACGCGGTGCTGATGAGCCTGCCGCCGCTGGCGAAATGGGTCTGATCCCCGCCTGACATTCCGATACGCCCCGCCCGTTCCGGCGGGGCGTGGCTTTTCCGGCGGCAGCCGTGTGCACGAGGTGCATGTGCACTGGCGTGACCGGGCCAAACGCTGTATCGGGCAGGCCAACCCCTATAGGAGAGCACGAGATGGCCAAGACCTGGACCGCCTTCACCAAGCTGAGCGACAAGACCGCTGCCGAGGCCCTGGGCGAGGCCATTGAGGAGATCGATCCCGAGCCCATCGGCGTGGGCGTCTTCGAGATCGAGGACGGCTCGGGCACCTGGGAGATCGGGGGCTATTTCCTGGGCAAGCCGAACGAGGTGGAGCTGGCACTGCTTGCCGCGGCCTTCGACGCCGCGCCCTTCGTGATCTCGGAAGTGCCGGACCAGGACTGGGTCGACAAGGTGCGCCGCGAGCTGACCCCGGTCGAGGCCGGGCGTTTCTTCGTCTACGGCTCGCATGACGCCGACAAGATCCCCGAGGGCGCCGAGCCGCTGCTGATCGAGGCCGCGATGGCCTTTGGCACCGGCCACCACGGCACCACGCTGGGCTGTCTGCGGGCGCTCGACCGTCTGTCGAACGAGGGCATGGTCGGGCAGAACGTGGCGGATATCGGCTGCGGCACCGCGGTGCTCGGCATGGCCGCCGCGCGCATCTGGCCCAACCCGGTGATCGTGTCGGACATCGATGAAGTCGCCGTGGAAGTGGCCGAGGCGAATGTCCGGGCCAACAACCTGACCGACAAGGTGATCTGCGTCGAGGCGGCCGGATTCGGCCACCCGGACCTTGCGGCGCGCGCGCCCTTCGATCTTGTCTTCGCCAATATCCTCAAGCAGCCGCTGATCGATCTGGCCCCTGATATGGCAGCACATCTCGCCCCGGGCGGCTATGCGATCCTGTCGGGCATCCTGATCCGCCAGGCCGATGAGGTCGTCGAGGCATATGCCGCGCAGGGTGTCGAGCTGGTGCGCCGGGACGAGATCGGCGAATGGGTCACGCTCACCCTGCGCAAGCCTTCGTGAACCAAACGCGGCATAATTGCCGCGTTATTGCCTAAATTTTGCCGCGCTTCCCGAGCAAATGCGTCCTGTATTTGTATGGTATCGAGGGGTTTCGCGGTATGGAAAGCGCTCTGAGAAGTTTCGAGCGTCGCCAGCGTGCTGTGACGCAAAAGCACCGCAAGCTGGCCCGGGGTTATGTCACCAGGCTCAACCGCAACGGCGTGATCGAGCACAAGCCGCTCCGCAAGGTCAAGCTGCCGCGGCTCGGCGGGCTGCTGATCGCGCTGATGTTCTTTCTGGTGTTCAAGGGCGCCATGCTCGCCAGCCTTGGCGTCGCGCATTACGGCGAACATGTCGCGCTGCTGCGCGACGGCAGCCTTGCCGACAAGCTGGGCGCCTGGGTGCTGGGCGTCGATCCGGTGACACTGTGGATCGGTATGCTTCTTCAGGGGATCCTGGTCTGAGAGCGAGGGGGCCACGGCCCCGCCAGCTGCCTTCGACCGGGCAGATCTCCGTCGGACGGACATAAGAAAGGCCGCTGTCCCGAACAGGACAGCGGCCTTTATGCATGATCTCGGAAGAGATCAGCGGCGACGAGCGATCGCGGGGATGTCGGCGCGGGTGAGGCCGATATCGTCGAGTTCCCGGTCGGTCAGAGCCATCAGGCTCTTGCGGGTCAGACGGGCGTCGTTCCACTCGGCAACCATGCCGAAGAGGGTAGCAAAGAGGCCGGCCGAACGGGGGGTCTCATCAGCGGCGACGGGCGCGAAGCCGGTGACGAAGACGTTGCCGATGCGACCTGCCAGACCAGCGGCGCCCGAAGCGTCGCGCGAGTAGTCATAAGCAGCCATGGGTCAGTGTCCTTGTCTCGAAGTTTTTAAAGTGCCTGAATTCTGAGCGGGAGATAGAGGCGCCGTGCATTTCTAACAACTGGTCAAAAATGCATGGGGGCTCTGCGGTTTTCACATAGCACTCAAATTGAGCAACAGCTTTGTAAATTAACCCAAAAAGCAGGCGGTCCATGTCGCGCTTTGACTGTCATGTGTCGCGTTTGCTCTCCGGAGTCGCCGCTGCCGTGCTCGCACGGTCGCAGGCGGAGAAAAGCAGGGGGCCGAGGGCTTGGCGGATGTTCGCGTTTCGTGCTAGTCCGGGCGCAGAAAAACAAGAACGGGCAGGCAAAAATGCGGGTGATCGGAATCGATCCCGGCCTCCGACACCTCGGTTGGGGGGTGATCGAGGCGGAGGGCAGCCGCTTGCGGCACGTTGCAAACGGCACGTGCGATTCGGGACAGGGGACGCTCGCCGCGCGGTTGCTCACCCTGCATGAACAGCTGACCGACGTTCTGCACCGCTGGCAGCCCGAGATCGCCGCGGTGGAACAGACCTTCGTCAACCGCGACGGGGCGGGCACGCTGAAGCTTGGTCAGGCCCGCGGCATCGCCATGCTGGTGCCGGCGCAGTTCGGGCTCGAGATCGGCGAATATGCCCCCAACAAGGTCAAGAAGACGGTGGTCGGCGTCGGCCATGCGGAAAAGGCGCAGGTCGACCACATGGTGCGGATGCAACTGCCGGGTGTCGTCATCGACAGCCCCGACGCGGCGGATGCACTGGCCATCGCGATATGTCATGCGCATCATCAGGGCGTGCAAAGAATGAAGGTGAAGGCATGATCGGACGGATCGCCGGACGGGTGGATTACAAGGGTGACGATCACGCGCTGATCGACGTGCGGGGCGTGGGCTACGTGGTCTATTGCTCCGAGCGGGTGCTCATGACGCTGGCCCCGGGCGAGGCGGCGGCGCTCTACACTGACCTTCTGGTGCGCGAGGATTTGCTGCAGCTCTACGGCTTTCCCTCGCTGGTGGAAAAGGAATGGTTCCGCCTGCTGATGTCGGTGCAGGGCGTGGGGGCCAAGGCCTCGCTTGCCATTCTGGGCACGCTGGGCCCGGACGGGGTGAGCCGCGCCATCGCGCTTGGCGACTGGAACGCGATCAAGGCCGCCAAGGGCATCGGCCCGAAGACCGCGCAGCGCGTGGTCAACGAGCTGAAGGACAAGGCGCCGATGGTCATGGCCATGGGCGCGGGGCAGGTGACCTCCGCCGAGGATGTGGTGATCGAGGATACGCCGGCAGCGACACCCGCGCCGGCGGCGCGCAAGATGCCTGCGGCCAAGCCCAACGCCTCGGCGCAATCCGAGGCGCTCTCGGCGCTCGGCAACCTCGGCTACGGTCCGGGAGAGGCGGCCTCGGCGGTGGCGCAGGCGGCGGGTGAGGATCCAGAGGCCGAGACCCCGGCGCTGATCCGCGCCGCGCTGAAGCTGCTGGCGCCGAAGGGATAAATCATGGTCGGTTCCGATCCCACCCTACGTCCCGAGCCGCTGCCCGAGGACGAGGGCCGCGCGCTGCGCCCGCAGATGCTCGGCGATTTCATCGGCCAGGCCGAGGCGCGCGCCAACCTGCGGGTGTTCATCCAGTCGGCCCGGTCGCGCGGCGAGGCGATGGACCACACGCTGTTCCACGGCCCGCCCGGCCTCGGCAAGACGACGCTGGCGCAGATCATGGCGCGCGAGCTGGGGGTCGGCTTTCGGATGACCTCCGGCCCGGTGCTGGCCAAGGCCGGGGATCTGGCGGCGATCCTGACCAACCTCGAGGCGCGCGACGTGCTCTTCATCGACGAGATCCACCGGCTCAACCCGGCGGTGGAGGAGGTGCTCTACCCGGCGATGGAGGACTACGAGCTCGATCTGGTGATCGGCGAAGGGCCGGCTGCGCGCACCGTCCGGATCGAGCTGCAGCCCTTCACGCTGGTCGGCGCGACCACGCGGCTTGGCCTGCTGACAACGCCGCTGCGCGACCGCTTCGGCATTCCGACCCGGCTGCAGTTCTACACCGAGGACGAATTGCACGAAATTGTCAGCCGCAACGCCGTGAAGTTGGGGGTGCGGGCCGAGCCCGAGGGCGCGCGCGAGATCGCCCGCCGGGCGCGCGGCACACCGCGCATTGCCGGGCGACTGCTGCGCCGGGTGGTGGATTTTGCCGTTGTCGAAGGCGGCGGCGTCGTCACCCGTGAGCTGGCCGATGGCGCGCTGACAAGGCTCGGGGTCGACCAGCTCGGGCTCGACGGGGCGGACCGGCGCTACCTGACCCTGATGGCCGAGAATTACTCCGGCGGGCCGGTGGGCATCGAGACGCTCTCGGCTGCGCTCTCGGAAAGCCGCGACGCGCTTGAGGAGGTGATCGAGCCCTACCTGCTGCAGCAGGGGCTGATCCAGCGCACCCCTCGCGGGCGGATGCTGGCGCAGCGGGCCTGGGATCACCTCGGCCTGCCGATGCCGCGCCCGCAGGGCCCGGGGCAGGGCACGCTCTTCGACGGGTGACCCGCCGCCGGGCTTGCGCGGGCGCGCCCGGCATGGCAGGTGGAGCGCCGCGTGGCGCGCGCCGCGCTTTGCGTATTTGCCTAAGAGAAGAAGGGGCGAGCCATGGACGCGGCCGAGGTCGAAGCGCTGTTTACCCGCGAGGACGGGTCCTATCTCTGTGCCCGCTGGGGGCGGCCCCTGGTGCCGGTGGTCTTCGGGGTGGAGGATGCGACGCTCTCGGTGGTCAAGGGGGCCTTCGAGGGGGTCTGCGCCATGGCGGGCCACAAGATGGCCGAGCATGACCCCGAGCTCGGCGCCAACGTCATGGTGTTTTTCTTCCGCGACTGGGCCGAACTTCTGGAACTGCCGGACCTCGGGCGGATGATCGACGGGCTGCCGGAGATGGTGGCGCGGCTGCAGGCCGGGGGCGCAAACCAGTACCGGGTGTTCCGCTTTGACAAGGACGGCGCGATCAAGGCGGCCTTCGTGTTCCTGCGCATGGACGAGAGCCTGTCGCAGATGCCTGCCGAGGATCTTGCGCTGGCGCAGGTGGCGCAGGTGATGCTCACATGGGGCAACGGGGCCTTCGCGTCGCGCTCGCCGCTGGGGCGATTGGAGGACGGGCGGGTGGTGCTGCGCCCGGAGATCGGCGCGCTGATCCGCGCGGCTTATGACCAAGTGATGCCGCCCGCTGGCCTGGACCCGAGCCACGCGCTGCGGCTGACGGCGCGCATGGGGCTGAGCGGAGCCTCCAGCGTCTAGCCTGACACCCGCCGCGCGATCTCGCGCAGGTGGCGCAGGTCGGTGCCGCAACAGCCGCCCAGCACACGCAGCCGAGGGTGGCTGCGCTGCAGGTCTGCCAACTGGGTGCCCAGCTCTTCGGGGTCGCCGTCGTCGAGCGTGTCGCAGGCGTCGAGTTCGGCGTGGCTCTGGCGCGAGGCATTGGCGACGATCCCCGCCAGATGCGACTCCCATTCGCCGCCGTCGAAGGCTTCGGCGATGTGGTCGGGGTGGGCGCAATTCACCATGATCGCGGCAGGTTCTGCGGCGCCGGCGAGTCGCTGCACCGCTTCCGACAGCAGCGTGCCGTCGGCAAGCCGGCCATCGGTTTCAACGGTGAAGGCGATGAGTGCGGGGATGCCCGCCTCCTCCGCTGCCCTGGCGATGCCGATCGCCTCGCCAGCGGCGCCGAGAGTATAGGCGCTGACCATGTCGGCCCCGGCCTCGGCGGCGGCGCGGATCTGCGGGCCGTGGTAGGCGGCTGACGCCTGGGCGGCGGCCATGCCGGGCTGGTAGCCATCGCCCTGCGGGCCGATCTGCACGCTGATCCGGGTCGAGACGTCGAGGTGCCGCGCCGCCATCTCGCGCAGCAGCGCAACGGCCTCCTGCGTCACCCGGGCAAGGTCGTCGGCGGCATAGCCGACGGGCGCGGCGCGGTCAGGGTTGGCCATCCAGGTCGGCGTGTCGAGGATGATCCCCGCGCCGGTCTCGCGGCCGATGGAGATCAGCGCTTCGGCATAGCCGCGGAGCCGGGCGCGCCCCTCGGTGTCGTCGATCATCGGAAAGGCGGCGAAGTGCGGAAGATCGACGCCGTGGTTGAAGATCAGGTCGGTCTCCATCCCGGTCCAGGCGATCCATGTGCGGTCGGGGGTGAGTGCCATCGCGCAGGTCCTCCCTAAAGCCCGGGGCGATGGCACGAGTATAGCATGAAACGCGCGCGCCGCCTCGTCCCGAGTGCGCTGGGGCGGACGTGCAAAGGGCCGCCCCTGCGGACGGCCCTTCGGCTCGGTCTCGGCTCCGGGGCAGGGCCGGGGTCAGGCCCTGGCGCCGACCATGCCGACGATCTCGTAGGTCCGTTGCAGGACCGGATCGGCGATGGCGCGGGCGCGCTCGCTGCCGGCGGCGAGGATCGCGTCGATCTGCGCCGGGTCCTGCATCAGCCGGGCCATCTCGGTGGAGATCGGCGCCAGCTTGTCGACCGCGAGATCGACAAGCATCGGCTTGAACTCCGAGAACTGTTTGCCGCCGGCCATGGCCAGCACCTCGTCGACGCTTTGCCCGGCGAGGGCGGCGTAGATGTTGACGAGGTTGCGCGCCTCGGGGCGGCCCTCGAGGCCCTTGGCCTCCGACGGCAGCCCGTCCGGGTCCGTCTTGGCCTTGCGGATCTTCTTGGCGATGGCGTCGGCGTCATCGGTCATGTTGATGCGTGAGGCGTCCGAGGGGTCGGACTTGGACATCTTCTTCGAGCCGTCGCGCAGGCTCATGACGCGGGTCGCCGCACCCTCGATCACCGGCTCGGTCATCGGGAAGAAGTCGGTGCCGTAGTCGTGGTTGAACTTTGCCGCAATGTCGCGGGTCAGCTCGACGTGCTGCTTCTGGTCCTCGCCCACCGGCACGTGGGTGGCGTGGTAGAGCAGGATGTCGGCGGCCATCAGCGCGGGATAGGCGTAAAGGCCGAGCGAGGCCTTCTCGGCGTTCTTGCCGGCCTTGTCCTTGAACTGGGTCATCCGGTTCATCCAGCCAAGCCGGGCGACGCAGTTGAAGATCCAGCCGAGCTGGGCGTGGCCGGCGACCTGGCTCTGGTTGAAGAGGATCGACTTTTCCGGATCGAGGCCGGAGGCAAGGTAGCCGGCGGTCAGCTCGCGGGTCTGCCTGCGCAGCGCCTCGGGGTCCTGCCAGACGGTGATCGCATGCATGTCGACGACGCAGTAGATCGTTTCGACCCCGCTGTCCTGCATGTCGACGAAACGCTTGATCGCGCCAAGGTAGTTGCCCAGCGTCAGCCCGCCCGAGGGCTGGATGCCGGAAAACACGCGCGGCGTGAAAGCGGAATTGTTGTCGCCCGCCTCGGACATGGGCTTCCTCCGTCTGGATATTCGGTCCCGGCTGGCTTACCCATGGCCCGACATGCCGTCAAGAAAGAGGCCACCATGGCGCACAACCACAATGTCTCGCCGTTCAATTCGATGCCGCCCGCGATCGTGGCGCTCGCCGTGGTCATCGTCGGCGTCGAGGCGGCCTTCTCGCTGGGCGCACGCGGACTTCTCGGGGGGCCGGGGGCGGTGGGCTGGCGGCTCGATGCGTTGCAGCGTTTCGCCTTCTCGAACGAGATCTGGCACTGGATGCTGTCGACCGGGCAGTTCCCGGCCCAGCACCTGCTGCGATTCTTCAGCTACCCCTTCGTGCATGCCAGCTTCAGCCATGCGCTCTTTGCCGCGGTGATGCTGCTGGCGCTCGGCAAGATGGTCGGCGAGGCGCTGGGAACGCCGCGCACGCTGGCGATCCTCGCGGTCTCGTGCCTCGGCGGGGCGCTGGCCTATGGCTTCGTGAGCACGCCGATCCCGCTGATCGGGGCGTTCCCGCCGGTCTACGGCTTGATCGGAGGTTTCACCTACCTGCTCTGGCTGCGGCTCGGGCAGATGGGGGCGCAGCAGGCGCGAGCTTTCTCGTTGATCGGAATCCTTCTGGGGATCCAGCTGCTCTTCGGCTTGCTTTTTGGCGGCACGCTCGACTGGGTTGCGGACCTCGGCGGCTTCGCCTCGGGCTTCCTTCTGACCATGGTGCTGGTGCCCGGCGGCTGGGCACGTCTGCGTGAGCGGCTGCGCCAGCGGCGCTGACCCCGGCCTAATCAGAACATGTCGGCGGGCAGAATCGGCAGGGAGCGCGAAAACTTCCGCCCCGCCGCCTGCGGATAGGGCAGGATGAAGCCCTCGCGTTCCTCGGCCGGCTGCGCGGCGTTGCTGAGGGCCGCCTGACGCCAGGTGCGGGCGCTGACCGGGTCGTGGCCATCCAGGTGATCTCGCAGCCAGGTTTTTGCCAGCCGTCGCTGCAGGTCATGCACCGCGTCCGGCTTGCGGAAGAGCACCGAGGCCTCGGTGTCCCAGTGCAGGCTGCGCCCATTGAGGTTGGCCGAGCCAACGAGGCCGACACGGTCATCGATGAGCATCACCTTCGAATGCACGTAGATCGGTCCCGAGCCGAGCAGGTCGGGAATCTCGTCAGGTGAGTCTTCCTGCTGGCCCGGAGAGACGATGGCGGCACGGTCGCCGAAGGCGCGCTGGACGATGCTGACCGCCTCGGTCTGCAGCGCGTGGCCGTGCCGCGTGTCCCAGCCGTCGTTGCCCTCGTAGAGCACCCGGTCGGGGAAGGATGGCATGAGCAGCACCAGTTGCAACCCCGGGTTGCGCTCCGCCGCCTTGGCGAGCGCCTCGGCGACCGGGCGGTGGCGGAGGAACTGGGTCTCGATGTAGATGTGCCGCTGCGCCTCGCCGATCAAGGCAAGCACCGCTTTCTCGTGCTCGATGATCGAGGGACGAGGGGAGAGCCGCGTGGCGCCCGGGCAGGGGGCGGAGAAGGTGCGCACGAGGCGCAGGTCCTCGGGCGCTTTCGCAGGCTTGCTGGTGGGGCGGCGCTCGGCCTGCCCTGTCACGCCCGAGGTGCCGCAATCCAGTGCGGCGTTCCAGCAGTCGTCGAAATGACCACGGAGGGCGGTGGCGAAATCGGCGTCGTCCACCTGCATCGACACGTCGTGCCAAGTCTCGTCGGCGGGACGGTCGTGCTCGGGCGTGTCGAAACGACGCTCGTTGATGTCGAGCCCTCCGATCACGCAGGCCTTGCTGTCTGCCACGGCGAACTTCTGGTGGATGGTCACTGGCCGGAGCAGGACCGCGCCCTTCAGAACCGTGCGCTGCACGGGTGTGAGACTTGTCTCATCCTCGCGGCGCAGTTCGGCGATGTAGCGTGCGATCTTGCCGCGCATCGCCCACCGCCAGATCCAGCCGGCGTTCTGTCCGTGCGGCGCGCAGAGGATCTGCACGTCGCCAGACATCCGTTCTGCGAACACCATGGCCGAGCGCCAGGCGCCCCGGTGCAGCGACGAAGTGAAGACCGGGTCGAAGTCAGAGATGATCATCCGCACCGTCACGCCGCGCCGGGCCACGTCGGCCAGAAGGTCGGCCCAGTTCTCCAGCCCTTGCTCACGCAGCTCGGGGCTGCGCAGCTTGGTGCGTGGATCGAGGATGCGGAAGCTCATCACCAGCTCGTGCTGCGCCGCATGGCAAAGCCGTTCGAGGGCGGGAAAACCCTCGGCAGCGGTGATCAGCGATGTCAGCGTCATATGTCAGCCCTTGCGGCGAAATGCGGTTCTGAACTCGGACAGGCGGAAGGCCCCAACGGTCTGGCCGGCGATGCCATAGGAAACGATCCCGACGCCGATCAGACCGACGAGCGCGAGGCTCCGCCAGTAGCTTCTCTCCAGCAACGGGCCGAGCATCAACATGGTTCCCCAGAGAATTGCGCCCATGATCACCGAGGCAAGGCAGATGCGCAGGATGCGCTGGCGGAAGCGGCTGTCGAAGCGGGCCACCTCGCCGAGCTTGCGCCCGCCCCAGGCAAGCTGTGCGACCATTGTCCAGGCGGCGACGGTGGTTGCGATGGCCGGGGCGTACCAGCCCAGAACCGGCGCGAGACCGATGGCGAGCACAGCGTTTACCGCCATGCACCACAGTGCGTAGCGGAACGGCGTGCGGGTGTCCTCGCGGGCAAAGAAGAGCGGCTGCAGCACTTTTTGCAGCACGAAGGCTGGCAGGCCGAGCCCGTAGATCGCCACGGCAAAGGCAATGGCCTGCGCGTCGGCGACAGAGGTGGCGCCGCGTTGGAACAGCACCGAGACAATCGGGAAGGGCACCACAACCAGCGCCACGGCGGCGGGCACCGTCAGCGCCAGCGACAGCTCGCCGGCGCGGGAAAAGGCATGGCGTGCGCCCGCGTCGTCCTGCGCTTTCAGTCGCCGCGAGAGGTCCGGCAGCAACACGATGCCCACGGCGATGCCGACGACGCCGAGCGGCAACTGGTAGAGCCGGTCGGCGGCGTAGAGCCAGCCAACCGCCTTTTCGAAGGTCGAGGCGACCTGTTGGCCGACCAGCAGGTTGACCTGCATCACCCCGCCCGCCAGCGCCGCCGGAATGGCGACGCGCAAGAGCCGCTTCATGTCCTTGGTCCAGACCGGACGGCCCGGGCGCAGGCGGATGCCGGCGCGCTCGGCAGCGACCCAGACCAGCACCAACTGGGCCACGCCCGCGAAGGGGATGGCCCAGACAAGCCATTCAATTATCTCACCTCCCATGGCCCTGCCGGTGACCATGGCGATAATCACGAAGATGTTGAGCAGCACCGGTGCGGCGGCGGCGGCGGCGAAGTGGCCGGTGGCGTTCAGCGCGCCCGAGAAGAGCGCGGCGAGCGAGATGAAGAAGATATAGGGAAAGACGATGCGCCCATAGCCGATGGTGAGGTCGAAGCGCGCGTCCCCCGCGAAGCCCCCGGCGGTGGCCCAGACAAGCGCCGGCATGAAGATCAGCGCCAGCGCCGAGAGCACCAGCAGCACGAAGGCCAGACCGTTCATCGCATCGCTGCCGAATTTGAGCGGGTTCTCTTTGCCCTCGTACTTTTTTGAAAAGATTGGGACAAATGCCGCGTTGAAAGCGCCTTCGGCAAAGAAGCGGCGGAACATGTTGGGCAGGCGGAAGGCGGCCACGAAGGCATCCATCACCGGGCCCGGGCCGATGTAGGCGAGGATGAAGATCTCGCGGGCGACGCCGAGGACGCGGCTTGCGAGAGTCCAGAATCCGACCGTGAGAATGCCCGAGATCAGGCGGATGGGTTTCATGATGCTGCTGCCTCTGCGCGTCTTCTTGTGCGCCAGAGGTAGACTATCGCAGGGGGCCTAGGAAGGGGGCACATCCCCGGCACATTTCGTGCATACGCGGGGGGGTGCTGGTTGCGCGGGCGGCCGGAGGCGGCGCCGGGCGGGGATGCGGATTGTCGGCTGGGCAAAAGTGCAGTTGAATTCTCCGCGCCCTCGCCGCAAGGCTGCGGGGCCGACGCCGCGTCAGCACCAGCCCGGCAAGTCGAGAGAAAGCCGTCATGTCCTTCATCTACTTCATCAACGGTCTGGTCTGCGTGTTCTTTGCGCTGCTGATGGCGCTGGTGGCGCTGCTTTTCCCGGGGACCGGCGCGACCTTTGGCCTTTCGGCGGCGCTTGTGGGCATGGTTGGCGGCGGGGTGAGCCTGTCAACATGGTCCGACTTCCACGAGCAGAACCGTCTGCTGACCTTCCTGCTGACCTCCTCGGTCTGGGTGACCGCAGCCGTCGCCGGGGCGGTGCCGCTCTGGATGTGGGGGATGACCCCGGTGGACGCGGTCTTCGAGGCCATGTCCGGCATCACCACAACCGGTTCGACGGTGATGAGCGGGCTCGATGAGACGCCGCGCGGGGTGATCCTCTGGCGGGCGCTGCTGCAGGGGGTGGGCGGCGTTGGCTTCATCGTCACCGGCATCGCCATGCTGCCGCTGTTGCAGGTCGGCGGCATGCAGCTTTTCCGCACCGAGAGCTCGGACAAGGGCGAGAAAGAACTCAAGAACGCGGCCGCCTTCGCCTCGGCGACACTGAGAATCTACCTTGGACTCATGGCGCTCTGCGCCTTCGTGTACCTTATCGGCGGGATGAGCGTCTTTGATGCGATCACCCATGCGATGACCACGCTCTCGACCGGCGGCTACTCGGGCTACGACGCCTCGTTCGGGCATTTCACCAGCCCGTTCCTGCAATGGGCCTGCACGGTTTTCATGCTGATGGGCGCGCTGCCCTTTGCCTGGTACCTGCGGATCGTGCTGCGCGGGGTGATCCGCAGCGAGCAGGTGGCGGCGATGGTCAAATCGCTGATCGCGGTGATCACCGTGCTGACCGTCTGGCTCGTGGTCGACGAGGGCATGGCGCCCTTCGAGGCTGCGACGGCGGTGGCTTTCAACGTGGTCTCGGTGGTGACGACCACGGGCTACGCCACAACCGACTACACGCTCTGGGGCCCTTTTGCCGCCGTCGCCTTCTTCCTGCTCACCGCCGTCGGGGGCTGCACCGGCTCGACGGCGGGCGGCGCCAAGGCGATGCGCTGGCTGCTCTTTGCCCGCGCGCTCAAGGCCAAGATGCAGACCATCCGTGCGCCGCACTCGGTCACCGCGATCCGCTACGAGGGGGCGCGGGTCGACGAGGACGTGATGAAGGGGGTGATCAGCTTCATGATGTTCTACGGGCTGACCTTCGGTGCCTTCACCATCGTGCTCGATTTCTTCGGGCTGGATTTCGAGACTTCGGCCAGCGGCGCGCTGACCGCGCTGGCCAATGTCGGCCCGGGGGTGGGGCCGATCATCGGCCCGGCAGGCAATTTCGCCTCGATGAGCGATCCGGTGAAGCTGGTGCTCGCCTTTGCCATGTATCTCGGGCGGCTGGAAATGATCACCGTCTACGTGCTGCTGACACCGCTGTTCTGGCGCGAGGTCGGCGATTTGCGACGGGGCTGAGTCCAGCCCAAGCGGCGGCGGGGCCGTGGACCGGGGGCGGCGCCTCAAGGGTGACGCCGCGGGCGCAGGGCCGATCGCCTGACGCCAGGGCAAAGAAAAAGGCGCGGAGGGGTCTCCGCGCCTTTGGTCGTGTCGGATCAGGCCGAGGCGTGGGCCTTGCTGCGCGTGTTGCCGCCACCCCCGCTGCGGCGGCCACGGCCCCCGCGCGGGCGGCGGGCACCGCTGGGTTTGCCGGCGCTGCCCCCGGGCTTGCCGCCCCCGGGGCGGCCACGACCGCCGCCGCCGCTGCGCTGGGCGCGGGCGGGCTCGGCCGGGCGTTCGCCGTAGAGCGTTTCGATCTGCTGGCCGATCAGCTTTTCGATGCCACGCAGGTCGGCCATCTCCTCGACCCCGCAGAAGCTGACGGCCCGGCCGTCACGCCCGGCGCGGGCGGTGCGGCCGATGCGGTGGACGTAGTTGTCCGCCACGTTCGGCAGGTCGAAGTTGTAGACGTGGCGCACGTCGGGAATGTCGATGCCGCGCGCGGCGACGTCGGTGGCCACCAGCACGCGCATCTCGCCCTTGCGGAAGGCGTCGAGCGCGCGGTTGCGCTGGCCCTGGCTCTTGTTGCCGTGGATCGCGCCGACGGCGAACCCCGCCTGGTCGAGCTTGCGCGAGAGCTTCTCGGCGCCGTGCTTGGTGCGGCAGAAGACCAGCGCCAGCTCGTCGCGGTGATCGTCAAGAAGACCGGTCAGGGTCTCGATCCGCTTTGGCGTTTCGACGAAGACCACCGATTGCTCGATCTTGTCGGCGGTCTTGCCCGGAGGCGCGACCTGGATGCGCACCGGATCGTTCAGGTAGGCGCTGGCGATCTCGTTCATCTGCTTGGGCATGGTGGCCGAGAAGAGCAGCGTCTGGCGCTTGGCCGGCAGGTCACGGGCGATGCGGCGCAGCGCGTGGATGAAGCCGAGGTCGAGCATCTGGTCGGCCTCGTCGAGGACGAAATGCGTCACCTGGTCGAGCTTCAGCGCGCCACGGTCCATCAGGTCGATGAGACGGCCGGGGGTGGCGATCAGCAGGTGCGTGCCCTTTTCGAGCTTGCGCGACTGCACGTTGATCGAGTTGCCGCCGACCACCAGCGTCAGGCGCAGGTGCGCGCCGGTGAGCACTGACGACAGCGTGTCGTGGATCTGCGCGGCGAGCTCGCGGGTCGGGGCGAGAATCAGCGCCTGCGCCGATTTCGGCGCGCAGCGGGTCTGGCTGGCGAGCAGCGCATCGGCGATCGGCAGGCCGAAGGCAAAGGTCTTGCCGGTGCCGGTCTGCGCAAGGCCCATCACGTCGCGGCCGGCGAGGGCCTCGGGGATGGCCTGGGTCTGGATGGGGGTCGGCTGAGTGAGATTCTGCTCGGCAAGGCGAGCCAGAAGGGTGGGGCGGAGCCCCAGCGTGTCGAATGTCATGAAAATCCTTTCGGGGAGGGCCAAGAGGGCCGTCGCCGGATGTGCGCCTTCGCGCGGGAGGAGATGTGCAGCGGGCTGCGATTGGACGCGCGGGCCGGATTGCCCGAATGCCGTAATCGCAAGAACTCCTTCGCGAGGCCGGACCCATGGAAGGGTGCCAACGGCGGGAAATCTGGCATCGCAGGCGCGGGGCGGTTGGCCCCGGGCTGGTAAGGAACCGGCGATCACGCGGGGTAAATGGGGGAAAATGGCCGGAAAGTCAATGCACGGCGTGTGAAATGGCCTGACACAGGATCATCGCTTGTAATTCCGGACTGGAGGGGGCATTTAGGTCGGGCTACTGAATTTCGATTCTGATTCCTCCACGGCTCAGCTTTCGACTTTGAGCCGCCAGGTCGCTGCGCTTTGTGGGCGACACAGATAGAGGAATACAATCATGGCAACTGGTACCGTCAAGTGGTTCAACACCACCAAAGGTTTCGGCTTCATCGCACCCGATGGTGGCTCGAAAGACGTTTTCGTGCACATCTCGGCTGTTGAGCGTTCGGGCCTGACCGGCCTCGCCGACAACCAGAAAGTGTCGTTCGACATCGAAGCAGGCCGTGACGGCCGCGAGTCGGCGATCAACCTGGAACTGGTGTAAGCCAATCCGGATGGGGCCAAGGCCCCGCCAAGAGATACGGAAGAGCGGACCCTCGGGTCCGCTCTTTTCGTTTTCAGAGGTCTGTCCGCCCGGCGGTCTGTCGGCCCGGCGATGTCGCTCCGGGCCGAGCGTCACACCCCCGCCCGCTGCGCCCCTGCCGCGATGGCCTCGCGCAGCTTGCGTTCCAGCATCTTCTGCTTGGAAGGGGTGAAGTACTTCAGCCCGAACATGTCCTTCACGTAGAAGGTGTCGACCACCTGCTCGCCGTAGGTCGCGATGACCGCAGAGACGATGTAGACATGGCTTTCCGACAGGGTGCGCGTCAGGTCGTAGAGGAGCCCCGGACGGTCGCGGGTATCAACCTCGATGATCGTGTAGATGTCCGAGCCCTCGTTGTCGAAGCTGATCGAGGTGGGCACCTTGAAGGCCTGTTCGCGCTTTTTCAGCTTGCCGCGCTGCTCCATGGCCTCGCGCGGGCGGACTTCTCCCATCAGCGTCTTGCGGATCATCTCGCGCAGGCGGGGCAGGCGGGCCTCTTCGTAGGGCGAGCCGTCGGCATCCTGGATCCAGAAGGCGGCGGTGGCATAACCGTCCTTGGAGGTGAAGGTGCGCGCGTCCACCACGTTGGCGCCGACCAGCGAGAGCGCCCCGGCGAGCCGGGCGAAGATCCCCGGGTGATCCTGCAGCGCAAAGCAGGCGCGGGTGGCGTCCCGGTCCTCGTCGGGGTGGATGTCGATCTTGATCTCGTCATCCTTGATCTCGCGCAGCAGCTTGGCGAAGACCTCGTGGGCGGTGACGTGCAGCCCCTGCCAGTAGGATTCGTAGTGCCGCCCGGTCTCGGTGCGCAGGGCCTTGGCATCCCAGTCCGAGAGAGCCTCTCGCAGGGCTTTCTTGGCCTCATTGCCACGGTTCTCGCGGTTAAGCGCCTCCATCCCGTCCTCGAGGCCGCGGCGGGTCTGGCGGTAGAGCGCGCGCAGCAGCGCCGCCTTCCAGTTGTTCCACACGTCCGGGCCGACGCCGCGGATGTCGCAAACGGTGAGTACGGTGAGCAGGTCGAGCCGCTCGCGGGTCTGCACCGCCTTGGCAAAGTCGCGCACTGTGCGCGGATCGGCGATGTCGCGCTTCTGCGCCATGTCGGACATCAGCAGGTGGTAGCGCACCAGCCATTCGACCGTTGCGCTCTCCTGCTTGCTGAGGCCGAGGCGGGGCGCCACCTTGCGGGCGATCTGAGCGCCGAGCACGGCGTGATCCTCGTCGCGGCCCTTGCCGATGTCATGCAGCAGGAGCGCGGTGTAGAGCACCTTTCGGTTCACCCCCTCGCGCAGGATTTCCGAGGCGACGGGCAGGTCCTCGGTCAGGTCGCCATGCTCGATCTGCGACAGGTTTCCGATGCACTGGATGGTGTGCTCGTCCACCGTGTAGCTGTGGTACATGTTGAACTGCATCATCGCCACGATCGGCTCGAACTCGGGGATGAAGGCGGCGAGCACGCCAAGCTCGTTCATCCGCCGCAGCGAGCGCTCGGGATTGCCGTGCTTGAGCAGCAGGTCCATGAAGATGCGCTGCGCCTCGCGGTCATTGCGCATATCCTCGTCGATCAGGTGCAGGTTGGCCTTCACCAGCCGCATCGCGTCGGGGTGCAGCAGCAGGCCGGTGCGCAGCCCTTCCTCGAAGAAGCGCAGCAGGTTGATCTTGTCGGACAGGAAGGCGATCGGATCGACGATGGCGAGGCGGTTGTGCACCACCTCGTATCCGTCCTTCACGTTCGGCCCGCGCTTGAACATGCGCAGCAGCAGCGGCGCGTCCTTCTGCTGCTCGGCCTCGAGCGAGGTGAGGAAGATGCGGGTGAGATCGCCCGTCGAGGTGGCGTGGCGGAAGTAGTCCTGCATGAACCATTCCACCGCCCGCCGGCCGCCGCGGTCGCTGTAGCCCATGCGGTCGGCCACCTCGACCTGCATGTCGAAGGTCAGCTGCTCGACCGCGCGTCCTGCGGCGAGATGCATGTGGCAGCGGGTGGCCCAGAGGAATTCCTCGGCGCGGTAAAAGGTGCGGTATTCCTCGGGGCGGAACACTCCGAGCCGCACCAGGTCTTCTGTGTCGTCGGTGTGATGAACGTACTTCGTGATCCAGTAGAGCGATTGCAGGTCGCGCAGCCCGCCCTTGCCCTCCTTGACGTTGGGTTCGACCACGTAGCGCAGCCCGTGCTTGCGGTGCCGGTCCGAGCGTTCCTCGAGCTTGGCGGCGACGAAGGCGCGCTCTGTGCCCTTGAAGAGGTCGTTCCAGAGCTTGTCCTCGAGCTCGTCCGCGAGCGGCTTGTGGCCGGTGAGGTAGCGGTGCTCGAGCATGGCGGTGCGGATGGTGAAATCCTCGGCGCCGAGCCGCAGGCAGTCCTTCACCGTGCGCGAAGCGTGGCCGACCTTCAGCTTCAGGTCCCAGAGCATGTAGAGCATCGACTCGATGACGCTCTCCGCCCAGGCGGTGATCTTGTGCGGGGTCAGGAACAGCAGGTCGACATCGGAGAAGGGCGCCATTTCGCCGCGCCCGTAGCCTCCCACCGCGAGCACCGAGAGCCGCTCTCCCTTGGTCGGAGTTGGATTGCGGTGCAGGTGCCGCGTGGCGACGTCGAAACAGATGCGCACCAGCCCGTCGGTCACCCAGGTGTAAGCATGGGTGACCGGAAAGGCGTTGTGGGGCTGGCGGGCGAACTCCCGGGCGATGGTCTCGCGGCTTTGCCTCGCTGCCTCCGAGAGGATTTTGACCACCGTGGAGCGGACAGCGCTTTCGCCGCCCTCCTCGGGGAGAGCGGCGAAAACCTGGGTGCGCAGACCCGCGATGTCGAAGATTTCAAGCGCCGGGGCGATCAGGTCGTCCGGCAGGAACTCGGACGTCTCAGAAACCGGCACCTGAGAAACTGGAGGGGGCAGGGTCAAGGATCGTTACCTGGTTATTCTGAATGGTGGCGACGGCCAGACCACGCTCATTGGTGCCGTCCGACTTCAGCCTGAATACACCGCCGGTACCTTGGAAACCAGCAGCTTGCGTCAGTGCGCGGCCCGTGAGGGCATCACTGCGGCCCTGCGCGACCAGTGCGCCGATGGCGGCAACCCCGTCGAAGGCGAGACCGGCCAGCGGGTGAGGCTCGGCCCCGTAGGCCCCCCTGTAGCGGGCGTTGAAGTTCCGCTGCATCGCCTGGTCGGGCATGGTGAACCATGCCCCCTGCGCGCCGGGATAGGAGAAGAGCTGCGGCGCCACGTCCCAACGGGTCAGGCCGATGTACTGGGTCACCGCCGGGTTCACGCCGTTCTCGGGCATGAGCTGCAGCAGCAGGGGCATGGCGGCATTGGTGGCGTCGGAGGTGATGAAGACCGACTGCGCGCCGCTGCTGCCGACGATGTTGCCCATCGACTGCGCGGTGCGGGTCACCCCCTCGACGCTGAGCTCGTAGGGCTGCTCTGCGACCACCGAGACGCCGTTGCGCGCGGCGGCTTGGCTGATCGCGGTGCGGCCGAATTCGCCCGGCACGTCCTGCGAGTAGAGCACGGCAACTGAGGTGATGCCGCGGCGGGTGCCGAAGCCCATCAGGCGGTCGGCGGTGTTGTTGAACGTCGGCCCGAGGATGAAGAGATTGCCCCCGGCGATCGAGGCATTGTTGGAGAAGGCGAGCACGTTGACGCCCTCATCGGCCACGACCTTGGAGGCCTCGACTGCTTCCTCGCCGCGCAGCGGGCCAAGGATGATCCGTGCCCCCTCGTCGACGGCGCGCTGGGCCTGGGCCGCGGCCTGGGTGGGCTGGCCGGCGGTGTCATAGACCGCGAGGTCGATCTGCGCGTTTCCGAGATCGGCGATCGCGAGCCGCGCGGCATTCTCCAGATCGCGCGCCACGGCGGCGGCAGACGGATCGGACTGCGGCACCAGCAGCGCCACGCGGACGGTCTGGCCGGGATCGATACTCGGACCGCCGCTGCCGGCGGAGCCGAGATCGGTCATGGTCGAGACATCGCAGGCGGCAAGCAGGGCGGCGGTGGCAAACATGGCGACCGGGCGCAGCGCCTTGCGGGCGCGGGCGAAAAGGGCGAACATTGGTGGCGGGCTCCCTCGTTGACGCCCAAGCGGTTCTTCCGCATGAGCATTTGGGAGCAATCATAGTACAGCGGGGGATCGGGTCCAGTGATGAATCCCGAAAGAAGCGGTTTGGTGCCGGGGCTCTACCTGGTATCCACGCCTATCGGAAACGCGCGCGACATCACGCTGCGGGCGATCGACGTGCTGCGCGCCGCCGACGTGCTGGCGGCGGAAGACACGCGCAGTCTCAAGCGGTTGATGGAAATCCTCGGCATCCCGCTCGGCGAGCGTCCTTGCCTCGCCTACCACGATCACAACGGTGCCAAGATGCGGCCGCGGCTGATGGCGCTCCTGGCGGAGGGCAAATCCGTCGCCTATGCCTCGGAGGCCGGCACGCCGATGATCTCGGATCCGGGCTTCGATCTTGCCCGGGCGGCGCGCGAGGAGGGGCACGCGGTGACCGCGGCGCCCGGCGTCTCGGCGGTGATCACCGCGCTGACCTTGGCCGGGCTGCCGACCGACCGTTTCCTCTTTGCGGGCTTTCTGCCCAACGCCAAGGGGGCACGCCGCACCGCGCTGTCGGCGCTGAGGCAGGAGGCGGCGACCCTGGCATTCTACGAGTCGCCCAAGCGGCTGGGCGCAATGCTGGCCGATGCGGCGACCACGCTCGGCGGAGAGCGCCGCGCGGCAGTCTGCCGGGAATTGACCAAACGTTTCGAGGAAGTGCGCGAAGGCACGTTGGACGAGCTGGCCTCGATATACGCCGAGACGCCGCCGAAGGGCGAGATCGTGGTGCTGATCGGCAAGGGACATTCGGAGAAAATTAGCGACTCTGAGCTAGAAGAGAACGTGTTGGCGGCACTGGGCGAGATGTCGGTTCGAGACGCTGCCGACTACGTGGCGCAGGCCAATGGGATTGCCCGGCGCCCGGTTTACCAGCTCGCGCTCAAGCTCGCGAAAGAGCGCGGCTGAACGGGAAAGGCCGCCGCGTTGCCGGGGCTCAAGCTTGCTCCCGCGGGCTGCAGGTGATGCGCAGCGAAGCGTGGAACGGGGTCTGGCAACGGCGTCTGGGAATGGCGCTTGGGAACGGCGTCTGGAAAGGGACAGCATGTCGGTACATCCGTCGCAGATGGCGTTTGACTTTGGCCGCTCGGCCCCCGTGGCGGCACCTCTGCCGCGGCGACCTGCGGTGGAGGACCGGCTCCGGCGGCGGTCGCGCGGCGAAATGAGCTACTTTGCCGGTCTCGCCGCCGAGGAGGCAATTGCACGCGATTACGAGCGGCGCGGTTACCCGCTTTTGCGCCGTCGCTGGCGGGGGAGATCGGGCGAGATCGACCTGATCTTCCGGGATGGGACTGGCTTTGTCTTCGTCGAGGTGAAGGCCAGCAGGAGTTTCGACCAGGCCCTGGAGCATCTGCATTGCCGGCAGATCCGCAGGCTTCAGAAGAGCGCGGAGGAATTTGTCGGCACACAGCCGCTCGGCGCGCTCAGCGAGATGCGCTTCGACGTGGCCTTGATGGATCGCCACGGGATGATCCGGGTGATCGAGATGGCTTTCGGCCCATAGGCTTCGCCCGGGGCCAGCCCTGCCATTGCGCCTCGCGCGCCGCTGCGCCATGTATGGCGAAAGCCAAGCGCGGAGACCGACATGAAGATCGCCTTTCAGATGGACCCGGTCGGGTCCGTGAACATCGACGCCGACAGCACTTTCCGCCTTGCCGAGGAAGCGCAGGCACGAGGGCACGAGCTGTTCTACTATGGGCCCGATGATCTTGCCTATGAGGAGGGGCGGGTGACCGCGCGCGGTCACTGGATGTCCGTGCAGCGGGTGGCGGAACAGCCGGCTGTGCTTGGGCCGCGCACGGTCGTGGACCTGGCCGAGATCGACGTGGTCTGGCTGCGGCAGGATCCGCCCTTCGACATGCATTATATCACCACCACCCATCTTCTTGACCGGATCGCGCCGGGCACGCTGGTGGTGAACGACCCCTTCTGGGTGCGCAACTCGCCCGAAAAACTGCTGGTGCTGAACTTTCCCGAGCTGACGCCGCCGACGACCATCGCGCGCGATCTCGAGACGATCAAGGCGTTCAAGGCCAAGCATGGCGACGTGATCCTCAAGCCGCTCTACGGCAACGGCGGTGCGGGGGTGTTCCGGCTCGACCAGAACGACCGCAACCTCAGCTCGCTGCACGAGCTTTTCACCGGCTTCTCGCGCGAGCCGCTGATCGTGCAGAAGTACCTGCCCGCGGTGAGCAAGGGCGACAAGCGGGTGATCCTCGTTGACGGCGAGCCGGTGGGTGCGATCAACCGCGTGCCGGCTGCGGGGGAGGTGCGCTCGAACATGCATGTCGGCGGTCGTCCGGAAAAGGTTGCGCTGACCGAGCGCGACCGCGAGATCTGCGCCACCATCGGTCCTGTGCTGAAAGAGAAGGGGCAGATTTTCGTCGGCATCGACGTGATCGGCGACTGGCTGACCGAGATCAATGTGACCTCGCCCACCGGCATCCAGGAACTGGAGCGTTTCGACGGGGTCAACGTTGCGGCGCAAATCTGGAAGGCGATCGAGGCCAAGCGGGCCTGAGCCCGGTCCGGGCGGCGCGGAGTGAGCTGGCAGCTGACCGCGCTCAATACCGGGCTGCGGCTGCTGGCCAAGCCGCGGCTCGCGCGCACACCCGGGCCCGAGGAAGCGGCGCGCGATCTCGACCAGCACGCGCCGCTCTTCATGCGCCAGCCGCGTCATCTTCTGCACTTGCGGCGGCCCGGCGGGCTGCACTGGATCAGTGCCGGGCCCTGCACGCCGCGGCAGGCGATTTTCTACCTGCACGGAGGCGGCTATATCTCGGGCAGCCCGCGCACCCACCAGGGGGTGATGGCGCGGCTTTCGCGCCTGTCGGGGGTCGAGGTTTGCGCGCCGGACTACCCCCTGGCGCAGGAGGCGCCCTTTCCGGCCGCCATCGAGGCTGCGGGGGCCGCCTGGGAGCGGCTCTGCGGGCTCGGCTATGCGCCGGGGCAGGTGGTGCTTGCTGGCGATTCGGCCGGCGGAGGGCTGGCGCTGTCGCTGCTGGCGCAGCTCTGCGCGCGCGGCGAGGCGCCGGCGGGGGCGGTGGTCTTCTCGCCCTGGACCGACCTTGCCATGCGCGGCGAGAGCCTGCGCCGCAACGCGCGCGCCGACCCCTTTTTGCCGATGGGACGCATCCGGGAGCTTGTGGAGATCGTGGCAGGCGGCGCGCGCCGCGATGACCCGCGTCTCTCGCCGTTCTATGCCGACTTCCCGGGCTGTCCGCCTGTCCGGCTGTGCTGGGGAGAGAGCGAGATACTCTGCGACGACGGCCTGCGCATGGCGGCGCGCCTGCGGGAGGCGGGGGCCCGGGTGGAGGTCGAGACACACCCGCTGGCGCCGCACGCCTGGCCGGTCTTCGATGGCTGGATCCCTGAGGCGCGGGCGACGCTGCGCCGGGCCGCGCGCTTCATTCAGGAGGTTCTGGGCGACACCAGCCGGTAGCTCAGGGCCTCGGCCACCTGCGGGCGGCGCACCTCCTCCTCTCCGGCGAGATCGGCGAGGGTGCGGGCCACCCGCAACACCCGGTGATAGCCGCGCATCGACAGGCCGAAGCGGTCGGCGGCGCGCAGCAGCAAGGCGCGGCTCTCGGCATCCGGTGCGGCGATCTCGTCCAGCCGCCGCCCGTCGACATCGGCGTTGGTGCGCAGGCCCGGGTGGCCCGCGTAGCGCGCCGCCTGCCGCGCCCGCGCGGCGGCAACCCGAAGCGCGACCGTGGCGCTGTCCTCGCCCGAGGGCTGCAGCGACATCTCCTCGAGCGGCACGGGCGGCACTTCGAGGCGCAGGTCGAAGCGGTCCATGAGCGGGCCGGAGATGCGCCCGAGGTAGTCCTCGGCACAGGTGGGGGCGCGCGAGCAGGCGCGCGCCGGATCCCCGGCCATGCCGCACTTGCAAGGGTTCGCTGCGGCGACCAGCAGGAAGCGGCAGGGGTAGGTGACATGGGCGTTGGCGCGGCTGACAGTGATCTCGCCACTTTCGAGCGGTTGGCGCAGGCCGTCGAGCACGTTGCGGGGAAACTCCGGCAGCTCGTCCATGAAGAGGATGCCGTTGTGCGCGAGGCTGATCTGGCCGGGCCGAGCGCTGCGCCCGCCGCCGGTGAGCGCCGCCATCGAGGCAGTGTGATGCGGCTGCTGGAACGGGCGGGCCATCGACAGCCGCCCCTCGGCCAGCTCGCCGGCCAGAGAGCGGATCATCGCCGTCTCGAGCGCCTCGGACGCCCCGAGCGGCGGCATGAGGCCGGGCAGGCGGCGGGCGAGCATCGACTTGCCGGTGCCGGGCGGGCCGGTGAAGAGCAGGTGATGCCGTCCCGCCGCGGCGATTTCCAGCGCGCGCTTTGCGCGTTCCTGCCCGGTGACGTCGCAGAGATCCGGCCCCTGCGGTGCGCGCTCCGCCGGGCCGGGCTGGGCAGGCTCGAGCGGTCCGGCGCCGGTGAAGTGGCGGATCGTCTCGGTGAGGTTGCGGGCGGCGAGGACACGGCAGGCCGCGACCCAGGCGGCCTCGGGGCCGCAGTCCGCGGGACAGAGCAGGCTGCGCGACTCGGCGGCCGCGGTGAGCGCGGCGGGCAGGGCTCCGGGGACGGCGACCAATGCGCCTTCGAGCGTCAATTCTCCGAGCGCGACGGTTTCGGCCACGGCATCCGCCGGGATCACCTCGAGCGCGGCCAGAAGGCCGAGCGCGATGGGCAGGTCGAAATGCGACCCCTCCTTGGGCAGGTCGGCCGGCGAGAGATTCACCGTGATGCGTTTCGAAGGCAGGGCGATGGCCAGCGCCTGCAGCGCTGCCCGGATGCGCTCGCGCGCCTCCGAGACCGCCTTGTCCGGCAGGCCGACCACGGCGAAGCCGGGTACGCCGGGAGTGACGGCGCATTGCACCTCGACAAGGCGCGCGTCGACTCCGTCAAAGGCGACCGTATAGGCGCAGGCCCCCATCCTCCGCGATCCCTTTCCAGACGGTGTACGCCAGGATGGCGGCAAGGAGCTTGATGAACGGTTAACCGCTGAGTGGGATACTGCCGATACATAGAAATTTTTTCGTGGCCCCCTAAATCAAGATCAAGGTGCCGGCGACGTCGCGAAAGAGCGCTGCGGACAATTTCTGATGTGCGATTGAAAACAGCGACTTGAGGTACATACATGCGCGGGTGTGTTGCTCGTGTTTCTCGGTGGAGCCTCGTTGCGGAGGGTTCCTTCGGCCGCCCGGACCGCCTTTGTTGGGGCGCGGATCTCCGCTTGTGCAAATTTCTCGGAAACCAAATTGCGTGACGCGTCGTTACTATATCAAAGAGTAACGAGGCCGGCGCGCCCGGCCCAGGCAACGGGGGCCTTGCATGGCTTTGGATTCAACTTTCAATGATCAGACCCTCTCGCGCCGGGCGATGAAGGCGGAGCTGCTCGATGCGGAAACCGAGTTGCGTTTGGCCTATGCCTGGCGTGACCAGCGCGACGAGCAGGCCCTGCACCGGCTCATCACGGCTTACATGCGGCTGGCAATTTCCATGGCCGCCAAGTTCAAGCGCTACGGGGCGCCGATGAACGATCTCGTTCAGGAAGCGGGTCTTGGCCTGATGAAGGCGGCGGACAAGTTCGACCCCGACAGGGGCGTGCGGTTTTCCACCTACGCGGTGTGGTGGATCAAGGCCTCGATCCAGGATTACGTGATGCGCAACTGGTCGATGGTGCGCACCGGCTCTACCTCTTCCCAGAAATCGCTGTTCTTCAACATGCGCCGCGTGCAGGCCCGGCTCGAGCGCGAGGCCTCGTCCCGTGGCGAGGTGCTGAACCGCAACACGCTCCGCGAGATGATTGCTACCGAGATCGGTGTTCCCCTGCATGACGTAGAGATGATGGAAGGCCGGCTCTCGGGATCGGACTACTCGCTCAATGCCACGCAGAGCGCCGACGAGGACGGTCGCGAGTGGATTGACACGCTGGAGGACGAGGGCGAACAGAGCTCGATGCTCGTGGAAGGCAAGCTCGACAATGCCCAGCTGCGCGAATGGCTGGTCAACGCGATGACCTCGCTTAATGATCGCGAAAGGTTCATCGTCCGCGAGCGCAAGCTGCGCGACGAGACCCGGACGCTGGAAAGCCTCGGTCAGGAGCTGGGTTTGTCCAAGGAGCGCGTGCGTCAGCTCGAGGCGGCGGCCTTTGCCAAGATGCGCAAGTCGCTTGAAGCGCAGTCCACCGAGGTGCAACACTTCCTCGCATGATGCGAGCCCTTGCACTGACCCTGATCTCTCTGGCTGCGCCCTCTCTCGCGCAGCAAAATCCTGTCTCTCCGCAGGATGGCACATCCGCCCTCATGGGGGCGGATGTGGTGTTTCTTGGCGAGATACATGACAACCCCGCCCACCATGCGCGGCAGGCCGAGTTGGTGGCGCAGATAAAGCCCGTGGCCCTGGTCTTCGAAATGCTCTCGCCCGAGCAGGCGGCGCGGGCGACGCCCGATCTGGTCAGCGACGAGTCGGCGCTCGAGGCGACGCTCGGCTGGAACGACAGTGGTTGGCCGGATTTCTCGATGTACTACCCGATCTTCGCGGCGGCGCCCGAGGCCAAGGTCTTGGGCGCCGAACTGCCGCGAGACGAGGCGCGGGCGCTCGGAGAGGGCGATCTGGGCAAGGTCTTCGGCCCCAGCGCCGGCTTTTACGGGCTCCACGAGCCGCTGGATCGCGAAGAGGACGCCGCGCGTCAGCAGCTGCAGATGTCGGCGCATTGCAATGCTCTGCCGCTTGAGATGCTGCCGACCATGGTGGGCATCCAGCGCCTGCGCGACGCGCGACTCGCCGAGACCGCGCTCGAAGCCTATGCAGAGCTGGGCGGGCCGGTGGTGGTGATTACCGGCAACGGCCACGCGCGCAAGGACTGGGGTGCCCCGGCGCTTCTCGCACGGGCGGCGGGCGAGGTCTCGGTGGCCGCGCTCGGGCAGGGCGAGACCGGGCAGGGGGCGCCCGAGGGCAGCTTCGATCTGGTCGAGCACAGCGCTCCTGCCGAACGCGACGATCCCTGCGAAGACTTCCAGATGCCCCAGAGCAACTGACCCGCCTTGCCACGACGTGGCGGAGCGGATTGAGTTTTCCCGGCGCGGCCTCTAACACTTGGGGCCGAAGGCGGGGCAGGCGGCCCCGATGGGCGAAGGGCGTGGCACGATGCTTTCCGGCAAGCGGATACTTCTGATCATCGGCGGCGGCATCGCGGCCTACAAGTCGCTGGAGCTGATCCGGCGCCTGCGCGAACGCGGCGCCGCAGTGACGCCGGTGATGACCCGCGCGGCCGAGGAGTTCGTCACCCCGCTCTCGGTCTCGGCGCTGGCGGGCGAGGAGGTCCACCGCGATCTTTTCGACCTGACGAAAGAGGCCGAGATGGGCCACATCCAGCTCAGCCGCGTCGCCGATCTGGTGGTGGTCTCCCCGGCGACGGCGGACCTTATGGCGAAGATGGCGCAGGGACTGGCGGGAGATCTGGCCGCGACGCTGCTTCTGGCCACTGACACGCCGGTGCTGATCGCCCCCGCGATGAACGTGCGCATGTGGCAGCACCCGGCCACGCAGCGGAACTTTGCGACCTTGCAAGGCGACGGTGTGCGCGTGGTCGGCCCGAACGACGGCGACATGGCCTGCGGCGAGTTCGGCCCGGGGCGACTGGCCGAACCGATGGAAATCCTCGCGGCGATAGAGGTGGCGCTGGCGGAGGGGCCCTTGAAAGGGCGGTGGGTGCTGGTCACCTCGGGCCCGACGCATGAGCCGATCGACCCGGTGCGCTACATCGCCAACCGCTCCTCGGGCGCTCAGGGCACGGCGATCGCCGAGGCGCTGCGCGATCTCGGGGCGAAGGTGGTCTTTGTCACCGGCCCCGCCGAGGCGCCGCGCCCCACCGGGGTCGAGGTGATCGAGGTCGAGACCGCCCGCGAGATGCGCGCCGCGGTGCTTGCTGCCCTGCCTGTGGAGGCGGCGGTCTTCGCCGCGGCGGTGGCCGACTGGCGGATGGCCGCGGAGAATGGCTCGAAAATCAAGAAACAGGCCGGCAAGTTGCCGGTTCTGGAATTTGCCGAGAATCCCGACATCCTCGCCGAGGTCTCGCGGATGGCCGAGGGGCGGCCCGGCCTCGTCGTGGGCTTTGCCGCCGAGACCGACGACGTGCTCGCCAATGCGACCGCCAAGCGGGCGCGCAAGGGCTGCGACTGGATCGTCGCCAACGATGTGTCCCCGGCGACCGGCATCATGGGCGGCAGCGAGAACGCGGTGGTGCTGATCTCGGAGGGCGGCTCTGAAGAGTGGCCTCGCATGGGCAAACGGGCGGTCGCCGCGCGGCTTGCAGAGCGGATCGCCGCGGCACTTGGCAGCTGAACCGGGCGCGGAAGCGCAAGCGCGGGCCGGACAAGAGTTTTTGTAGAATTACGAAAGGGGCGGGGCCGCGTAGGGCCGCCGCGCCGCGACAAGGAAAGGACGAGCCGTGGTTTCTGTGGCGATGATGTGGGACGAAGGGGCGGACCGGGAACTGGGGCTGCCGCATTACGCAAGCGCCGGGGCGGCGGGGGCGGACCTGCGGGCGAATTTTCCCGACCGGGGCTCGGTCGAGCTGGCGCCGGGCGCGCGGGCGCTGATCCCCACTGGCCTGCGCATGGCGATCCCCGAGGGGTACGAGGTGCAGGTCCGGCCGCGCTCGGGGCTGGCGCTCAAGCACGGCATCACCCTGCCGAACACGCCCGGCACCATCGATTCCGACTACCGCGGCCCGCTCGGGGTGATCGTGATGAATGCCGGGCAGGAGAGCTTTACCGTCGCCCATGGCGAGCGCATCGCGCAGATGATCGTCGCCCCGGTCGTGCAGAGCGCCTTCGAGCTGGTCGAGAGCCTGCCCGAGACGGTGCGCGGCGCGGGGGGCTTTGGTTCGACGGGCACGCGCTGATGCTGCTGGTGCTGGGTCTCGGCGCGGCGATCTGGGGGCTCGGGCATCTGCTCGGCGCCTCGAAGGTGGCGCGGCTTTACATGCTGGGGCTGCTCTACGTGATCGTGCTGATGATCCAGGTGGCGCTGCCAGAAGGGCACGGGCTGCGGCAGGTCACCGGCGGCAGCCCGGCGCTGTGGCTGATTCTTGGCGGCTTCGTGGCGCTGGGGCTGGTCTATGCGCTGGTGCTGCGCCGGGTGAAGGCGCGGGCGCAGGCGGGCGAGGCGGCGCGGGCCGCCGAGGTGCCCGCGGGGCCTGGTCGCATGTCCGACAGTGAGCTCGAGCGCTACGCCCGGCACATTGTCCTGCGCGAGCTGGGCGGGCCGGGGCAGAAGAAGTTGCGGGGCGCGAAGGTGCTGGTGGTCGGCGCGGGCGGGCTCGGCGCGCCGGCGTTGCAGTATCTCGCGGCGGCGGGGGTCGGCACCCTCGGGGTGATCGACGACGACGTGGTCGAGAACGCCAACCTGCAGCGGCAGGTGATCCACACCGACGCCCGCATCGGCATGCCCAAGGTCTTTTCGGCGCAGACCGCCATGGAGGCGCAGAACCCCTATGTGACGGTCAAACCCTATCACCGCCGCATGGCGCCCGAGATCGCCGAAGAGCTCATCGCCGAGTATGACGTGATCCTCGACGGCACTGACGACACCGACACCCGCTACCTCGTCAACCGCGTGGCAGTGGCGCAGGGCAAGCCGCTGGTCTCGGGCGCGCTGAGCCAGTGGGAGGGGCAGGTCTCGGTCTTCGATCCGGCGCGGGGCACGCCTTGCTACCAATGCCTCTTTCCCGTGGCCGCCGCGCCGGGCATGGCGCCGAGCTGCGCACAGGCGGGGGTGCTTGGCCCGCTGCCCGGCGTCGTCGGCGCGATGATGGCGGTGGAGGCGGTGAAGGTGATCGCCGGGGCCGGCCAGCCGCTGCTCGGCGAGATGCTGATCTACGACGCGCTCTGGGGCGAGACCCGCAAGATCACCCTCAAGCGCAAGGAAGACTGCCCGGTCTGCAGCGCTGCCGCCTGACCCCGCGGCGCGTCGCGAGTCGCGATCTTGCCAAGTCACCGCTGCTCGCCATACTGGCGCCACAACAAGATTCCGGAGAGGTTCCCTGATGTTCAAGCCCCTAGCTGCCCCGGCGGTCGCCGCCGCGCTGCTCGCCGCCACCCCGCTTCTGGCGCAGGATCTGCCCGATCTGCAGGGGCGCGAGGTGGTGGTCGCCACCGAGAACGCCTACCCGCCGCTGCAGTTCGTCGATCCCAAGAGCGGCGAGGCGATCGGCTGGGAGTATGACGCCATGGCCGAGATTGCCGAGCGCCTGAACATGACCGTCTCCTACGAGAACATCTCCTGGGACGCGATGATCCCGGCGGTGAGCGAGGGGCAGTTCGACATGGGCATGACCGGCATCACGATCCGCGAGGACCGCGCCGAGGTCGTCGATTTTTCCGAACCCTACATGCGCTCGGAAATGGTCATGCTGGTGCGGGGCGACGAGGAGCGTTTCGACGATGCCGCCTCTTTCGCCGCCAACGAAGACCTACTGATGGGCGCCCAGCCGGGCACCACGCCCTTTTACGTGGGCGTTTACGACGTGCTGGATGGCAACGAGCAGACACCGCGCATCACCCTTTTCGAGACCTTCGGAGCCAGCGTGCAGGCGCTGCGCACGGGAGACGTCGACCTCGTGCTGACCGATGGCACCGCGGGTGAGGGCTACGTGGCCTCCTCGGAGGGCGCGCTGAAGATCGTCGGCGAGAAGCTGGGCTCGGAAGACTTCGGTTTCATCTTCCCCAAGGGCTCGGACCTCGTGGCGCCGATCAACGCGGCGATCGCGGCAATGTCCGCGGACGGCACGCTGGACGCGCTGAACAAGACATGGTTCCTCGACTACAAGATGGGCGAATGAGCCTTCCGAAACCTTCTGCCGGGACCGCATGAAACCGCAGAGCAAGAAAGACTTCCCCTGGTGGCTCGTTGCCACCGGGGTGCTTGGGCTCATGGCCTATGGCGCGGTGCTCACCGACGAGGTGCAGGCGCAGGTGCTGCGCACGCTGCTCAAGGGCGTGCAGATCACCGTCTTCGTGACGCTGGTGGGCTTCGTGTTGGCCTCGGTGATCGGCATGGGAGTGGCGCTCATGTCGCTCTCGCGCAGCCTGATCCTGCGGCAGATCGCGCGGTTCTATACCGAGATCCTGCGCGGCATCCCGATCCTCGTGCTGCTGCTCTACGTCGCCTTCGTGCTGGCGCCGGGCATGGTGGCTGGCTGGAACTGGCTGGCCGGGTACCTCGGGATCGACCCCTTGCGGGTGCGGGATTTTTCGCTGCTCTGGCGTGCGATACTGGCGCTGACCATCGGCTACTCGGCCTTCATCGCCGAGGTCTTCCGTGCCGGGCTGCTGTCGGTCGATGAGGGGCAGATCGAGGCCGCCGAGGCGCTGGGGCTCAGCCGCGCGCAGGTGTTCCGGCTGGTTGTCCTGCCGCAGGCGATCCGCACCATCCTGCCGCCGCTCGGCAACGACTTCGTCGCCATGGTGAAGGACAGCTCGTTGGTCTCGGTGCTCGGCGTGCTCGATGTCACCCAGCTCGGCAAGGTCACAGCGGCAGGGAACTTCCGCTACTTCGAGACCTACAACGTCGTGGCGCTCATATATCTGACGATGACAATCACCCTCTCGCTGCTCTTGCGGCGGCTCGAAGCGCGGCTTCGCGACAAGCCCTGACAGCGGCCCGCGTGGCCGGGGCGGGAGCCTCCGCGGGGGACATTTGGGCCTGGAAAGGGGGCCGGGCGCGGCGCGGCTTGCGCGGGGCCCGAAGAAGGGTTGCCGGTGGGATTGCGGGCGCCGCGGGGGCGACCTACCTTGCCTGCAAAAGGAGTCCGCATATGACCAACCCGCTTCTCGCCGATTGGGATACCCCCTTCGGCCTCGCGCCGTTCGACCGCATTTCCGACGCTGATTTCGCCCCAGCCTTCGCGCAGGCGTTGGCGGCGCATCTTGCCGAGATCGAGGCGATCGCAGACAATCCCGAAGCGCCGAGCTTTGCCAATACCATCGAGGCGATGGAGGGCGCGGGCGAGGCGCTCGACAAGGTTCTCTCGGTGTTCTTCTCGGTGGCGGGCGCGGACAGCAACGAGGCGCGGCAGGCACTGCAGCGCGAGTTCTCGCCCAAGCTCGCGGCGCACAGTTCGGCGGTCTACTCCAACGAGACGCTCTTTGCCCGGGTGCGCGACCTTTGGGAGCGGCGCGATGCGCTTGGTCTGTCGGACGAGGAGGCGCGCGTGTTGATGCTGACCCACCGCGGTTTCGTGCGGGCCGGCGCCGCGCTGACCGGCGAAGAGGCCGAGCGCATGAAGGCGGTGAAATCGCGGCTGGCGGTGCTCGGGACGCAGTTCACCCAGAACCTGCTGAAGGACGAGGCCGACTGGGTCATGCCGCTCGCCGAGGCGGACCTCGAGGGGCTGCCCGACTTTGTCGTCGACGGCGCCCGCTCGGCGGGAGAGGCCGGAGGCCACGATGGTCCGGTGATCACCCTCTCGCGCTCGCTGATCGTGCCCTTCCTGCAGTTCTCGCCCCGGCGCGACCTGCGAGAGAAAGCCTGGCGCGCCTGGACGGCGCGCGGCGAGAACGGCGGCGAGACCGACAACCGCGGCATCGCGGCGGAGATCCTCGGGCTACGCGAAGAGCGCGCCGAGCTGCTCGGTTACCCGGATTTCGCCAGCTACAAGCTCGAGACCGAGATGGCCGGCACGCCAGAACGGGTGCGCGAGCTGCTGATGCAGGTCTGGGCGCCCGCCCGTGCCGCTGCCATGGCCGACCAGACTCAGATGGAGGAGATGCTGCGCGCGGACGGGATCAACGACGATTTCCGCGCGTGGGATTGGCGCTACTACGCCGAGAAGCGGCGCAAGGCGCTGCACGATCTCGATGAGGCCGAGCTTAAGCCCTACCTGCAGCTGGAGCGAATGATCGAGGCGGCCTTCGCCTGCTCTTACCGGCTGTTCGGCCTTGAGTTCCGCGAGTTGGGTCAACCGCTCTATCACCCCGATTGCCGTGCCTGGGAGGTGACGCGGGGCGGCAAACACGTGGCAGTCTTCATCGGTGACTACTTTGCCCGCGCGTCCAAGCGCTCCGGCGCCTGGTGCTCGGCGATGCAATCGCAGGCCAAGCGTCCGGTCGCAAAGGCTCCCATCGTGATCAACGTTTGCAACTTCGCCAAGCCGCCCAAGGGCAAGCCGGCGCTGCTGTCCTACGACGACGCGCGCACGCTCTTCCACGAGTTCGGCCACGCGCTGCACCAGATGCTCTCGGATGTGGAATTCGGCTCGGTCTCGGGCACCTCGGTGGCACGCGACTTCGTGGAACTGCCGAGCCAGCTCTACGAGCATTGGCTCGAGGTGCCCGAGGTGCTGGCCGAGTTCGCCACCCATGCCGAGACCGGCGCGGCGATGCCGAAGGACCTGCTGGACAAGGTGCTTGCGGCGGCAACGTTCGACATGGGCTTCCAGACGGTGGAATACGTGGCCTCGGCGCTGGTCGATCTGGAGTTCCACAGCGGCCTCTCCAGCGACGATCCCATGGCGAAACAGGCCGAGGTGCTGGCCGAGATCGGCATGCCCTCGGCGATCCCCATGCGCCACGCCACGCCGCATTTCGCCCATGTCTTCGCGGGGGACGGCTATTCCTCGGGGTATTACAGCTACATGTGGTCCGAGGTGATGGATGCCGACGCCTTCGCCGCCTTCGAGGAGGCGGGCGGGGCCTTCGATCCGGCCACCGCCTCAAGGCTCGAGGAATTCATCCTCTCGAAGGGCGGCTCGGTCGAGGCCGAGGAGCTCTACACCAGCTTCCGGGGGCGCATGCCGGGCGTCGAGGCGCTGCTGAAGGGGCGCGGGCTCGCGGCCTGACCGCTCGGCCCGACCGCTTAGAACGTTTCGCGGGTGAGGGTGTACCCCTCGTCCGCGAGCAGTTTCAGGATACCTTCGGTGCCACTCAGATGGGCGGCGCCGAAGGCGGCGACCACGGGGGCCTCGGTTTCTGCCGAGGCCTGCATCAGCACCGGTATCCACGCCTTGTTGCGGGCGGTGAGGAGCTGCGCCTCGGTTTCTTCCATCATCGCGTCGACCTCCGCGGGGGCCTCGGGCAGCGCACGCCGGGCGATCAGCCGCGAAATCACCCAGGTGTCGGCATGGGCTTCTTCGAAATAGGCGTCGAAGAGCGTGGCGAACTGGTCCTCGGCGGTATCGGTGTCGAGCACCCCGGTGCGCAGCATCTCGAGCTGGTCCTCGATCGGCTCGGCGTTGAACAGGCGAAAGACCGTATCGAAGGGTTCGAGCGCGCGGGTCGGCACCTCCGCGTCGTCGGCGATCTCCTGCAGCTTCATGTCGAGCCCGCTCTTGCCCTTGAGTTGCGCCATGGCGCAGGGCGGGGTGGCGAGCATCATCGACAGGTACCAGGGCTGGAACTTGGCGGCCATGACGGCGGGAATGCCCCGGTCCCGCGCCGCGCTCGCCAGCGCCTGCCAGGCGGCCTCGGGCAGCAGCTCGGGCAGGGTGGGCCCCGAGAGGGTGAGCATCGTCGGGTCCTCGGCAAGCGCCTTCTGCAGGTGCTTTTCCTCGGCGCGGGTCATCTCGAGCAACAGCAGGCCGGCGTTTTCCACCAGCGGTGTCAGCCGGGCGACGGGTCCATCCAGCCGCGCGTCGCCGAGATGCATGGTGCCGACGATGTGGAGGACCTTGCCATCCTTCTCGGCGCGCCAGCGGTTGCCCTCGGGGTAGGGGATCCCGGCCAGCATCCGGCTCCGCTCGGCCTGTTCCGCCGGGGTGAGCGCGGGGCGCAGGTCGCTGCCTTCGCAGGCGGCGTGCAGCGCGGCGGGCAGGAGCAGCAAAAGCGATACGAGGAAAGGGCGGACCATGAAGACAACCTGACTGGGAGGAGTATTCGCCTCAGGCTAGGGCAGTGGCTTGCCAGCGACAAGACGCGGGGCGATGGTGTCGGCCATGTTGCGGGAAAGTGAACTCTATGCGCCGGTCAAGGCGCTTCTTCAGGCGCAGGGCTACGAGGTGAAGGGCGAGGTGGGCGCGGCCGACCTCGTGGCGGTGCGCGGACAGGAAGAGCCTGTCATCGTCGAGCTGAAGTTGAAGATTTCGCTGGCGCTCTTCCACCAGGCGCTGGCGCGGTTGCGGGTCTCGGATCTTGTCTACATCGCCGTGCCGAAACCCGCCGGACGCATGGCGCGGCGGGCGCTGAAGGACAACCTGGTCATGTGCCGGCGCCTGGGGCTCGGATTCATCACCGTCAAGGACGGGCGGGCCGAGGTGCAGTGCGATCCCGGCCCCTATGCGCCGCGCAAGAGCAAGCCGGGGCAGGCCAAGCTGCTGCGTGAATTCCGGCGGATCACCGGCGATCCGAACGATGGCGGCGCGACCCGGCATGGCATCGTCACCGGCTATCGGCAGGACGCCCTGCGCTGCGCCGCTTTCCTCGCGGAGGCGGGCGAGAGCAGGGGGCGGGACGTGGCGGCGGCCACCGGGGTGAAGGTGGCAACGCGGCTCATGGCGGACAACCACTACGGATGGTTCGTCCGCGTTCGAGTGGGGGTCTATGCGCTGACCGATGCAGGGCGCGCGGGATTGGTGCACTGGGCCGGCGGCTGGGAGGAGCAGGTGGCATAGTCGTGCCGGGCGCTCTTCAAGCCTGCCGGGGCGCCGCCTTGACCTCGGCCTGCGCTGTCGCCCGCCGGGCGCGCTTTGCCGCGACCCGCTCGCGGTAGAGCGTGTAGAACCCCGAGGCGATGATGATCCCGCAGCCCACGAAGGTCCAGACATCGGGCAGGTCCGAGAATACGAGGAAGCCGTAGAGCGTGCTCCAGATGATCATCGTGTACTGCACCGGGGCCATGACCACGGCCTGTCCCACGTCGAGCCCGCGGATGATCAGGAATTCGCCCATGCCCGCCGCCGCAGCGATGGCAAGGCACATGGCCATGACCTCGAGACTGGGAGGCGTCTCCCAGACGAAGATCAGCGGCACCGAGCACAGCAGGAACGAGGTCAGCGAGGTATACGTCACCGTGGTGGCGATGCTGTCGGCGCCGCTCAGGTAGCGCGACAGCAGCTGACGCGCGGCGAAGCACAGCGCGGCGACGAAGGCGAAGGCGATGGCAGGGTGGAAGACCCCCATCCCCGGACGGATCACCACCAGCATCCCGATAAAGCCGCACAGGACCGCGGCCCAGCGGCGCGGCCCCACCGGCTCTTTCAGCAAGAGCGCGCCGAAGACGGTCACGAGAAACGGCGCGGTGAAGGTGACCGCCGTCGCATCCGCGAGCCCCACGTAGCGCAGCGACATGACGAAGCAGCCCGCCGAGGCGAGCGCGATGACGCCGCGGCTTATCTGCAGCAGAGGATGCGGTGTACGGAGCACGTGGCCGCCGCGCAGTGCCAGCAGGACCAGCACCCCGATGAACAGGCCCGACTGGCGGAACCAGATCACCTGGATCAGCGGCAGGTGCTCGGTCAGCAGCTTGGCCAGCATGTCGGTGATGCCGAAGCCGAAGAAGCCGAGCGCCATGAAAAGAAAGCCGCGCGTATTGTCATGCGTCGGCGTCTGCCGCGCGGAAGGCGCCGAAAGCGGCGCGTAGGGGATGGCCATGGGTATTTCCGAGTCTGTGATCTCAGGCACGTCACCACATTCGGCGGAGAGATGCCATGCTTCTCTGGGTCGGGGTTGTATCCGCCGGGTGCACTGCACATCTGGCGGGCAAGGGTCTGCGGTCCTTGCCGGGATGTCATGAAATTTTCTCTCAGCGGACTGTTGACACAAAACACGGGCCTGCCTAGCTATGCGTCGTTAGCACTCCACAAGGGTGAGTGCTAACGGCCCTCGATCCCGACGGAGTTCGGGCATCAGCGGGGGCCTACAGGGACAACCTTTGAGCTATGGAGACTCGAAGATGGCATTCAAACCGCTTCACGACCGCGTCCTCGTTCGTCGCGTTGAGAGCGACGAAAAGACCAAGGGCGGTCTGATCATCCCCGACAGCGCGAAAGAAAAGCCCGCCGAGGGCCAGATCGTTGCCTGCGGCGAAGGCGCCCGCAAGGACAGCGGCGAGCTGATCGCAATGGCCGTCAAGGCTGGCGACCGCGTTCTGTTCGGCAAATGGTCGGGCACCGAAGTGACGATCGACGGCGAAGAGCTGCTGATCATGAAGGAATCGGACATCCTCGGCATCACCGAGGCGGCCTGATCTTCTGATCGCCCGGGGGCCTCGAGCCCCGCTACGCCAGACATTCATTCAAATTTCAGGAGTACTTGCACATGGCTGCCAAGGACGTGAAATTCAACACCGACGCCCGCACCCGCATGCTCAAGGGCGTCAACATCCTCGCCGACGCGGTGAAGGTGACCCTCGGCCCGAAAGGCCGCAACGTCGTGCTCGACAAGTCGTTCGGCGCGCCGCGCATCACCAAGGACGGTGTCTCTGTCGCCAAGGAAATCGAACTGGAAGACAAGTTCGAGAACATGGGCGCGCAGATGGTGAAGGAAGTCGCTTCCCGCACCAACGACGAAGCCGGTGACGGCACCACCACCGCGACCGTTCTCGCACAGGCGATCGTCAAAGAGGGCATGAAGGCCGTTGCGGCCGGCATGAATCCGATGGACCTGAAGCGCGGCATCGACATGGCAACCGCCAAGGTCGTCGAAGCGATCAAGGCAGCTGCACGCCCGGTCAACGACAGCAACGAAGTTGCTCAGGTCGGCACCATCTCGGCCAACGGCGAAGCCGAAATCGGCCGTCAGATCGCGGACGCGATGCAGAAGGTCGGCAACGAGGGTGTCATCACCGTCGAAGAGAACAAGGGCCTCGAGACCGAGACCACCGTTGTCGAAGGCATGCAGTTTGACCGTGGCTACCTGTCGCCCTACTTCGTGACCAACGCCGACAAGATGATTGCAGAGCTCGACGACTGCATGGTCCTGCTGCACGAGAAGAAGCTCTCGTCGCTGCAGCCGCTGGTCCCGCTGCTCGAGCAGGTCATCCAGTCGCAGAAGCCGCTGCTGATCATCGCTGAAGACGTCGAAGGCGAAGCGCTGGCAACCCTCGTGGTCAACAAGCTGCGCGGCGGCCTGAAGATCGCAGCCGTCAAGGCACCGGGCTTCGGCGATCGCCGCAAGGCCATGCTGCAGGACATCGCGATCCTGACCGGCGGTCAGGTGATCTCGGAAGATCTGGGCATGAAGCTCGAGAATGTCACCATGGACATGCTCGGCACCGCCAAGACCATCAACATCACCAAGGACGAGACCACCATCGTCGACGGTCACGGCGACAAGGCCGAGATCGAGGCACGCGTGGCCCAAATCCGTACGCAGATCGAGGAAACCACCTCGGACTACGACCGTGAGAAGCTGCAGGAACGTGTTGCCAAGCTGGCAGGCGGCGTGGCCGTCATCCGCGTCGGCGGCATGACCGAGGTTGAAGTGAAAGAGCGCAAGGACCGTGTGGACGACGCTCTGAACGCAACCCGCGCAGCCGTGCAGGAAGGCATCGTCGTCGGCGGCGGCACCGCTCTGGTGCAGGGCGCCAAGACCCTCGAGGGTCTGACCGGCGCGAACTCCGACCAGAACGCCGGCATCGCCATCGTGCGCAAGGCTCTGGAAGCTCCGCTCCGCCAGATCGCCGAGAACGCAGGCGTGGACGGCTCGGTCGTCGCAGGCAAGGTGCGTGAATCGGACGACCTGAAGTTCGGCTACAACGCGCAGACCGACGAATATGGCGACATGTTCAAGTTCGGTGTGATCGACCCCGCGAAGGTCGTGCGTACCGCACTGGAAGACGCAGCTTCGGTTGCAGGCCTGCTGATCACCACCGAAGCGATGGTGGCCGACAAGCCGCAGAAAGACGCGCCGGCCGGCGGCATGCCCGACATGGGCGGCATGGGCGGCATGGGCGGCATGATGTAATCTGCCGGTCCATACGGACGTCTGCCTTCGGGCAGCAGGCGGGGGGCTTCGGCCCCCCGTTTTGCGTTTGCGCGGTGCATGTGCCGGTAAGGCTGCCGTGACCGCGCGTCTGTTTTCCTTCGCCGCTCCGCGCGCTAGGCTCTGCTGCGACAACCGTGCAAGGAGCCACGTGATGAAATTGCTGCAGGCCGGACCCTCCCCCTTTGTCCGCAAGGTGCTTGTCACCCTGCACGAGACGGGCCAGTTCGATCAGGTCGAACAGGTGATGGTCGAAGCCTCGCCCGTCACCCCCGATCCGGCGCTGATCGCCGCGAACCCGGTGGGCAAGATCCCGGCGCTCGTCCGTCCGGACGGGCCGACGCTCTACGACAGCCGGGTGATCTGCCGCTTCCTCGACGCGCGCGCCGGCGGCGGGCTCTATCCCGAGAGCCGGATCTGGGACACGCTTGTGCTCGAGGCCACGGCCGACGGGATCATGGATGCCGCCGTGCTGATCGTCTACGAAGAGCGCTTCCGCGCCCGCGAGATGGTCTCGATGGAATGGATCGAGGGCCAATGGGGCAAGGTCGCGCGCGCGATCGACGCGCTCGAGACGCGCTGGATGAGCCATCTCGCCGGGCGCAGGGACATCGGGCATATCGCCGTGGCCTGCGCGCTTGGATACCTCGACTTCCGCCATGACGCGCGCAAGTGGCGGGTTGGACGCCCGGCGCTCACCGCGTGGTACGACGGTTTTGCCAAGCGCGAGTCGATGGTGGCCACCGACCCCACGTCCTGAGCGGCTTTGCCCCGGGGCGGCCGCAAACCCCTTGCACGCAGGGCCGCTTCGGCTTAGCTGCCTGCACCCGAGAATTCCAAGCCCGGAAGGAACTTCCCCATGCGGATGCGCGACACCTTCATCAAGCCGATGCACCCCGAGGGGCGCAAGTTCGTCGGCATCTTCGCCGCGATCACCCTGGTGCTGTTCCTGATCTGGGATCCCCTGGGCTGGATCGGCGTCGGCCTGACCATCTGGTGCTACTACTTCTTCCGCGACCCCGAGCGCGTGGTGCCGCAGCGCCCCGGCCTGCTGGTCTCGCCCGCCGACGGCGTGGTCTCGCTGATCGAGCCCGCCGTGCCGCCGGCCGAGTTGGGGATGCCGGACGTCCCGATGACCCGCGTGTCGGTGTTCATGTCGGTGTTCAACTGCCACGTGAACCGCACCCCAGTGACCGGCGAGATCGTTTCGGTCGCCTATCGCCCCGGCAAGTTCTTCAACGCCTCGCTCGACAAGGCTTCGGTGGACAACGAGCGCAACGCGCTGCGCATCCGTCTCGAGGACGGGCGCGAGATCGCCGTGGTGCAGATCGCGGGCCTCGTGGCGCGGCGCATCATGTGGTGGGTCAAGGAGGGCGACCGGCTCAATCGCGGCGATCGCTTCGGCCTGATCCGCTTCGGGTCGCGTCTTGATGTCTACCTGCCCGAGGGGGTGGAGCCTCTGGTCGCCATCGGCCAGACCATGGTCGCGGGCGAGAGCATCATTGCCAACCTGACGCCTGATCTCGGGAGCCCGCTGAATGAATGACGAGCAGCCGATCGAGGATCCGAAGGCCCGCGCCGCCGAGAAGGTGACGCTGATCCAGCTCCTGCCCAACGTGCTGACCGTTGTGGCCATCTGCGCCGGACTGACGGCGATCCGCTTCGGCCTGCAGGGCTCTTATGAGCTGGCGGTGCAGCTGATCCTGCTCGCCGCAGTGCTCGACGGGCTCGACGGCCGCCTTGCCCGCGCGCTGAAGTCCGAGAGCGGCATGGGCGCCGAACTCGACAGCCTCGCGGACTTCCTGAACTTCGGCGTCGCCCCGGGACTGCTGATCTACAACTGGGCGCTCGAGGACAGCCGGAACTTCGGCTGGATCGCGGTGCTGGTCTTCGCCGTCTGCGCGGTGGTGCGTCTTGCCCGCTTCAACGTCATGCGCAAATCCGAGGACAAGGCGCATGACAACGCCTATTTCACCGGCGTGCCGTCGCCTGCGGGCGCTCTGCTGGCGATGCTGCCGATGTACCTCAGCTTCGGGCTCGGGGCAGGGCCGCTGTTCCCGGACCTCGTGCTGGCCGCCTGGCTGGTGCTGTCGGGGCTCGCGATGATCAGCCGCATCCCGACATGGTCGTTCAAGACCACCCGCATCTCGCGGCAGAACGTGAAATACGTGCTGGTCGGGGTCGCCTTTGTCGGTGCCGCCGTACTGACCTACGCCTGGATCAGCCTTGCGCTGGTCTGCGTCGCCTATGTGGCGGCGGTGATCATCATGCTGCCGCGCAAGCGGCGCACGAGTTGAGGAGAGCCGCGATGTCGGACGAGGAATGGGTTTACGACGAGGCAAGCGGCGAGTGGAAGCCCGCCTCGGACGTCGCCGCAGAGGCCGTGATCGAGGTGCGCGACGCGGCAGGGACCCTGCTCGCCGACGGTGACCAGGTCGTGCTGGTCAAGGACCTCAAGGTGAAGGGCGCAGGGCAGACGCTGAAGCAGGGCACGGTGATCCGTTCGATCCGGCTGACCGACAACCCCGAGGAGATCGATTGCCGGCATGACACCATCAAGGGTCTCGTGCTGCGCACCGAGTTCGTCAAGAAGCGCTGACGCCCGAGCGGTGGTAAAAGAAAAGCGCTCCCCTCGGGGAGCGCTTTGTCGTTCCGGACGGCGCGCGGCTCAGAATTTCATCGAGACGCCGACGTTCAGCGCGTTGGTCTTGATGTCGGTTTCCAGCGTACCGCCCTCGTCGAGATCGGCCTCGTTCCACGAGTAGGTGAACTGGTATTCGCCGTAGACCGACCAGGTGTCGTTGATCGGGTAGCTCACGCCGGCCAGAAGCCGCGCTGCCGGGCCGGTGTACTGGTACTCGAAGGTGTCATCGGAGCCATCGGTGGTCGCCACCTCGACGTGCGGCACCGCGATGCCGAGACCGGCGCCGACGAAGGGCGTCAGCTTGCCCCAATGCTCGGGCCAGCGCTGCATGGCGTTCACGGTCAGGATGTTGATCCCGTCGGTGAACTCCAGCGTCTCGAAACCGGCATCGTCGCGGTCGTCCTCGTTGGCGTAGACCTTGGCGTGGGTGAACTCGAGCGCCCAGCCGAAGGTGGCGCTCTGCCACCATGTGCCGCGGATACCCCAGTAAGGCGGCATCTCGAAGGACTTGCCTTCCCAGCCGATCAGCTCGTCAAAGCTGTCGCCGGTGCCGGGCATGTCGCCCGAGATGCGGCTGTGCGGGGCGGTCTGCCAGCCGGTGTAGACCGATGCTTCGAAATCCTGCGCGAAGGCGGGGGCGGCAAGCCCGGTGGCAATCAGCGCGGTTGGCAGAATCAGGGCTCTCATGGCCGTGGCTCCCTCGGGTAAAGTTCGTTAAAGGATTTGCGTCTTAACTGCCTAATATCTTCCGTCTGCACCGCGTTTCAACCGCGACACATCGGCACTCCCTTCAATGTAGCTGTTATGTTTGCTTTACGGACGTAGGGTGGGTCGGTAATACAACGAACGGAAATGCTGCGTTCCTGCGCGGCTTTATCTGCGTGTCGGCCGGCCGCGAACCCGGCCAATGAGGAATGGAGAAGACCCCGTGTCACAAGCAGAAGATCACGAAGGCACCCGAAGAGATTTTCTCTTCTACGCCACCGGCGGTGCCGGCGTAGTCGCCACTGGCGCGGCCGTCTGGCCGCTGGTCAACCAGATGAACCCGTCGGCCGACGTCCGGGCCCTGAGCACCATTCGAGTTGACGTGTCCGGAGTGGAGACCGGCACCCAGCTCACGGTGAAATGGCTGGGCAAGCCGGTGTTCATTCGCCGCCGGACCGAAGCGGAAATCGAGGAGGCCCGCGCGGTCACCATGGACCAGCTCGTCGATACCGAGGCCCGGAACGAAAATGTCGCGGCAGGTGCCGACGCCACCGACCAGAACCGCACCCTCGACGAGGCCGGCGAATGGCTGGTGATGATGGGCGTTTGTACGCATCTGGGCTGCGTGCCTCTGGGCAATGCCGGTGACTTCACTGCGGGCGGCGTGGGGGGCTGGTTCTGCCCCTGTCACGGGTCGCACTACGACACCGCAGGCCGCATCCGCAAGGGTCCGGCGCCGCAGAACCTTCACGTTCCCGTGGCTTCCTTCGTGGAAGAAACCACGGTCCTGCTGGGATAAGGGGAGGCGTCCATGGCTGGTATTCCGCACGACCACTACGAACCGAAGACAGGCGGCGAGCGCTGGGTGCACAAGCGCCTGCCGATCGTCGGTCTTCTCTATGACACCATCATGATCCCCACGCCCAAGAACCTGAATTGGATGTGGATCTGGGGGATCGTTCTGACTTTCTGCCTCGCGCTGCAGATCATCACCGGCATCGTCCTGGTGATGCATTACACGCCGCATGTCGACCTGGCCTTCGCCTCGGTCGAGCACATCATGCGCGACGTGAACGGCGGCTTCATGCTGCGCTACCTGCACGCCAACGGCGCCTCGCTGTTCTTCGTGGCGGTCTACGCGCATATCTTCCGCGGGCTCTACTACGGCTCGTACAAGGCCCCGCGCGAGATCACCTGGATCATCGGCATGCTGATCTACCTCGCGATGATGGGCACCGCCTTCATGGGCTACGTGCTTCCTTGGGGGCAGATGTCCTTCTGGGGTGCGACGGTGATCACCGGCCTGTTCGGCGCGATTCCCTTCATCGGCGAGCCGATCCAGACCTGGCTCCTCGGCGGGCCGGCCGTGGACAATGCTACGCTGAACCGCTTCTTCTCGCTGCACTACCTGCTGCCCTTCGTGATCGCGGCCCTCGTTGCCGTGCACATCTGGGCCTTCCACACCACGGGCAACAACAACCCCACCGGTGTTGAAGTGCGCCGCACCTCGAAGGCCGACGCCGAGAAGGATACCGTTCCGTTCTGGCCCTACTACGTGATCAAGGATCTCTTCGCCCTGGCGGTGATCTTGGCCGTGTTCTTCGCCATCGTCGGCTTCATGCCGAACTACCTCGGCCACCCCGACAACTACATCGAGGCGAACCCGCTGGCGACGCCGGCGCACATCGTGCCCGAATGGTACTTCCTGCCGTTCTACGCGATCCTGCGCGCCTTTACCTCGGAAGTCTGGGTGGTGCAGATTGCGTCCTTCCTGACCGGCGGCATCGTCGACGCGAAGTTCTTCGGCGTGCTGGCGATGTTCGGCGCGATCATCGCCATGGCGCTGGCGCCCTGGCTCGACACCTCCTCGGTGCGCTCGGGCAAGTACCGTCCGCAGTTCAAGTGGTGGTTCTGGCTGCTGGTGATCGACTTCATCGCGCTGATGTGGCTCGGTGCCATGCCGGCCGAAGAGCCCTACGCCAGCTTCTCGCTGATCGGCGCGGCCTACTGGTTCGGCTACTTCTTCGTCATCCTGCCGCTGCTCGGCGTGATTGAGAAGCCGCTGCCGACCCCCGCGACCATCGAGGAAGACTTCGAGGCGCATTACGGCACGTCCTCGGACAAGGGCGCGACCGCGTCGCACCCGGCCGAGTAAGAAAGGACTTGAGGACCATGTTCAAGAAACTCACCCTTTCCGCCGTCGCGGCCCTGGGTCTCTTCACCGGCGGCGCCTTCGCTGCCGGCGAGGGGGGCCATGTCGAAGACTTCGACTTCTCCTTCGAGGGTCCCTTCGGGGCCTACGACCAGGCGCAGCTTCAGCGCGGCCTGCAGATCTTCACCGAGGTCTGCTCGGCCTGCCACGGTCTGAAGTTCGTGCCGCTGCGCACCCTTGGTGACGAAGGCGGCCCCGGCCTGCCCGAGGACCAGGTGCGTGCCTATGCGGCGCAGAACTTCGAGGTCTACGACGACGAGCTCGAGGATTTCCGGCCGGCGATCCCGACCGACCACTTCCCCGAGAACACCGGCGTCGGCGCGCCCGACCTGTCGCTGATGGCCAAGGCGCGTGCGGGCTTCCATGGCCCCTACGGCACCGGCCTGTCGCAGCTCTTCAACGGTATGGGCGGCGCGGAGTACATCGCCTCGATCCTCACCGGCTACACCGGCGAGACCAAGGTCGAAGCGGGCACCACCTTCTACGAGAACCATGCCTTCTCGACCGGCTGGATCGCCATGGCCCCGCCGCTCGCGGGCGAGGACGTGGAATTTGCCGACGGGCACTCCAACGAGCTGCACCACGAGGCACAGGACGTGGCGGCCTTCCTGATGTGGACCGCCGAGCCGAAGATGATGGCGCGCAAGCACGCGGGCTTCGTCGGGGTTCTGTTCCTGACGCTGCTGTCGGTGCTGCTGTACCTGACCAACAAGCGCATCTGGCGCCCGATCAAGCACAAGCCGGAGTGATCCTCGGCTGACGCGAAACAGAAGGCCCCGCCGTTTGGCGGGGCCTTTTGCGTCTGGAGGGAGCGCTGCGCCGTGGCGCGCCGCGCTACTGCCCCAGGTACGCCCGCAGTGCCTCCGGAGGGGCGTCGAACAGCGCCTGCGTCTCGACCGGGGGATGGGCGACACCCTCGGCGACCAGCACCGTCTCCTCGGCAAAGCGCCGAGCGTCCTGCGGGTCGTGGCTTACCAGCAGCACCAGCGCGCCGAGCTCACTGGCCACCTCCTGCACCAGATCGAGCATCTGCACCTTCAGCGCCGGTCCCAGCGCGGCAAAGGGCTCGTCGAGCGCGAGGATGGGCCGGGCCTGCAGCAGAACCCGCGCCAGCGCGGCCCGGCTCTGCTGCCCGCCCGAGAGCGCGCCCGGCTTGCGTGCCGAGAGGCCGCCGAGGCCCACGCGCTCCAGCGCCGACTCGAGCTTACGCGCCTCCTCCGCCGGCAGCCGCCCGCCGCCGGGGCGCAGGGCGAGACCAAGGTTCCGGGCAAGGCTCAGGTGCGGGAAGAGGTTGTTCTCCTGGAAGAGCATCGCCACGGGGCGCCGGTCGGGCGGGGTGGCGGTGATGTCCTGGCCCTGCCAGAGCAGGCGCCCGGCCTTTGGCGAGAGGAACCCGGCGATCAGGTCGAGCAAAGTCGATTTGCCCGCGCCAGAGGGCCCGATGATCGCCACCCGGCGGCCGGGAGCGAGAGAGAGGTTTGCCGAGAGGCTGTAGTCGCCCTCGGTGTGGCGCAGATTCTCAAGCGTCAGCATTGGCGCGGCCTCCCCGGTCGCAGAGCCAGAAGGCCCCGAAGCTGAAGATCAGCAGGAGCAGCGCCGCCCCCGCCGCTGGCTCCATCTGGTAGGAGCCCATCAGCCGGTAGACCTGCAGGGGCAGGGTCGCCCGCTCGGGATCGGGAAAAAGCGCGATGACGCCGAGATCGCCGATCGACAGCGCCGCGGTCAGACCCGCGGCAAAGCCCAGCGGGCGGCGCAGGCGGGGCAGCAGCACCAGCCGGATCCAGGCCAGCGGCGTCAGCCCGAGAGCCTGCGCGAGCCGCGCGTAGTCGGCGCGCACCGCCTCGGCCTCGGGGCGCAGGATGCGCAGGGCGAAGGGCAGGGCGACGAGCGCGTTGACCAGCGTGGTGACCGGCAGCGCCAGCGACAGCGGGTTGACGAAGGGGCGCACGATGAGGAAGAGCCCGGTGCCCAGCACCAGCGGCGAGACCGCGAGGCCGACGAGCCCCACCCATTCGCCCCAGCGGGTCGAGAGGGGCAGCGCCCAGGCCAAACAGAGCAGCGTCGAGGCAAGCGCCACGGTGAGCGAGTTCCACGCCGCCGCCCATGAACCCGTGCCAAGCTGCGCCAGCCCGGGCAGGCCGCGCGCGACAACCATCCCGAGCGGCGTCAGCAGGAAAAGCGCGGCGAGGGCGATCCATGCGGCGTCCATGACCCGGGACAGGCCCGTGCGCCCGTCCCAGCGGGTGACCATCCGGTCGAGCCCCGCCCCGAAGCCGCCGCCGGTGCCGAGCCGCAGGGCCACCAGCCCTGCCGCCAGCGCGAGGCCGAGCTGGATCACCGAGAGCAGCGCCGCCCGGCCAAGGTCGAAATCGAAGCGCACCGCCTGGTAGATTGCCAGCTCCACCGTCGTGGCGCGCGGCCCGCCGCCTAGCGTCAGCGCCACGGCAAAGCTCGACAGGCAGATGACGAAGATCACGGCGAAGGCGCCGGGCGCGATGCGCAGCAGCATCGGCAGTTCCAGCGTGCGGAACATGGCCCGGGGCGAGAGGCCCAGCGAAGCGGCAAGCCGGAAGCGCTCGGCGGGGATCGCCAGCCAGCCCTGCAGCAGCAGCCGGGTCGCGAGCGGCAGGTTGAAGAAGACATGCGCCAGCACCACGCCGTGCAGCCCGTAGATGCTGAAGCCCTTCAGGCCGAGCGCCCGCAGGGTGACGTTGATCAGGCCGTTCTGGCCGAAGACCGCGATCAGCCCCAGCACCGCGACGATGGTCGGCAGAATGAAGGGCGCACCCAGCAGGGAGATCAGCAGCCCGCGTCCCGGGAAGCGCCGCCGGGCCAGCGCGCGGGCGACCGGAATCGCCAGCGCCACCGAGAAGGCAGCCGAGAGCAGCGACTGCCAGAGCGTGAAGCGCAGCGCCTGCCAGTCGCCGGGGCCGAGCGTGCCCCAGCCTCCGGCGCGGGCCAGCACCGCGGCGACCGGGCCGAGCACCAGGGCCAGCACCAGCCCTGCCGCTATCAGCGCGGCGCTTATTGCGAGAGGCCGCGACGCCATGCCTCGATGGCCTCGTCGCGCAGCGCGGCGGCCTCGTCCTCGGAGTAGAACAGCACTTTGCTCGGCAGCTCGAGCTCCTTGAACCCTTCGGGCCACTCATCATGAGGCAGGGCCGCGGGGAAGGACCAGTTGCCGGTGGCGATCATCTGCTGGAACTCGGGGGTCAGGAGGAACTCCATGAACTCTTGCGCCAGCTCGGGCTGGTCGCTGATGGCCACTTTCGCGGCCAGCTCGACCATGAAGTAGTTGCCCTCGGGGAAGATCAGCGCCTTCTTGCTGTGATCGTCCTCGGCGATGATGTGATAGGCGGGCGAGGTGGTGTAGCTCAGCACCATGTCGGCCTCGCCGTCGGTGAAGAGCCCGTAGCTTTCCGACCAGCCCTTGGTGACGGTCAGGATCTTCGGGGCGAGCTTGCGCCAGGCGTCCTCGGCCCCATCGCCGTAGATGGATTGCACCCAGAGCGCCATGGCAAGGCCCGAGATCGAGCTGCGCGGGTCCTGGATGACGATTTTCAGATCGTCCGGCGCGTCGAGCAGCGCGTCGAAGCTCGTGGGCGGCTCGGGCAAACGGCTGCTGTCGTAGACAAAGGCCGTCTCGCCGTAGTTGTAGGGAAGGAAGGTGTCGTCGGTCCAGTCGATCGGCAGGGTGAGCGGAGAGAGGTCCACGCCATGCGGGGCGAAGAGGCCGCTCTCGCGCGCCCTCTTGGTCACGTCGGTGTTGAGGCCGAAGACCACGTCGGCCTCGGTCCGCTCCCCCTCGAGCAGCAGGCGCGGCAGCAGGTCGCCGGGCTTGAACTGCAGGTCGCAGCCGCAGCGCGCCTCGAACATCTCCTCGATCTTCGGGCCGGGACCCCACTCCGAGACGACGTAGTCGCCGGCGTAGACGGTCAGAACGGGCTCCTGCGCCAGCGCCGTGCTGGCAAAGAGACATCCCGCTGCAAAACTGATGGCCTTCATGGCATCCTCCAAATTTGCGGCGAGAGGGCAAGATGGGCCGAGGGGCGCTGCGCCCGGGGCCGTGACCTTCCCTCCGCCGGTGTTAACCGGGTCAGGTTCAACGGGTTCGCGATTTGCATCTCAGCCGGCGCTTGCGCGGGCGGCACCCCGAGGTAGCGCAAGACCTAGCCGGGGTGGGGGCGTCTGGCAAGGTCATTCGCCCCGGGCCCGGCCATGCGCGACCTCGGGGTGCGGCGAGACAATTCCCTTGAGGCATGGGCCGCTCTGGCCTAACAGACTGGCCTGAACGGCGAGCCCGCGGCGCGGGATTTCGCAAGCTTGCACCCGGACGGCACGACACAGGAGACCCGACCATGAGCCTCAACACCTTCGGCCATCTCTTCCGCGTGACCACCTGGGGCGAGAGCCACGGACCTGCACTTGGTGCCACGGTGGACGGCTGCCCGCCGGGCGTGCCGATCGACGAGGCGGCGCTGCAGAATTGGCTCGACCTGCGCAAGCCGGGTCAGAACAAGTACACCACCCAGCGGCGCGAGCCCGACGCGGTGAAGATTCTTTCGGGCGTGTTCGAAGGGCAGACCACCGGCACGCCGGTGCAGCTGATGATCGAGAACACCGACCAGCGTTCAAAGGACTATTCCGAGATCGCGGCGAAGTTCCGACCGGGCCATGCCGACATCACCTACTTCCAGAAATACGGCATCCGTGACTATCGCGGCGGTGGCCGCTCCTCGGCGCGCGAGACCGCGGCGCGGGTGGCGGCGGGCGGTCTGGCGCGCGCGGCGCTGGCCGAACTGGCACCGGGGCTGCAGATCACCGGCTACATGGTGCAGATGGGCCCGCAAGCCATCGACCGGTCGCGCTTCGACTGGGAGGAGATCGCCCGCAACCCGTTCTGGTGCCCGGATGCCGAGGCGGCCGAGGGCTGGGCGGACTACCTCGACGGGCTGCGTAAATCCGGGGACAGCGTCGGTGCGGTGATCGAGGTGACGGCGCGCGGCGTGCCGGCCGGGCTGGGTGCGCCGATCTACGGCAAGCTCGACACCGATCTCGCGGCGGCGATGATGTCGATCAACGCGGTGAAGGCGGTCGAAATCGGCGAAGGCATGGCGGCGGCCACGCTGACCGGCACCCTGAACGCCGACGAGATCACCATGGGGCCGGACGGGCCGGTCTACAGCTCGAACCACGCGGGCGGCATTCTTGGCGGGATTTCCACGGGTCAGGACGTGGTGGTGCGCTTCGCGGTGAAGCCGACCTCGTCGATCCTGACCCCGCGCAAGACGGTGACCGAGACCGGCGAGGAAACGGAGATCGTCACCAAGGGGCGGCATGACCCTTGCGTCGGTATCCGCGCGGTGCCGGTGGGCGAGGCAATGATGGCCTGCGTGATCCTTGATCACCTGCTGCTGCATCGCGGCCAGATCGGCGCGAACCGCGGGCATATCGGCTGAGCCCAAGCAACGACCGATCTGGCTTTGCATCCCGGCGGGCGCGACTGCCGCGCCAGGGATGTGACGCAGCCTTGCGAGGGTGCGCCATCACCCCCGCGTCAGCTGCGGCCATTCTGAGGAACGGCGCCGTGGGCCGGCGTGCGGCACCTCAGAACTCTTCCCAGCTCACGTCGTCCCCGGCCGCCGCCCTTGCAGGCGCGGGCGTGGCCGGGCCCACGCTAGGCGGCGCGGGCTCGAAGTTCTCGATCGGCACCGCCAGCGGGGTGACTTCGGAGCTGTCGGAGAGTTCCGCGCCCGAGAAGCGGTTGAGTTGCGACAGCAGACGGTCGGCTTCGCTGTTGAGCTGGTCGCTGGCGGTGCTCGTCTCGCCGACCATGGCGGCGTTCTGCTGGGTGACCTTGTCGAGTTCCGCCACGCCGACGTTGATCTCTTGCAGGCCGGCGGCCTGTTCCTTGGCGGCGGTGGCGATCTCGGCGACAAGTTCGGAGACCTCGCTCACGTTGCGCACGATGTCGGAGAGCGCCGTGCCCGTCTGTTCCACGAGTTGACCGCCATCCTTGACCTGTTGCGAGCTATTTGACACCAGCGCCTTGATTTCCCGTGCGGATTCCGACGCGCGTTGTGCCAGGGACCGGACCTCGGAGGCGACCACGGAAAAGCCCTTGCCCGACTCGCCGGCGCGGGCCGCCTCGACCCCGGCGTTGAGCGCCAGGAGGTTGGTTTGGAAGGCAATGTCGTCGATGACGCCGATGATCTGGGTGATCTGGTCGGAGGAGGCGGCGATGGAGCCCATGGCCGCGAGTGCCTTCTCCATGACCGCGCCGCCCTCTTCGGCGCGGCGGCGGCCCTCTCCGACGCGGCGGTCGGCGTCCTCGGCGCGGTCGGCGGCGGCGCGGACGCTGGAGGAGAGCTGCTCCAGCGCGGCGGCGGATTCCTCGAGCGTGGCGGCTTGCACCTCGGAGCGGCGCGACATGTCGCGGGACATGTTGGACAGTTCCTTGGAGTTGCGCTGCACCGTATCAGCGGAGGCCCGCAGCGAGCTGACCAAAGTGCCGATTCCCTCCGAGAGCGCGTTGAAATCCTCGCAGAGCTGAACCGCGCTGTGATCGAGGCTGCGCCACTCTTCGGCGTCGAGCCGGTGGCTGGCATCCCCGCGCGAGAGGTTTCCCATAGCGGTGCCGAGGGCCTGGAACAAGCCGAGGCGGCGGTCGTTGGCCGCGCGTTCCTGGGCGCTGCTCTCGTCGGCCTGGAGCAGGCGGCCGCGCAACTCTTCGAGGTTGCGGGCGATAGAGCCGGCCTCGTCGCCGCGCGTCTGCCCCTCGATCTCGGCCGCGTAGTCGCCCTGGGCGATGCGCTGGACCGCGCCGGCGGCGGTCTGGAAGGGGCGGGCGAGCAGCTTGCCGAAGCCGATGATGCACACGAGCGACAGGGCCACTGCCACAGCATTGGCGCCGACCAGCATGAAGCGCCCTGTGTCCACCGCCTCGGTGGACTGCTCCTCGGCGCGTTTGGCGAGGAGGTGAAGCTCGGTGCGCATGGCGGAAACTTCCTTCCGCGCTTTGTCGATGGTGGGCAGCAGGACCGAGCTGATGTGGGTGTCGCGTTCGAAGATGGTGAACCCGGGGATCGTCAGCGTGTCGATCTGCGGAACCAGCCCCTTCGCCAGGGAGGCGACCGCCTGGAGCCGGGTCTGGAAATCCGGGCGCCGGGCCTCGGGGGAGGCGGGGTTCATGAAGGCGTCGGCATTATCATCCACCAATGTCTGTATCGACAGAAGGTTCGCGCGGAGCTGGTCGAGCGGTTCGGTGCCGCCGTGTTCGTAGTGCAGGATCGCCAGGCCGGAGTGATCGATCTGCGACTGCACGGTGTTCAGAACGGCGTTCTGGCGCCGAAGATCACTGCCGAAGTCGAGGCTGTTTGACATGCGCATCTGGATAAAGCCCGAGGCCAGGGCGAGCGCCAGCGTCAGCAGCATGAAGACCGATCCTAGGATCAGCAATTGTACGCGGATGGTGAACCTGCTCATGACCCATTCCTGCTTGAGACATGGCGCTCGGCGCGCCGGACATGTCTTCGCTAGCAGCGCGGGGTAAACAAACCCTTCGTACCGCCGCAGATTGCAGCGAATTCGATCCGTTTCCCGCAGGCGCCCGTGGGAAGCGCAGGCGCCCCCGCAGGGGTCTGCGGAGGCGCCGAGGGTGACCGGAGCTTGGCAAGCCTGCCGGGGCAGCCCTTACATGTTGCCGCCGAGCAGGGCCGCGTTGCCGCCGGAGGCGGTGGTGTCGATGCAGACGTGGCGTTCGGCGCGGGCATGCCCCTTGTCCGGCGCGCCGGTGATAAGCGTCAGGATCGGCCCCTCGCGCCCTGCCAGCGCCTGACGATAGGCCGCGGCTTCGCTGGCTCCCCCCCACCAAAGCGCCGCCGAGATGCCCTTGAGCGTGGCCAGCACCTGCGGCGCGATCCTGCCATGGGCAGTGACCGCCACGCCGCCGAGGGCGCGGATCGCCTCGGCCTGCGCCGCGGCAGCCTCTGGCCCCGGACCCATGCAGAGCACGGGCTCGCGTGCCAGCGTCATATATTGGTTGGCCTCGCCGGTTGGACCGGGCAGGTCCTTGCGCTCGGGCTGCGGCGCGCAGCCGGCACTGCGCAGCGCCTCTTCGAGGCGCGCCGGGATCTCGTCGGTGCCCCAACTCGTGCCCGCCTGCGGCGCCGGGTGGGCGCGGAAGCGGTCGACGTAAAGCGGGCCGCCCGCCTTGGGCCCGGTGCCCGAGAGCCCCTCGCCGCCGAAGGGCTGGCTGCCGACGATGGCGCCGATCTGGTTGCGGTTGACGTAGATGTTGCCGGCGTGGACGCGCTCGGTGACGTGCTGCACGCGGTCATCGATGCGGGTCTGCAGGCCGAATGTCAGCCCATAGCCGCGGTCGTTGATCGCGTCGATCACCGCGTCCAGCTCGAACGCCCGGAAGGTGGCGAGGTGCAGGACCGGGCCAAAGATCTCGCGCTCCAGATCGTCGATGCCGCCGACCTTGATCAGCGTGGGCGCAACGAAATGGCCCTCGGAGGGGACGGCGATCTCGTGCAGGAGGCGGCCTTCGCTCCGGGCGGTCTCGACATGGGCGAGGATGCCCTGCTTGGCCTCGGCGTCGATCACCGGGCCGAGGTCGGTCGAAAGATGCCACGGCGCGCCGGGTTTCAGCACGTCCATCGCGCCCATCAGCATCTCGGTGAAATGCGGGGCGATGTCCTCCTGTACGTAGAGGCAACGCAGGGCCGAGCAGCGCTGGCCTGCCGACTGGAACGCAGACTCGACGATGGCGCGCACGGCTTGCTCGGGCAGGGCGGTGCTGTCGACGATCATCGCGTTGAGACCGCCGGTCTCGGCGATGAAGGGCGTGCCGGGAGCAAGGTGCCTGGCGATCGACTTGTGGATGATCTGCGCGGTTTCGGTCGAGCCGGTGAAGGCGACGCCCGTCACCGCCGGGTTGGAGGTTAGCGCGGCGCCGACCTCTCCGGCACCCGGCAGCAGCTGCAGGGCGGAGGCGGGCACGCCGGCCTCATGCAGCAGCTGCACGGCGCGGTGGGCGATCAGCGAGGTCTGCTCGGCGGGCTTGGCGAGCACGGCGTTGCCGGCCGCCAGCGCGGCGGAGAGCTGGCCGGTGAAGATCGCCAGCGGGAAGTTCCACGGGCTGATGCAGGCGAAGACGCCCTGCGGCGCGGCTCCCTCCGCGCGGGCGGCGTAGTAGCGCAGGAAGTCCACCGCCTCGCGGAGCTCGGCGACGGCGTCGAGCTGGGTCTTGCCGGCCTCGCGGGCGAGCAGGGCGAAGAATTCGCCGAAGTGCTGCTCAAAGAGGTCCGCGGCCTTGTTCAGGATCGCGGCGCGCTCTTGCGGTGCGGCGCTCCAGGGCTGGCCGGCGGCGGCGGCGGCGGCCACGGTCTCGGCGCTGGACCAGGTGATCTCGCCAGTCTTGGTGAGGCTTGCGGGGTTCAGCACGTCCTCGGTCCCGCCCAAGGGCGCAGGGGCGGCGAGCAGCGGGCCGGCCTTCCAGATCATTGCCTCGAAGGGCGCACGGGCGGCCTCGACGCGGGCGATCGTCGGACGGTCCGTCAGATCGAAGCCCTCGGAGTTGGCGCGCTCGGGCTGGAACAGCTCGGGGCCGCGGGCGAGGGTGCGGGAGTCCTCGGCGGTGAAGGGGTCGGCGGCGACCTCCTCGGGTGGCACGCTCTCGTCGACGATCTGGTTGACGAAGGAGCTGTTGGCGCCGTTCTCCAGCAAGCGGCGGACGAGATAGGCCAGAAGGTCGCGGTGCGCACCGACAGGCGCATAGATGCGGCAGCGGGTCTTTTCCTGCTCGTGGACGATCTCGTGCAGCCGCTCGCCCATTCCGTGCAGGCGCTGAAACTCGAAGCTGTCGCGGTCATCGCCGGCCATCTCGAGGATCGCCGCCACCGTGTGGGCGTTGTGCCCGGCGAACTGCGGGTAGACGCGGTCGGTCATGCCCAGCAGCTTGCGGGCGTTGGCGATGTAGGAAATGTCGGTGTTGTGCTTGGCGGTGAAGACCGGGAAGTCGGTCAGGCCCATGACCTGCGCACGCTTGATCTCGCTGTCCCAATAGGCGCCCTTCACCAGCCGCACCATGATCTTGCGGTCGAGCCGCTTGGCGGTCTCGTAGAGCCAGTCGAGGGTCTGGCTCGCGCGCTTGCCATAGGCTTGCACCACTACGCCGAAGCCGTCCCAGCCGGCCAGAGAGGGGGAGGCCAGCGCCGCCTCGATCACGTCGAGCGAGATGGCGAGGCGGTCGGCCTCCTCGGCGTCGATATTGAGGCCGATCTTCGCCTTGGCGGCCATCTCGCAGAGCTCGACGAGGCGCGGCACGAGCACGCGCATGACGTCGTCATGCTGGCCTTCCTCGTAGCGCGCGTAGAGCGCCGAGAGCTTTACCGAGATGCCGGGGTTGTCGCGCAGGTCGTCGGTTTCGGCCGCCGTGCCGATGGCTCGGATTGCGTCGGCATAGGCCTTGAAGTAGCGCAATGCGTCGGGTTCGGTGCGGGCGGCTTCGCCCAGCATGTCGTAGCTGTAGGTGTAGCCCTTGGCCTCCTGCTGCGCGCCGCGCTTCATCGCGCTCTGGATGGTCTCTCCCAGCACGAACTGCGCGCCCATTTCCTTCATCGCGCGGCTGACCGCCTTGCGGATCACCGGCTCGCCCAGACGGCGCACGGCCGAGCGCAGGTGGCCGACCGGGCCGGGGCGCTGGTTCGGGTCGAGCACCTTGCCGGTCAGCAGCAGCGCCCAGGTCGAGGCGTTGACCAGCGGCGAGGTCGAGCGACCCATGTGCTTGCCCCAGTCCGAGGGGGCGATCTTGTCCTCGATCAGCGCGTCGATGGTTTCGGCATCCGGCACCCGCAGCAGCGCCTCGGCGAGGCACATCAGCGCGATGCCCTCGTCGGTCGAGAGGCCGTATTCGGCGAGGAAGACCTCCATCAGCCCGGGCTTGGCGCTGGCGCGGATGGCGCGGACCAGATCGGCGCCGCGCGCGTTGATCTTCGCACGGTCCCCTTCGGTCAGCGCGGCGAGATTGCGCAGCCGCGCGATGGTCCGGGCCTCATCGGCGTAGGTCGCGGCATCCATCTCGGCGCGCAGGTCGGGCAGGGGGTCGTAGGGCATGGTGATCTCCAGACGTTTGCCCTATGATACAGCAGGTTCGAAAGTCGATTTTCCTGAAGATGGTATTTCTGAAAGGCAGGTTCTCCGAAGATGATGGAAGTCACGATGCAAAACGTCACGGATGACTTTGACCGGTTCGATCGTGCGATTCTCACCACCCTCGCCGAGGAGGGGCGGCTGTCGATCACCGAACTCGCCAAGCGCATTGGCCTGTCCAAAAGCCCAACCCAAGCGCGTTTGCGGCGGCTCGAGGATCTTGGCGTGATCCGCGGCTACCGGGCCATCCTTGACCCGATCCAGCTCGGGCTCGACCACGTCGCCTTCGTCGAGGTGCGCATGTCCGACACCCGGGAGACCTCGCTCGAGGCCTTCAACAAGGCGGTTACGGCGATCCCCGAGATTGAGCAAGTGCATTTGATTGCCGGGAGTTTCGACTATCTTCTGAAGGTGCGGACCTCGGACATGCGCAGCTACCGGCGGGTTCTGGCCGAAAAGCTCTCGACCCTGCCGCATGTCTCGACCACGTCGACCTATGTCGCCATGCAGGCCGTCAAAGAGGACGGGCTGGCGGAGATCGCCGACTGACGCAGGTCGCCCCGCCTCGGACCCTGGCGCGCCGAGAGGAGGAGGAGTTTGGTATGATGATACGTTGGATGGTCGCGGCGCTGGTGGTCGTGTCCGGCGCCCCGGTCTCGGCGCAGTCTTCCTTGGACAGCTTGCCGGTGCACGTCGGCCTCGATTGCGGAGGCGCGGCGCTGGCGATGGTTCTCGAGGGGGACAGCGGCCGGCTTTTCTACAGCGGCGCCGAGATGCCCATGGCCCGGTCCCGCAGCGCGTCGGGGGTCAAATTCGACTCCGTCGACGACCCCGAGACCTATGTCTGGACCAAGGGCGACGAGGCGACGGTGCGGATCGCCGGCGCGGTTCTCGAGGCCTGCCGCGTGGACCGCGTGTCGCGCGTCACGGGCGGCCCGTGGCGGGTCGCGCTGCTGGATGACGAGCCCCTCGAGGGCGGGCCGGTCGAGCTGAGCTTCGGCGCGGATGGCGCACTGTCGGGGGCCCTCGGCTGCGGCGATCTCGTGGGAAACTGGAGCGCCGGAGACGACGGCGTGGTCCGCATGGAGGTCACGGCGGAAGACGGCGAGAGCTGCGCACCCGAGGAGGCGACCCGGCGGGATTCCCTGATCGCGGCGCTGCGCGCGGTGACCGGGTTCGGGTTCACCTCGGACGGGGCGCTGGAGCTGCGCGCAGGTGACGTGGCGCGCCTCGTCGCGACGCCCTGACAAGAGGGTCTGGTCAACCGCGGCTCGATGCGGCAGACAGGACGGGGGCCCGCGTGGTGGAATGGTAGACACAGGGGACTTAAAATCCCTAGCCGCATGGCGTGCCGGTTCGAGTCCGGCCGCGGGTACCACAATAAAATCAAATATTTACGGGATTTGATCCCCATGGGGATACGGGCGGTCTGCAGTGACAAGCCGTCCTGCGGTGACACTGCGGTGACATAAGGTTGCGGTGACTCAGCGCGTGGCGTCTCGCTTGCGCCAGACCTTGGCACTAGCCCGGGTCTCGCGCTGCAGCTTGGCCATCTTCTTGTCGAGGCGCCCGGCGTTCTGCATCGCGCTCAGGGACGGGGCGCAGGACCGGCCTCGGGCAAGGGCACGGTCGATGGTCGCACGCCCGACGCCGAAGGCCTTGGCAAGCGCCCTCACAGACTGGCCCTGAGCGTGCCTGCGGGCCAGCTCGACGCAATGGGCATCAGTCAAGGCAGGGCGGCGCCCGGCGTTGCTCTTGCCGATCAGGGCGGCGCTGATGGCGTCCCGGCGTGTCTCTTCGGCGGTGCCGTCTTCCAAGAACGGGCGGAGGGTATCGCGCAGGATGCCGATCTCATCGGCCCGCATGTCGTCGAGCTTGGCCCATGTCAGGAACTTATCGCGCCAAGTCTCGGCCTCATCGGCGAGCGATCTGACGGCCTCGGCGCTGCGCTGGTCGAGGTCTGCCCGGCTCTGTGCTGCCGCTCGCATCTTCCTGACCTCGGCCTGTGCGTCCTGCTCGGCCTCTCGGGCCAGCCTCACCTCGCGCTCTAGCTGGCGCACGATGGCTATCAGGTCTTCCGTGGGAAGATCTCTCAGTTCGTCATCACCCAAGCGCTTCATGACGTCCTCCGAAGGGATGCCCGAAACGATAAACGGGCAGGGGGTCGAGGGAACGATAGCAAGGACTTACGTTAGGTCAACCGGCGGGGACCGCCCGGGGGTCGAGATCGTGGCCTAAAGGTCGAGGATCGTGCTAGGATCGGGCTGCCGGGCGTTCCGCCCAAGTCCGCCCGGTACTTTGGCTTGCGCCCGGTGGCATGAGGTCACCGGGCGTTTCAATGCCGGTCTTGTGCCTCGGGTGAGAACAGGTCAGGCCAGCGCTGGACGGTCGCGCGGATGCCATGGGCGAGCATGTGCTCGCGGTAGGTCTGCCGCTCTTCCGACAGTTCGGATTCGCCAAGATAGGTCACGGCGATAAGGTCGCGCTCGCGCTGGTCGATCTGGGAAGTTCCCTCAGGAAGGCCGGGCACGACAACCCATGTTCCCGCCCGAGCATCGGGGACGCCGAAGGCGGCGTAATGTCCCGAGCTGTCGCCGACCAATGGCCCGAACAGATAACCGCGCAGATCGGCGCTCAGGATGTGCAGCGCGGCGGCGTCGAGGTCGGCGAGGCTCACGCCGAGATCGCGAGGATCGGGCGAGCCGCCGCGTTCAACCCAGCGGGCTATAGCGTGCTTCTGTATGTGCAGGTCAAGCATCCTGAGGTCTGCGGATGAGGGGGCGAACGTCACATGCTCATAGAGTGCGGCGGGCATGGTCCGGACCACGCCGGGCTCATGGTAAGAGCTGCCCGTGGTGACGAAGTGCCGCCGCGCCACGACGACAAGGCCGGGGGCGCTGGTGACGGCAACCCGGACGGCGCCGGGATGCCTGCGGACCCGCTCTGCGGACCTCTTGAGGGCCTTTTGGTTGCGCGGGAAGAACCTCGGATTGATGAGCTGTTTCAGCCGATCTGGTGTGAGTTCCGGCGTGTGCCGCAGCTCGGCCATCAGCCGTCCGGCGGTCCCGCGCGAGATCGTCGCGCGGGCCGTCGCTTCTGACATGGGCGACGTCATGCGCCGAACTCGCCCGCCAGCTCTGCCTTCACGTCGGCGAGCCAAGCCACGTAGCGTGCCTGTGTCTCGGGAGTCGGCGTGCGCTCGCCGGTCATGTGGTGCCCGCAGAGCGAAGGCGAGATTCCGACGATCTTGCCAAGGGCGGCGTTCGACAGTTTGAGCGTCTGCTTGGCGGTCTTGATCACAGGCCGCAACTTGTCGAAATCGCCCGCCGTCTCCTCGGTCTGGATCTCGGGTTCGGTCTGGATCTCCGCCTCGGGCTCTTCCTCGGGAAGCTCGGGCAGCTTTGCGATCATCTTCTCGTAGAGCCGCGCGTGAGCCGCGCCGATAGGGGCGGTCCCCATGAGGTGATCGTTTACCATATCCTCGGCAATATGCGTCCGCGCGTTGATACTGGTAGGGTTCAGCCCGTGCCGATTCACGGCATCCCAAAGGCGGTCGAGCAGCGGGGACTCTTCCTCGGCCTCAGGTTCGGGCTCGGGCGCCGGGAACGCGACAAGCTCCTTGCCGATCTGCTCACGGCGGGTCCGCAGCTCTGCCGCGATCTCGGCGGCGAGCAGTTCGAGCGCATCGGTTTCGAGGTCGGCGAGGTCGAAAGCCTCGGGCGGCTTCCGCGCGTCCTTCTGTGCCTTCTTGTCGTTCGCGTCCTTGGCCTTCCGGGCGGCGCTGTCATAGGCCGCGCCTGCTTCCTCGGCGGTCATGTCGAGATCCGCCATCAGCTCGGCGACGGCATCCTTGCGCGGCGCTTCCTTGTGAAGGCGCTTGGCTTCCTTGGCGACCAAGCGGCTATAAGCTCGAAAGATCGAGTCAGGCTTGGCGGCATCGGTGCATTTCACCAGACCGACGGCGCCGGGATGATCGTGCATCCAAAGCAATTTCGAGGTATCCGACGCGGTCTTGAGGCCAGGCAGATCATTGAGCTTGTGATCCTTCAGCCACTTCGCGAGTCCGCCCTCTTCGTTGAAATGCTTCCGCGCTTCGGAAAGCTCTGCAGCCAGCCTCAGCCATGCCTTGCGGGTGCCGCCCGATGCGGTCTCGACACCCTGAGCTGCCTTCCGGATGTCGGCGCGGATGCGGTCGAGGTCGGCAGGCTGCTCGGGCAGTTGGGGTGTGGTCGTCATATTCTGTCCTCTCGATGATTCTGCATCGGTTGTGTGTGCTGTGTAATCAGTATATGGTTGCGCATAATCAGTACGCAATACCGAAAGGACAGAAAATGATACTGACGGCAGCACAGGTGCGAGCAGCGCGAGCGGTCCTAGGCTGGACGCTCGCGGACCTATCCGAGCGGGCCGGGGTTGCCCGGTCGTCGGTTCAGCTCGTCGAGAAAGGCAGCGATGCGAGGGCCAGCACGTTGCGGGCTCTGGCTAAGGCGATCAGAGCGGCAGGCATCGACTTCGGCCCGAACGGTCGGGCGATCTTCTGGGATGAGGGAGTAGGCGAGTGAGTTGGGACATGTCCCAACTCCTCACGCCCAACCGTCTAACCCGAAGTGCCGGGCGATTGACGGCCAGTCCGTGAGCTGACTCATATCCCAGAGCGTGCGGGCGCTGACGCCGGTCGTATCCCAGCTCTCGGCAGCTCTGGCTTCAATACGATCCTCGAACCGTTCCCAGAGCAGCGCGGCTTCCCGGTCGCGCTGCTTGGTCTCGGGCAAGTATGGTTCGATGGGGATGATTTGTGCGGTTCGCATGGCCGGACCTCCGTTGCCTGCTTGTGCTATGGTCGGGGCTATCCCCAGCCAGAAAGGAAACGCCATGCCGCGCAGACGTCCCATGATTTCCGCCCGTCGTGCTTCGACTGAGCGTGAGAAAGAATTGGCCAAGCTAGGCGCCGTCTATCGGGCGCAAGCAGCAAGGCGCGAGCAACGGGAAGCGTCAGCATCTAGTTCAGCCGCCCGCGCTGATCGAAAGGCGCCCGGATCATCTCCTGCAGGTCGGCAGCGCTGATTTCGAGATCCCGGCCTAGCGTCTGGATCATCGCGCCAAGCTCGGCGGCGATCTTGGCAAGCTCGCGCTCTCGGGCGCTGCCCTGCCGAAGGGCGGCGCCATCTCGGGCGACCTCGCGGGCGAGTGCGATGGCCTCGCTCAGCTCGCGCATTGCGCGGGCGTTGTAGCTCAGCGGGTCAGGCATGGGCTCTTTCCATCTCGGTCAACCATGGGCGGGCGGACTGGATCGCAACCCGGAATCCATCGCGCCAGAGTTCGACGACGGGCAGGCCGGTGTGGTCGATCTTCAGCTTTGCGCTATAGCCGGGCAGCCGCGACATCACCGCTTCGAGGCGCGGGCGCAGCTCGGCGAGGGTCGCGGCATCGGTCATTGCAGCCTACCTCGCGCCATCCCCATATCGCGGATCTCGGCAACACCCATGCCGACCCGGGCGCCCTCGCAGGCGATGTAATAGAGGATTTCAAACACCTGATTTTCGAGCGTCGTGTGTGCCTCCGAGCCGGGCTCTTCCTTCTGTTGTGCCCTGAGCGTCTGCCCGAGCAGGTCGAAACCGGCGCTCATGCGCGAGACGATAATCATGCGGTGATCCGGGGTCATTTTGGGGACTCCTTCCGGGTAAGTCGGGATTGCCGTGCTGCCTCGGTCTTGGCCTGCCGTTGCGCTCTGGCTTCGTTGATGGCCTGAGCCTCGGCCTGCGCCTCTGTGCGGGCCACGATCCTATCAACCTGGACTCTGCCGGGTGAGGCGGCGCCGAGCAGGGGCGCAAGCTCTTCACCGGCCTGCCGGATAGCCGCTTGGATGCGATGCCGGGGCGCCAGTTCCTCGGCGGTCAGGCTGCCGAGCTTGTCGTTAGACATGTCCCGAGCTGCTCGGCACAAGCGCTGCCAGCGAGCCGCGCCTAGCCCTCGCTTGAGGGCTCGGACGGCGTCAATCGTCCTTGTGGCCAAAAGCGGCAGGTCTGGCATCTGCGCCCGGCTCAGCAGTTCGGCATCTGCAATCGACAAGCCGCCCGCCTCGCCGAGCGCTTGCCAGTCCTCGGCGTGGATGAGCTTGATGGCGTCCTCTGCCTCGGCGCAGGGTCCGAGCGCCGCGATTGCGGCTGTTTGCTGGCTTATGTGCCGGTCTTCGGCATCGTCGATCACGTCGCCAACTTCGATCAGGCATGAGCCGCTACTCGGGTTGATTTCGAGCGTGACCCGCACGTCGGGCCAGCGGCTCGGATAGCGCAGTTCGACGACGACAAGCCCGGCGAGGGCGTGCAGAACTTCATGAGATGCAATCGCTCGGGTCATTGGAACATCCCCTGCAGCCAGTCGGGCGGCGTGCCGTCGAGGATGACCGCCCGGCGATGCAAGGCAGGCTCTATCGCCGAGCTGAGCGCCTTGGCGTTGCCGTCACTGATCAGCCGGGCGGCGCCGGTCAGCACCTCACGGCCCGACAAGTCCTTGATGGCGTCCCTGAGCGGCGCAAGGCATTCATCCGTGAAACGCCTTTCAGCTTTCAGCACCTCGCCGATGGCCTCAAGCAGGGCTTTCTCGCTTCGGGTGAGTTCGGCGCGGGTGACTGGCGTTCGATCATTCGCGCGGCGCTCGTTCTGCTCTTCGATCTGCTTGCGCGTGAGGGTCTTTCCGCTCGGAAAGGTCACGCTGCCGTCAGGGTTGGTGACAAAGCCGCTCATGCCCATGCCTCCGCAATCTCATCGACGACAAGCTGCCGCTCTGCGGTCCGGCGCTTGGCCTTTCTGGCGCTGAGGGTCGCGGCCTTGCTGTGCTGGAACTGCCGGGCGGCTTCGACGGCGGCGCGAGGCTCTAAGCCATCGACAACTTCGGCCAGCTCGGGCGGCAGGGCGAACCGGCGCAGCAGCTCGGAGGCCTGCCGCTCGGATGCGCGGGCGAGGCCATGGGCGGCGAGGGTCCGGGCTCGCTGGTCAATCTTCTCGGCCCGGCCCGTGGCAACCTCGCAATCGTCGGCGAGGGCTTGGGCAAGCTCTAGGGCGTCCCGTGCGGCATCGTCGAGGCTGTCTAGGGCTGCATCGGGCTGAGCGGCCCGGATGCTCTCGCAATAGCCTCGGGCAGCCTCAGCGGCCCGCAGGGCGGGCGTGTGGGTGTCGCTATATTCGCCGGTCTGCAGCAAGGCGCCGACGGCCCGCATCTCATCTGCTAGGGCGAGGGTCTGCCGGATGGCGTCTTGGACATGATCGAGGATTTCGTGAGCCTCTTCGATGGCGGCGAAAGGCTCATCGGGGCGGCTCTGGTCAGCTCGGAGGGCTGTAACGGCGGATAGGCCAGCGGCGGCAATCTGGCTTGCAAGACGGCGGCTAGCTCTGATCCGTGCGCCTCCAATCGCGATTGAGGGACTTGGAATGGTTCGGAGCATGTGCGCCATCCTGATTGCCACGCGGGCTAATCCCGGCGCGTGGAACAAGGGTAGAACAGATTAAGGCATGAGTCGATAAGTCATTGATTATCAACGTAGATGTTGACAGATTTTCGGTTGGGTTGGTGTGCCATTCGTGAAGTCTTTTAGTGTTGGTGGAGCGGCTCTGCTGCAAATTATCCAGCGGGGGCTCAGGGCCTTATGGCGCAACGCCATATGGAACAGCAGTCCTCAAAGAAATATCCGGGCGATGCTGGCGTTGAATGTCGGCTTGGCGCACGCAGGATGCAGACGGGGACGCTGGTGACCTGGTCGGCATCCAGACGCAGGAACCTGACAGGGGATCGGGCGGGATTCATCACACTCTACCGACGATACCGGCTCAGGAAAGTCGGCAGAAGAGAAGCGGAACAGAAAAGATGTGCGACCAGACTATGCTAGCACGCATGGAAAATTGCTATGTCTGTGCGCTTGAAAAACCAAAAGTAAAAGATGGGCAAGAGCCCATCTTCCACCGTTTTCAGCCTCTCAACGCCGTACTACCCATCTACCTTCGGGTATGTCAAAGCATGCGCTCCTTCAAAAAGCGCCTTGGCACTCTGCCCTAATAGAATAGCCGCCCGCACCCCCGCATCCTTCAAGTCGAGCAACCGGAAGATATCGCCAACCTTGGCTACCGCTTCGATACGCGCGTAATGACTCCCTCGGCTTTCGGCATAGTTCGCCAAGCCGACTAGCTTGGGCAGCGAGTCGGCAAGGTGCTGTCCATGCGGGTCAATGATGTTCGATTGGACAGCGCCCTCTTCGCTCCTAGTGAAGAAAATAAAATCAGGCCGCATGATACTTTCCTGACCGCCTTCGGGGTAAGTAATGCCTAGCGATTCCGGGCTGGAGGATGACGGGTTGCGATACCAGGCCAAGAAGTTGTCGCGCCGGGCTTCCGTTGTCAGCACTTCCAGTTCCCATGAATTGAACAGCGCCGGGAACTTGCCATTTGGATCGCAGAGCAAATGGTTGTCATAGAGCGGCAGCGCTTCCTCGCGCCCATTCTCCTTGCGCTCGATCGTCGGCTGCAAGCTGTTGCGCGGCATGGCCAGCGAAACGTCGAGGGGATTAGCGCTTAGTTCCCGCAGCTCGCGGTAGACGTCCTGCCGCTCGTCGCTCAGAGCCTTAATTGTTGCCTCATGGCAAGTAAGCCAGTTGTTCGCCAGTGCCTCGGCAGCCTTTTCCAGATGATCCTTGATCTCTGGGACCAGACCGATTGCAGCAACGTCCGTATGGGCTTCGGTAAGGGCTTCTTCCTCGTCTTCGGCGTCCCCGTACTTCTCGGCCAGGTATTCGCTGTAGGTTTTGGCCACATCTGGTGAGATCATGCGGGCGGCGCGTTTGTAGGCGTCTTCGATCACGGCCTGATCGGCGCTTTCAACGAAGTCGTCAAATGTCATGACTGTACTGCCTACCGTTGCTCGGGCTGTCTTTCCATCAACCGTCAGAACCGCTTTCCGCGCCTTCTCGATAGCCTCGAGATAGTCGCTCTGCGCCTTGTCCAGAAGCTCGTGCAGATGCGCGTGGGCCACTTTGCCCGCACCGGGCAGGATTGCGTCTGCAGCCAATTCGTGGGCCAGCCCGGTAAGTCGCTTGATAGGTCGCGCCTGCTTTTTGGGAAGGGTCTTGGAAGGCAGCGACACCAGCTTGTCCCAGACATCTTGTGGCACTGCCGGATTGGGCGACATTTCCTTTGGGTTGATCAACACCCGGCGGCCGGGCAATGTGTCGCCCAAATCGCCGCCACTCATCAGGGATTGCACCACCGCCTTGACTGTCGCCTGATTGAAGTTCGGCAACAGGCAATCGACCGCGTTAAGCCTTTCGTTGCCAGGAATTCGTCGTGCAAGCGGTGTTCGCACCATCCGCCCCAGCAACTGCGTGATATGCGTCTGATCGGTTGCCGCCCGGAAGGACACCATAACCTCGGCACGCGGACAATCCCAGCCGGTGCTTATCGCTTCCTTGGCCAAGAGAATGCGCACATATTCGCTTTCCTGCACCCGCTCAGGCGAGATGTAGGGTACCAAGTAACCACCGAAATTTTCGGGCTTCTTCTCGCCAAATACGTTGTAGACACAATCAATAGGCAACTCGGGCCAAGCGTCGAAGATCGTCTTTAGCCATTTGCCCACGTCGTCGGCGCTGGGCGTGTTGGGGACTTGAAGGACCATCAGCGGCGTCACCTTGCCGCTTTCGCCCTGTTCCGCTGAATAAGCATCCCAGGCCTTTGTGATGTCACGGAGCTTCTGGGTTCCGCGCCGCAGTAGAACTGTCGCAAAGTCTCCCACTTCATCCGGCACATCCAAATTGATGGTATCCTTCAGAAGGCCGGAATCCTGCACCAGTTTGGAATTCACGACCACGTTGGGCAGCGCAGTGCGGTCCTGCATCGACTTCACGGCATCGTCGAAGCGTTGCACGGTAGCGGAAATTCCCCAGACCACCGGTACACCCGGCACACCACCCTGACCGTTGATCAACCGCGTCACGATGGTCTTAGTGCCCTGCACCGTTTCGCGCATTCCCCGATGCGCTTCGTCCAGCACAAGATAGAGCGTTAGGTCGGGGTCTTCGATGGTGTTGCGGATCGTGTCCCAAATCGTATGTGCACGGGCATCTGGTTTGAGAGGTACGCCATCTATGGAAAGCACACCTTGGTCACTTGCGTCAGAACCGCGCACCAAAAGACTTGTCTTGCTCAGTTTCTGAGTATTCAGGAAATATATCTTGCCTGGTTCGAACTTTTCCCGCGAGAAGGTGTTCTCCACGGTGATTAGGTCCGAAACAGTCAGCTTGTCTGCCGCTTCCATCAGCCGGAACTTGGATTGTTCGTTCAGCGACGGATCATCCGAAAACCAGATCACCACTGCGCCGGAATCGGCCTCGAAATCGTAATCGTCTGAACCGAAGAACAGTGCTTCGAACACCGCAGCGGCCATAACCGTCTTACCCGCACCCGTGGTCGCAGTCAGGGAAAAAGCGTTCTTCTCTTGATCCTCGTGCCAGCGTTTGCGGGCCTTCTTGATCCGGTCCAGAACCTGCGCAACAGCGTCATCTTGGTAATCTTTGAGCGTAAACTTCATGTCTCAGCGACCCATCGAAAAGCGGAAATTGGTGAGATAGGACTCATAGAGCCGCACTGGCTCCACACCTTCTGCCAGACGTTGGGTGACGGATTGAAAGCGTCTGTCGTCGTCGGTGACGATATAGGCGATGCGAATGCCGCCTGCGGCTTCTACCGCGTCGACGAAGGGCGTGGCAGTGTCCAGATCGGTGAGTAGACCATAGGTATCGGCCACGGCCCACCCGGCACCCGGCAGGGTGTCTATGCACCGCCCCTCGCTACCCGCCCGCATCCAGAGAAGGGGGGCGATGCGAGCAAAAGCCATGTTGTGGCTAATCGAGACCGGGGTTTCATAGGTCAGCGTAAAGAACTCAGCGTTTTCCTCGAACCCTTCGGCCATAGGGAATTCGTCGGTGAACTTGTAATCGCCCTTGACCGGCTCTCCTTCTGGTGTTTGCCCAGTGATTGCAGCGCGAATGCGCGGCTTAGTGATGTAGTCGCATATACCCCATTTTTCCCAATCAGGATCACCGGGCCGAAGGCCCGCATCAGATAGTGCCTTTTGCTCATCTGCACCAACTTCGTTGTTGGTGATGGATATACACTGACGCCTGCCAGCGTCTTGACGGTTCAATCTCATAACTGCGTGAGCAGTCGTCCCCGATCCCGAGAAAAAATCCAAAACTACTGCGTTTCTCTTGTTGCCCACGAAGAAGCGCAAGCTGTCTTCAACCGCATAAAGACTTTTGGGGAAGGGGAATTTCCTACCTGCCAAAAGAGCGTTTAATATAAGCGTTCCCGAAGTCTGTGCATTATGAGACGCCTTGTTCCAAGTTGTTTTGGGCATTACGCGGCTTTTCTTGAAGTATCCGTCTACGGCACCTTGGCTGTCCTTCCCCGTAATCACAACCTCGCCAGCGTTGATCGCTTCTATGGTTCCGCTTGCCAAGTACTGAATCCCTGCTTTTTTCGGCCCGCTTTTAGGGTTTCTCACTCTCGCAAAACCATTTTCAATTCTGTAGCGCAGACCTTCGGGAGTCACTCCCCACAGCATTTCTGTGCCATCAGGTTTGAGAGGAAATAGCGCGAAACACCCATCAGGGACGGGAACAGTTTCTCTATCGACGTTCAGTGCTAACGCATCGCCTACGCTATGAATCTCTTTCTTTTCAGGGTCCACAAATACGGCGTAGAATTGATTTGGGCGGGCAGATCGAACGCTTGTGTTCTCTCGCCTGCGAAGATTTCGCCATTCTATTGGCCGTTCTTCACTGATGGTTTCACGACCAGACATATCGTCGTGGTTGGCTTCAACACGAGCATCTCCAAACATAACCACATACACGAACTCATTTGTTCTACTAAATTCACCGAACCGGTTTGTTCCTTCCGGCTTGATTATGGTGCTCACCATTTGCAACTGAGCTTCTGGGAAACTCTGTTCAAGTAGCAATCCGAGCCTGAGATATTCCTTCTCGTCAATCGTCACGATCAACGTTGAGTTTGATGGGTTTAGCAGTTCCTTCGCAATCTTCAATCGCCGTTCCATGAACGCCAGCCACTTGGAGTGTCTGTAGAGGTCATCCCCCTCAACGTAATCGTTGTTGTATTTCCAATCTTTCGCCCCGGTGTTGTAGGGCGGATCAATATAGATCACGTCCACTTTTCCCCGATGGGTGAAGGTCAGCGCCTCCAGGGCGTGAAAGTTTTCTCCGTTGATCACGGTGTGAAAGGGCTTGTCACCGCCGCGCTCTACCTTCCCTGTGCTGACAAGGCCGGGGTAGATGTAGTCCCGGAACTCGGCCACAACGATCAGGTTTTCCACCGGGATCGTCTGTGTCTCCGGCTCATCTGCCCCAATCAGATCAAGCAGGGCCACGCTAACACCGCGCTCTTTCATCGTGCGCGTTACTTTCCACAGTCGCTTGTCGCCCTTTTCGGTGCTCCCGCGTAGCGGCAGGACGCGCACCTTGTCGCCCTTGCGGATGGGTCTGCCCGGAAGTTCCACCGACTCCGGCGTGTGCCGCTCAAAGTTCAGGCCAAAGGACCGGCGACTGGCCAGCGCCTTGAACTCCTGTTCCAACTCGCGCCCCAGATCGGCGTCTTTGGACTTCGCCTGCGCTATCAGATCGGTTAGCCGCGACATTGGCGCACCTGATTTTGATTTGCGATTAGCGACGATATACTGAACTGACCCATAGATTTCCCGTGCGGTTATTCCGCTGTTTTCGTGCTGCTCAATGAATTGAGGGATTTGCCCCGCCTCGCGCTACCATCGCAGAGGAGGCAGTCCGTCGCCAGCGCAAAGTGATCAGTAAGACGGGGAGGCCGGGTCAGGGCGCTTCCAGAGCGGGGCAGCCGCAGGCGCCGCACCTGTGCGCCTTTGGGGGCGGTTTTCCAGCGTCGACGTCTCGGCCTGTGGGTCGGGTTCTGCCGGTCGCTAAGGCGCTGCCACCCTGCCGCAATAGGCGGTGCTGGGCCTGCCAGATCGCGGACTCGTGCCTGGTCTGCTTGGTTGCGTAAAGCTCTTCCGGCTAGATTAGACGTCATCCCATTCGTCATCGTCGCAAGATCGAGCGATGGTGCCAGCCTGTAACACGCTCTTCCACTTCGAGTCGCCACGGTCTGTGCCGACGTTGGCGCGTAGACGCTTATTGTGTTCGAGGCCGAGATGTCGCCCCTCGAGTCCGAGCTGGTTCGTAGCAGAGGACCACGCGCGAGCCGCCCGAGTTTGCTGATCAGAGGCGGCGGCCAAAGAGCGCAGGTCCGGCCGGATGCCAGCCTTTGCGGCCTCGCTCAGAAGCAATTCGCTCACGTTGGCCCATCTGATGGTTTCGCCATAGGCGCGGGCGGCGATTTCGGCTCGCTTGAGGTCGGTCACCAACAGCCCACCCTTGGCGTTCCAGACGGTATTGCAGAGCTCGCCGTAGTGCTCCAGCGCTGGACCCTTAAGCGGAATCGATGGCGCTGGCCATTGCGGGGGCTTACCCCCGTCGTGGATCGTCAGCACCTCGGCAGGCTTGTCCTCGGATTCGGATGTGGGGGGAGTGTCGGTCGAGGTCTTGGTGGGCGGCTGGGGCCTGGTGGGACATTTGGCCATGATGCGACTCCGGTTCGGACAGGCTAGGCCGGGACGACGTTGATAATAAAAACTTACCACATGTGGAGCATTCGCAAAGAAAATATTTTTCATTCGGGCCCAGGGAATGGAAGATTCGCGCAAGACGCAGCCCCCGGCGCGGTGGTACGGTCCCCGTCGGCCCTCGGAATCACCCTCCCCCCGCCCATTTTCTACGCGCAGACCCACGAAAGTTGTTACGAATCAATTGGTTAGACGATCGGAGTCGCGCTCATTTGTGATGCGTGAGGGGGGTGGGGTGGCCATACATGGGCCGGACATGGTCTCGCTGCCACAGCTCAGGGCGAGTCAAGCCATGACCTCGGGTCAGGCAGAGCAGGCAGGCAGGCGCAGGGCATGGCCTAGGCCTCAGGGCAGGGCAGGCCACCAGAGCGCCGCAGAGCGCCGCCAGATGGCCATCTAGGGTTCGGGCTAGGGTAGGGTAGAGCATGGCTCAAATGAGCGATGCTTGCCGCTCTGTGCGTGCCTCTGGTGCTGGTGCTGTCGGGTCGAGGGCAAGGGGTTGAACAAAATGTTCAACCCCTCGGACGCCCGGGGCGGTTCCCCCTTGATCGTGTCTGGATCTCGGATGCCAGCGAGCCGCGCCGACCGGCTCGCCGGGGTGCCCTGTTTCGGACACGAGCACGCCCGGACAGGGCGCCGAGCTGGTCTCAGACAATACCGACCTACCAATTACCGGACTCCCTAGAACACACACAAGAACAGGATAGGTCAGGGATGGTTGGTTTATATGGTTGGTAATGTATGTAAGGGGGGTTTTATATATATATTACTACTACTTACCACTACCAAATTACCGACTTAATACCGGATTACCGACCACGGATTCCGGCCTATCTGACGCCACCAGCTCGGCGCCATAGGCCAGAATCCGGTCGGCAATGGCCGGTAATGGTCGCAATCACCCGCGCCAAGACTTCCGGTATTCAGTCACGGGACGGCCCGCGCCCTTGCCCGTGCGGCGCTCGCGGCTCTCAATCGTGCCCTCCGCTTCCATGTCGAGCAGCGCGGCTTCACGCTCAGGGCCTTTCAGGATTTTGCTCTTCCGCCGCAGCGCGTCCCTGCTCAGCCATTCTCCCCGAGCGAGGCGAAGGAAGACTTTCAGAAGCTCGCGCTTGGCGTCGATCTGCCCGTGCGCCGGTCTGGTCGTCTTCGTTTCGGCGAGCGCGGCGAGATCGCGCATGGATCGGCGCACCACGGCCATTGCCGCCGCGACGTGCTCTTGCCGCATCTCGACGGGCTCGAATGTCTCCCGTGGATCGGTCGCCCGCTCGCCGAGCGCGATCAGCCCGGCCACGGAAACGACGTGCTGCATGGCTCGCGCCCACAGGACGCGGTCGGGATCGCGCGTGTCTTGCGTGTGTCCCTCGGCCACGTCCTGCCAGCGCTCCAGCGCCGTGAGGGCGCCGTCGTCGGGGATGATCGGCAGCACCTCGCGCGGGCATCCCTCAACCGGCTGCAGGGCGCTTCCCACGTTGAGTCCAGGCATCCGCGTCAGGGGCGCAAAGAGCCTCCCCAGACGGGCGACTCCCTCTTCCACGTCCTTCGGTATCACCTTGATACGCGCCTGCCGTACCGGCTTCAGCGGCGCCACCTCGGGGCCGGACAAGAAAATCTTGCGATTCAAGAATCCGCCGCCCACGTCCGAGACGGCCAGCGCGTCCGAAGGGTCTTCCGCGCAGGTGCCGAAGGCGGCAAGGCACGGACCCTCCACCGGCCCGAGCTGGTCGCGCTTGTTCTTCACCGGCGTTGCGGTCAGCGTCCCGAACGGGTTCGCGAAAGCCGCCATGGCCCAATCGAGGATGGCCTTGCTGATCGGGTCTTTCCCGCTGGCCACGGCAAGCAGCATCTTCGCGTATTCGTCGATCATCAGCACCACGGCGCTATGCTGGTTTTCCAGCATCTCGCGATGCCCGCCCTCCTTGCTGCCGAACCTGTCGAACGGAGTCGCGCCGCCCATTCTGGTCGCGAGGGCCGAGACGGTCGCCCGCAGCTCTTCCTTGCCGGTGCCGGTGCCCATCCTGAGCAGGATGTCGAGATTGAGCGCCGACGGTCCTTGCGGCCAGACCACGGCGGCGCGGTTCGCCACGCCAGCCGATAGCGCGGCCAGCGCCGTGAACACGCATACCTCGCGCGGCAGGATGCGCCGCGAGCGTCCCGCAACCCATGCCGCCAGTTCGCCGACCATGCCGGGGATCTCGGGGATCTCGGCGAGCTGCGCTGTCTGGCTCTCGCGCTCTTCCATGAAGATCGCAAGCAGCGCCTCGATTGTGTCGAGATCATCGGGCGGGCCGTCGGGGTAGAACTGCAGCAGCTCGGCGGACTCGTGCTCGGTCAGTTCGTGCGCCTCGCCGAACCTGTCGGTGAGGGTGAAGATCTCGCCCGCGTAATCCTCCTCTATCACCTCGGGAGCCAGCGTCTCGCGGCGCTTTTCCAGCTCGCGCCGGATGGTCGCGGGCGTCGGCGCGGCGTAGCGCTCGGGGATGCCCTTGCCGAGTTCCTTCATCGCCTCGGCGATGTCGATCTCTGCGCCGTAAAGGTCGAACACGACAAGGTCGAGCGCGTCATGAGCACGGGTGCCGAACACTTCGACGTCGAGGCAGAGCGGGTCATTCTGGTGATGCGAGCACATGCGCGGGATGCCGTCGGCGCCGGTCAGCACCACGACGCCGGGACTGCCGCTCTTCGAGTAGGGCGAAAGCCAGCGATCCCCGCCGCGCCATTCATAGCCGAGCAGAGGCAGGATTTCGTCAATCGGCTTGAGCTTGCCGCGCAGGGCGTTCGCGGCCTTGTTGCTGCCCTTGCCCTTCGGGACGGCGGCAACGGCCTCCCTGCGCTTCCTGACGCGGTCCTGTGCTTCCTCTAAGGCGGATGAGGGATCGAGGTGCGGGCCGTCTACATGCAACGTCCTCGCCTCGCTCAGGCGCTCAGCCGGGCAGGCAGGGGAATAGAAGAATGATCCGCATCCGGTCTTGCCGGTGTCGAGCACGTCGGAGATCCCGAGCCGGTCGGCGAGGATCAACATCATCTCCTTGTCGGTCTCGACATCCGAGATCTGCACCAGCTCGGCGAACGGCAGGGCGATGCGGTAACGCGGCGCCTCGGACGTGTGCCGGAAGGTCGTGTAAAGCACAGATCGGCAGTTGAGCCGTGCTGCCATCACGTCCGGGCTATGCGGCTGCCGCCCGTCCTTCTGCTGTTCGACATCGAACACTGCCGCCGAGCGCTCGACTCCTTTCTCGTTTCGGCGGTAATTGCCCTTGAACCTGACGGGCGAATATCCCGAACCGCCCGCCTTGTCCTGTCGGGCGGTGTGGGCGGCGCCGTTTATCCGGACGGCGCCCCATGTGCCTCTAGGGGCGTTCTCGCTGGTCTGCAGGGTGCCTTGAAACTCGACTGTCTGAAGCGTGGCCTTGGCCATCAGTGGCTTCCTCTTGCGTCAGGACCACCGCTTGCGGCATGATGTAGAGGCCTCATGCAAGCAGTAGTCCATCAGATTGCATCTATACGGCCCGAGCGGAGTCCCCTGCTCGGGTCGTGCCAGTTTCGGGGGGTGCAATTGTCGCTTAGTCGGCATATCCTTTCCGCAGGGTTGGACGTCAGCTCGCCTGTCCATTGCTAAGCGGGCGAGGTCTGACGGCCTCGCCCGTTCGCCTTCATGAGAACGGATCGGGCTCTAGCTCGGGCGCGGCGCCGAGTTCGTCGAGCACGGCGCGGATCTCGGCGAGTCCGGAATTGATCAGGCGGGGAATATGGCGGTCATATGCGGCCCGCATTTCCGGCCACTCTTCCGAATACTCGACTTCCTGCAGGTCTTCGTAGTGCAGGCCACCAGAACATTCCCCGGTCGGAACATCTTGGATGGCCTGCCCAAAATCCTGCCAGAGCGCTTCAACCTCTGGCGTGTCTCTCGCCCACCAGAGACTTTCCGCAAGGTCGGTGCAGGTGGCATAGTCATAGATGCTCCCGAAAGGCAGGCGCAGAGACTCCGCATCTGCAACCGACTTCCTCAGGCGCTCGATATTCTTCGCCCTTTCTCTTTCGCGGCCCGCTGCAATCTCGGCATCGTTCGGCCTTCCGTGCAGAAGGGCCAAGGCACTATCCAAGGAACCGCCGAACATCGCGTTGAAATTAGCCTTGGCCTTGTCGAGCATGGCAAGGCGTGCACTCGCGGACTTCGACTTTCCGAGCGCGTCGATATCGAGCAGAGCGCACATGACAAAACTGAGATCGCGAAGGTCATCCCTGAGTTGCAGCGCCTCGCGCATGACTTCGACGGCCTCGCCGCTGAGACGGGCGGGCTTTGCCTCAGATGTCCCTCTGAAAGCAATGTGCAGCACTGACGAAAGCGCCCTCTTGATGTGTCTTGCCAGATCTTCCGCCGTCATAACTTCGATGTTGCCGAGCTTCTTGGGTCCGTGCTTCGTTGCCCTACGCGAGCATTGCACCTGCTTGCGCTTGACGCTCAGGCTGATCCCGGCTGACGTCATGACGTCGCCTGAGGGCAGGACATGTACCAGAGCTTTGAACCTGCGGCCTGCCCGTGGGTCATAGGAAGCCACAAGCGCCTCATTGGTGTTGAGGCTGAAAGAGCGGACATAATCCGGGATACCGACGGCGTGCGGCGCTCTCTGCCGCAGCTCGGCATGGTAAGCGTCTACCTGCGCTAGGGCAGCTTTGATCTTCGGGTGTTCGTGCATGGTTATTCCTCTTCCGGTGATGTGATCTGAGCGCCGTTGCGGGCTTTCTGCAGGGCTTCGAGGGTCAGCGCGTGCAGCGTGTCGATGTCCTCTTGCGTGGTGCAGAGCGTATCTGCCGCGCTCTGCGCATCGCCGATCAGGGCGTCCCGCTCGGCGTCTTCCTCGCTCATGACGGGTGCGTCAAAGTTGGGTTGCATGTCAGTCCCTCCAGATTGCCGCGCATGAGTTTCCCGGCCCCGAACGGCGCGGACGCTCGGGGCGGTGCCTTTGGGACATGTCCCAAAGGAGTTCAGGATGTCGGGATGTAGTTAAGTTGGCGCGATACCGAGCTTGTGCTCTAGCTCGCCGAGCGTGTTCTCATGCCCGGGCAACTCGGTCAGCCATTTGTGCAGGTCAGCCACGCGATAGCGCGGCGAGCGTCCTGCGCGGACGTAGTGCGGCCCACGGTTCGAGCTGCGGTAATTCCGCAGGGTCGAGGGCTGCATCGGATAGCCGCAGTCGTCGAGATATTCGGCGGCTTCGTCTTCCGTCAGTAGCTTGTGCGGCGGGTGCGTCATGGGTGTTCCTCCTTTCGATGGAATCACCCTAGCGCCATCCTCGCGACAGTAAGGAGCCTTTCTGTCAGATACTTTTTCCGAGCCCTTGGCGAATGGTCGAGGCGGACGGAATCCCGTCAAGTTCCATCGCCAGCAAGGCACGACGAACCCGCACCGCGCGGTGCGTCTTGTCCTTGATGTGCGCCGGTCGAGATGCATCAAGCTGCAGGATGAGCGGCCAGAGCGGCGAGGCCGGACGCCCGCCCGTCTTGCCTGCATCGGCGGCAACGGCCCGAGCGGCGATACCGTCGCCCTCGGCGCCGATATCGCGCTGCTCGGCGTAGAGGATCGCCAGAGCCTCGCGCAACTCGGGATGCTGGGTGCAGGCCTCGGCCACCACGGCACGTGCCCACAGGGCCGGATTTCCGGCCCGTAGGGCGTCCTTGTCGGGCCCGGGCAGCTTACCCATGCAGCGGCACCACATTGCCATCAGCGCCGCGCAGGATGTCCCGCAGGACGGTATCCCAGCGAGCCGCCACGGTGCGCAGAGCGGCGGTGCGCTGCGACAGTGAATAGACCGCTTCGAGCCCGTGCGGCTTGTGCAAAAGGTATGAGTCGATGTCGGCGCGGCTCAGGTCCGGGGCGGCATCGCCGAGCAAGGTTGCGTAACTTCTTCTCAGGTCGTGCGGCGTCCAATCGGTCACGCCGCTCAGCTTCATCAGCTTGGCTTGGCACGTGCTGTCATTCATGGTCCGGGGCGGCTGCACAGGATCGCCAAGCTGTTCGAGCGCGAGGGCGGTCAGCGGCATGACCCACGCAACGCGGCTCTTGTTGCCTTCGGCATCGCTAGGGACGTGAAAGGCGCCGTCCTTGACGGTGTAACCGCTCATCACCTTGAGCAGCGAGGCGCGGACAGGGCAGGCGGTCAGGATGCGGATTCCGCGTCCATACTCGGCGAGCTTGTGCGAGGCATCCCAGACCGCCCGCAGCTCTTCGCGGCTCAAGTACCGCTCGCGCTTCATGCTGGTCTTGGGGGTCTTGAGCAGCCGCGCCGGGTTGCCGTCAATCAGACCCTCATCAAGCGCGGCGTCGAGCACCCGCCCGAGCAGGCCATAGGTTTTCTTCTGGGTCGTGCCTGCGAACTCGCCGAGTCCGGCCCGCAGCTTCCGGCAGGCGGCAAGGTCGATGTCACCAACGCCGAGATCCGCGCCGAGCATCCGCTTGAGCCGGTCGGCGGTGACCTTCTCAGAGCGCACGCTCTCGGGCGTCGGGGTGCGCCTCTGGTCGGTCAGGTGGCCTGCCTCGAACTTGGTAAGGTAGAGGTCGAGGAAGCCGCCGAGCGGCGTCCTGCGGGCTGCCTCGGCGGCATCCTCTGCCGCCTTCCTCTCGGCCTCGATGCGGGCAAGCTCGGCCTCTGCCTCGGCGCGGTCTGCCTCGGCCTCTGCCTCTAGGACAGGATCATGACCGGCCCGGAACCGTGCCCGGGTCCGCTCTGCCGCCTTGCGGGCCTCAGAGGCGGGCAACAGCTTGGCATCGCCGAGCACGACGGCGCGGCGCTGGCCGGACCCGGCCACACGCCCGCGATAGACGTATGAGGCGGCGCCTCGCGTCAGGCGCAGGACATAGCCTGTAAGGTCCGAGTCCTTGATGACCAGCTCGCGGCAGCCCTCGGGCAGCTCGGTTTCCCGGAAGGTCTTGGCGCCGATGCGGGCTGTAATGGTTTCGGTCTTCATGGTCGATTCCTGCGGTGACACTGCGGTGACATTCAAGCTGATAGTTGACTGACATCCGACTGACAGTCAACTAGCGCTTAACTGGCATTTATCCTTTATTTGCAGGGTATAGGCTGGGGATTCCTCAATCTGGCGCGGTGACATTCGGGCAGCTTTGGGGACTTAAAATCCCTAGCCGCATGGCGTGCCGGTTCGAGTCCGGCCGCGGGTACCAACTCTGGATGGCGAAACACCGCTCCGCCACGACGTCTCGACGCGACGGCCTCTACACGCATCTTCAAACGACTCCGCGCGCCGCGTGCTGCAGCGGCGCGCGTGTCCAGAGGTCTGGCTGGGTCAGTTGCCGATCAGGGCCTTGATCCGGGCGGCCTTCTGGTTGTGGTTTTCGCTGGTGCTGATGATCGACAGGGCGTTGCCCATTTGCTGCCCGGTCATCTTGGCGACCTCTTCGGGCGATACATATTCCTCGATCAGCGCAATCTGCTCCTCAGAGAAGGTCATCGGCTCTGACCCTTCGCCGCTGGCGATGAACTCGATCTGGGTGCGCTTTTCGGCGTCGGAGTCCGTGCCGTTGGCGGCGGCAAAGGCCGCCTCCACCTGATCATCGTTCAACATCGAGACATCGACTCCCGGTGCGTATCGATTGATCGCGCTGGCCTGTTCCGCTGTCGCGTCGGCGAGAGCTGCGCCGGCGGTGATGCCGGAAATCAGAAGGGCTGCAACAAGACGTTTCATGGAAACCTTCCTTTCAAGAAGCATGACTGTGCTCTCGGGCGCAGTCGATGAGATGATCCAACCCGCCCGGCGGATGCCGGACTGCGGGCACTCGATACGGTACCGGCGGACGCGCCCCAAACCCTCGTGGCAGAGCGCAGGCATGCTGCGCACTCCCCAGTGGCTAACGTAAGGTAAGGCGCGCTGCGGGCAATTCTAGACGTGCTCACCGGGCTCTCACAATCTGTGCCGGGGCGGTCGGGCTGGGGATGCAGGTCCTGGGGCACCCGGCATCCGGAAGACCGCGCATTCGCCGGTCATTGCGACATTAGATGACGCCGGTGGACGCGGCGGTCGGGCGCCCGGAGCCATCACACGTCTGCCCAATGCGGACCCGCGAGAGCAAGGCGCGCCTCGATATGCATATGGCGCAAGTATATCGGCTTCAGTCATGCTTGGGCACATATCTGCCCTGCCTTGCGGATCTCCGTCTGGCCGCAACTGCCGAGTCTTGGGTAGAAGTGCGCAAAACATCCTCACGCCAACCGTGACAAGTCGCAGGAGCACTGAACATGAACGCCCGCGCCCGCATCGGCTTCGCCGATCTTCGCCCAAAGAGGATGAGCGCCGAGGATGCGGCCGCGCAGATCCACGACGGCATGACCATCGGCATGAGCGGGTTCACCGGCTCGGGCTATCCTAAATCGGTGCCGGTGGCGCTGGCGGCGCAGATCGAGGGGGCGCATGCGGCGGGGGAACCGTTCCGGGTGAAGGTCTTGACCGGCGCGTCCACCGGCCCCGAACTCGACGGCGCGCTGGCCAAGGCGAATGGCATCGAGTTCCGGCTGCCCTACAACTCTGATCCGATCGCCCGCGAGCAGATCAACTCGGGCAAGATGAACTACGTCGACATGCACCTCAGCCAAGTCGCGCCGGTGGTCTGGGAAGGCTTCCTTGGCAAGCTCGACATGGCGGTGGTTGAAGTCTCGGGGATCACGGCCGACGGGGCGCTGGTCCCCTCGTCCTCGATCGGCAACAACAAGACTTGGCTCGATCAGGCCGAGAAGGTGATCCTCGAGGTCAACCACTGGCAGAGCCCCGCGCTCGACGGGATGCATGACATCTACTACGGGACGGCGCTGCCGCCGAACCGCGTGCCGATCCCGCTGGTGCGCCCGGACGACCGGATCGGCCAGACCCATTTCCGCATCGACCCGTCGAAGGTGGTCGCGGTGGTCGAAACCGAGGCGCCGGATCGCAACCTGCCCTTTGCCAAGCCCGACGCGGTGGCCGAGGCCATCGCCGGGCACCTGCTGGAATTCCTCGCTCACGAGGTCGCGCGCGGGCGCCTGCCGCCGAGCCTGCTGCCGCTGCAGTCGGGTGTCGGCAACGTCACCAACGCGGTGCTGTCGGGGCTGATGGAGTCGCCATATCACGGCATGACCGCCTTCACCGAGGTGATACAAGACGGGATGCTGGACCTTCTGGACGCGGGCAAGGTGCGGATGGCCTCGGCCACGGCCTTTTCGCTCAGCCCCGAGGCGGCGGAGCGCTTCAATCGCGATGCCTTGCGCTACCGGGACAAGCTGATCCTGCGGCCGCAGGAGATCTCCAACCATCCCGAACTGGTGCGCCGGCTGGGCTGTATCGCGATGAACGGGCTGATCGAGGCGGATATCTACGGAAACGTCAACTCGACCCACGTCATGGGCTCGCGCATTCAGAACGGCATCGGAGGGTCGGGGGATTTCGCCCGCAACGCCTACCTTTCGATCTTCATGACCCCCTCGACCGCCAAGGGCGGCAAGATCTCGGCGATCGTGCCGCAGGTGGCGCATGTGGATCATATCTCGCAGGATGTGCAGGTGATCGTCACCGAGCATGGGCTCGCCGACCTGCGCGCGCTCGCGCCGCGCCAGCGCGCCGGGGTGATCATAGATCGCTGCGCCCACCCGGACTACGCGCCGCTGCTGCGCGACTACTACGCTCGGGCACTGCAGGGGTCCTTTGGCAAGCACGCCCCGGTGCTGCTGAACGAGGCGCTGAGCTGGCACCAGCGCTATATCGACACCGGCTCGATGACCTAAGGCTGCTTTCCGGGCGCCCGCGCTTAAGCAAAAAGCCCGGCCAAAAGGCCGGGCTCTTTCGTCTCCCGCGGGGAGGGAACTCAGATGTTCTCGGCTTGCGGCATGCCGAGCACGTGGAAGCCGCCATCGACGTGGATGATTTCGCCGGTGGTATAGGCGCCCGCATCGGAGACCAGGTAGGCGGCGGTGCCGCCCACGGCCTCGAGCGTCGCATTCGAGCGCAGTGGGGCGTTCTGCTCGGTGAACTTGTAGGTCTTGCGCGCGCCGCCGATGGCCGCCCCGGCAAGGGTCTTCATCGGGCCGGGTGAAATCGCGTTGACCCGGATGCCGTCCGGGCCGAGGTCGTTCGCCAGATAGCGGGTCGCTGATTCCAGCGCCGCCTTGGCCACGCCCATCACGTTGTAGTTCGGCACGACCTTGACCGATCCGTCGTAGGTGAGAGTGATCAGGGAGCCGCCGTTCTCGACCATCAGCGGGTGCGCGCGACGCGCCACTTCGATGAACGAGTAGCAGGAGATGTCCATCGAGTTCTTGAAGTTCGAGCGGCTGGTGTTGAGGAACCGGCCGGTCAGTTCGGACTTGTCAGAAAAGGCGATGGCATGCACCACGAAGTCGATGGTCGGCCAACGGGCACCAAGCTGCTCGAACGCCGCGTCGAGCGAGGCGTCGTCGGTGACGTCCACGTCGACCATGAAGTCCGAGCCGACGCTCTGGGCCAGCGGCTCGAGCCGCTTGCCGAAAGCATCCCCCTGGTAGGTGAAGGCGAGCTCCGCCCCCGCCTCGTGCAGCGCCTTGGCGATGCCCCATGCGATGGAGCGGTCATTTGCCACTCCCATGATCAGCCCGCGCTTGCCCTTGAGAAGCTCGCCCATGTCCGTCTCTCGCTTGTTATTCTTGATATTTGCTGAGCAGCATCGACCCGTTGGTGCCGCCGAAGCCGAAGGAGTTTGTCATCACCGTGTCGAGACCCGCGTTCTCGACGAGGCTGGTGGCAATCTCTTCGGGTTTCAGCGCCGGGTCCAGCGTCTCGACGTTGATCGACGGTGCGATGAAGTCGTTCTGCAGCATCAGCAGGCAGTAGATCGCCTCCTGCGCGCCGGTGGCGCCCTGGCTGTGGCCGGTCATCGACTTGGTCGAGGAGACCGGCGGCGTGCTGCCTTCGCCGAAGACGCGGCGCACGGCCTCGATCTCGCCGACATCGCCGACCGGGGTCGAGGTGCCATGCGCGTTGATGTAGCCGACCTTGCGGTGCTCGGGCAGGGTCTGCAGCGCGAGGCGCATGGCGCGCTCGCCGCCCTCGCCCGAGGGGGCGACCATGTCATGCCCGTCAGAGGTGGCGGCATAGCCGGTGACTTCGGCGTAGATCTTGGCGCCGCGCGCCTTGGCGTGCTCGAGTTCTTCCAGCACGACGATGCCGCCGCCAGCCGAGATAACAAAGCCGTCGCGGCCCGCGTCAAAGGCGCGCGAGGCCTTTTCGGGGGTGTCGTTGTACTTCGAGCTCATCGCGCCCATGGCGTCGAAAAGACACGACAGCGTCCAGTCGAGTTCTTCGCCGCCGCCGGCGAACATCACGTCCTGCTTGCCCATCATGATCTGCTCGGCAGCATTGCCGATGCAATGCAGCGAGGTCGAGCAGGCCGAGGTGATCGAGTAGTTGATGCCCTTGATCTTGAACGCGGTCGAGAGGTTCGCCGAGATCGTCGAGCACATGGCCTTGGGCACGGCGAACGGCCCGACGCGCTTGGTGGCGCCGGTGCTCAGCACGGTCTGATGCGCTGTCAGCAGGGCCGAGGTCGAGGGGCCACCCGAGCCGGCGACGAGGCCGGTGCGCGGGTTGACGACGTCGCCGTCCTCGAGCCCCGAGTCCGCAATCGCCTGTTGCATGGCGATATGGGCATAAGCCGCGCCCGGGCCCATGAAGCGCAGGGTCCGCTTGTCCACGTGCTCGGACACGTCGAGATCGATGGCCCCGGCGATCTGGCTGCGGAAGCCGTGTTCTTTCATCTGCTCGTTGGCGGTGATGCCCGAGCGGCCCGCCTTCAGCGAGGCGAGTACTTCTTCGGCATTGATGCCGATGGACGAAACGATGCCCAGTCCCGTGACGACGACTCGACGCATGGGAGACCTCCCTCTCAGCTCTCGGAAAGAGCGACTTTCATATCTTTGACTTGGTAGATGACCTCGCCATCCGCCTCGACGATGCCGTCCGCGACACCCATGGTGAGCCGGCGTGTCTGCACGGCCTTGGTGAAATCAACCTTGTAGGTCAGCATCTTGCGGTCCGGGCGCACCATGCCGGTCAGCTTCACCTCGCCCACGCCAAGCGCGTAGCCGCGGCCCAGCCAGCCGCGCCAGCCAAGGTTGAAGCCGGTCAGCTGCCACAGGCCGTCAAGGCCGAGGCAGCCGGGCATGATCGGGTTGCCCGGGAAGTGGCAGTCGAAGAACCACAGGTCCGGGGTAATGTCGAATTCCGCGACCACGTGCCCCTTGCCGTGCAGGCCACCATCACCCGAAATATCGGTGATGCGATCCATCATCAGCATGGGCGGCGCCGGAAGCTGCGCATTGCCCGGTCCGAAGAGCTCGCCGCGCGCGCATTTCAGAAGATCTTCCTTGCCGAAGCTGGTGGGATAATCGGCCATGCAGGCGCGCCCCTTTGTTCTTTGTGTCAGGTTGCGCCCCCTCTATCATCGCGAAACCGCGCCATGCAAGCCTGCGCATTGCGCCGTCCCCTTGCGGCGCGGACCATGCCAGCTTCGGATTTCCATTTGAAAAGGGCACCTGCGAACCATTATATACGTCTCATGGAGCTAGGGCACTGGACTGAGCTATGACGAGCGACCCCATTCAAAGAGGCAGCGACTGGTTGAGCCAGGCGGGGCTCCGGCCCACGCGGCAGCGCGTTGCGCTGGCGGCGCTGCTGGTGGGCGACGGCAAGCACCGGCACGTCACCGCCGAGAGCCTCTATGCTGCGGCCCAGGCCGAGGGTGAGGGCGTGTCTCTGGCCACGGTCTACAATACGCTGCGCGCCTTCTGCGATGCCGGGTTGATCCAAGAGGTCACGGTTGACGGCAGTCGCAGCTATTTCGACACCAACACCCGCGACCACCCGCATTTCTTCTGGGAGGACGAAGGGCATCTGACCGACGCCCCCTCGGAGGAGCTGGTGATTTCAAAGCTGCCGAGCGCGCCGGACGGGGCCGAGATCGCCTCGGTCGACGTGGTGATCCGCCTGCGCAGGAAGTAATCCGCGTTCCCGGTGACGTGTGAAGGGTGCGCCGCCCCTGTTTCTGCGGCGCTCTCCCCCGGTGTATTTGGGCCCGGCATATTTTAACGCGGTGCGTTTTGACATGGCCGCCCCTGCGGCGGACCCGAGTCATACTCCGGAACCCTGCGCGCGGCGGTGGCGTTTTTTATGGGAAACCGGAATAGGAGGTCCCCATGAGCCGCAAGCTGACCCTGCGATCCATCGAACCGATTACCCATAACGTTCACCACTTGGTCTTCGACCGGCCCGAGGGGCTCGACTTTGTGCCCGGCCAGGCGATCGACCTGGCGCTCGACCGCGATGGATGGCGCGAGGAGCGGCGTCCCTTCACCTTCACCTCGCTGCCGGGCCAGGATCGGCTGGAGTTCGTTATCAAGTCCTACCCCGAGGACGCCGAGGGCCACGACGGGGTAACCGAGCGCATCGGCCAGCTGCAGCCCGGCGACACGGTCCTCGTCGAGGAGCCTTGGGGCGCGATCGAAGACAAGGGCGACGGCGTCTTCATCGCCGGCGGTGCAGGCGTCACGCCGTTCATCGCCGTGCTGCGCAAGAAGTTGGAGGAGGCGGGCACGCTCGAGGGCAACACGCTGGTCTTTTCGAACAAGACCGAGGCTGACATCATCCTGCGCGAGAGCTTCGAGGGGATGCCGGGGCTGAAGACAGTCTTTGTGGTCACCGACGAGACAGCCAGCCCGCTGCATCGTGAGCAGATCGATGGTGAGCTTCTGGCCCAGGTGGTCACCCCGGGGCGTGACGTCTGCTATGTCTGCGGACCGGATGCGATGCTCGATGACATGTCCGCGGCGCTGCGCGGGATCGGCGTCGCCGACGGTCGCATCGTCACTGAGGAATTCGACTGACCTGCAGCGGTCGGGGCACTCAGAACCATTGCCCCGGCTCCATCAGCCCGAGGTCCAGTAGCTGCTGCGAATGCCATTCGAAGCGCGCGGAGTTGTGCCAGCGGAAGCTGGCGATCTCGGCGCTCGAGCCGGGGTTGCGCTTCAGCGCCTTGGCAGTCCGGAACGACGCGATGGCGCCCGTGAGATTGTTGTGCCAGGGGCAGGCATAGGTGTTGTATTCCTCGTCGCTGAAGGTGTGATCGTCGCGCAGCCTCAGGCTCTTGTCTGCGCGGAAGAGGGAGATGCGGTCGATCTTGCGCCGCTCCTTCGGAACGTGCTCGTCGAAGCGCCAGCGCAGCCCGCCGAAGAAATCCAGCTGCCGTTCCTTGGGGTGATCGTGGTTCGCCGGGTCCGGGCGGGCCTGCGCGTAATAACCCGAGCGGTCCAGCCAGGCGTCGTCCAGTGAGACCGCGCTCGGAGCCGCGCAAAGATCGCCGGCGTAGAGGTCGATCACGTAGGTGAGCATCGCGTCGCGTCGCTCCTCGGCGTGATAGGCCAGCATTTCGCCGATGCTGCGGGTTTCGCAAAAGGGGAAAAAGAGGAACTCGGCGTTGTAGCAATAGTACATCCAGCGCCCCGGGACCGCCCCGCCCATGCGCGAGACCGCGCGTTGCACCGCCCCGGGCGCGTGGGGATCGAAGTCGATGCGATGGGTGCGTTCGGCGACGTCGGCGGCGAGTTCCAGATGGCGCGGCATGAACATGAGAACGGGGGCGAAGCCAAGCTGCATGTGGTGGCGCGCGGTGGTGTCGACCTCGGCCTGATCCTCGCAGAAGATCATCGCCAGCGGCCGCGCGGCGGTTGCCTTGCGCAGCTCCGCCGCCTGCCGTTTCAGGAACTCGTCCAATCCGCTATACTGCATCCGCTCTTCGCCCGGCGTTTTGACCGGACAGTCGGGGAAAAGCGATTGCATTGCAAGACGGGGCGGTATTGCGCTATGCGCACGCCCTGAAACGCCGAACCGGAGTGCTCACATGTCCCACTCGAAGTCCGAGCCGAAGAAGCTCTTCATCAAGACCTACGGGTGCCAGATGAACGTCTACGACAGCGAACGCATGCTCGAGGCGCTGGGCGGGCAGGGCTACGTCGAGACCCAAAGCCCCGACGACGCTGACATGATACTGCTCAACACCTGCCACATCCGCGAGAAGGCCGCCGAGAAGGTCTACTCCGAGCTGGGCAGGTTCCGTCACCTCAAGGAAGAAAAGCCCGATCTGAAGATCGGCGTCGCCGGCTGCGTGGCCCAGGCTGAGGGCCGGGAGATCATGCGCCGCCAGCCCTTGGTCGACCTCGTGGTCGGCCCGCAGAGCTACCACCGACTGCCCGAACTCGAGGCAAAGGCGGGGCGGGGGGTGAAGGCGCTCGACACGGACTTTCCCGAGGAGGACAAGTTCGAGAAACTGGTATCGCGTCCCAAGGCCAAGCGGGGTCCGACCGCCTTCCTGACGGTGCAGGAAGGCTGCGACAAGTTTTGCGCCTTCTGCGTGGTGCCTTATACCCGGGGTGCAGAGGTCTCGCGACCGGCCCAGCGTGTGCTTGCCGAGGCGCGCGATCTGGTCGAGCGCGGCGTGCGCGAGATCACTCTGCTGGGCCAGAACGTCAACGCGTACCACGGCCACGAGCAAGGGCTTGCCGGGATCATCCGCGATCTGGCAAAGATCGACGGCCTCGAGCGCATTCGCTTCACTACCTCGCACCCCAACGATATGGACGACGCGCTGATCGCGGCGCATGGCGAAGTCGAGAAGCTGATGCCCTACCTGCACCTGCCGGTACAGGCGGGCTCCGACCGAATCCTCAAGCGGATGAACCGCCAACACACCGCCGAGAGCTACCTGAAAGTGGTCGAGCGGCTGCGCGCGGCGCGGCCCGACCTGCACCTTTCGGGCGATTTCATCGTCGGCTTCCCGGAAGAGACCGAGGAGGATTTCCAGGCGACGCTCGATCTCGTCGAGGCGGTGCAATACGGCTCGGCCTACTCGTTTAAGTACTCCGAGCGTCCGGGCACCCCGGCGGCCGAACGCGCGCAGGTCTCCGAGTCGGAAAAGGACGACCGGCTGCAGCGTCTTCAGGCCCTCCTCGTGCGCCAGCAGCGCGCGCTGCAGGACGCCATGGTCGGCCGCGAGGTCGGCGTGCTCTTCGAAAAGCCCGGCCGGCAACCGGGGCAGATGGGCGGCAAGTCCGACTACCTGCACGCGGTACACGTGATGGCCGAAGGGCTTTCGGTGGGCGATCTGCGCCGGGTCCGCATCCTCGAGTCCGGGGCCAATTCGCTGAAGGGCGAGCTGGTCTGATCGAAGCGCCGCGCCGTATTTTTGCCACAGGTTTGGGTAAAACGCCGGGGATTGATCCGTAGGCCGCGACAATGCGGCCCCAACGCCGCAGGTGATCGCTGTTTGGACACAATATATGGTAGTTCTCTCTTCACAGAGTGGAAATTGCTGCTAGTCTCCCGTGGCGTAAGGGGTTTGGCCCGGTGCGGATCGTTCCGCGCCTGAGGGCCAATGGTATCAACATCGAAAGGGACAGAGGCTGTGGCGACACGCTTTTCCAAGACCCTCCGCGGCATTCTGGGAGTGGCGGCGGTTTCCGCGCTTGCCCTGACCGGCGTCGCGGCTCCGGCAGCCGCTGCCGCAGACGGTCTGAACACACCGGTCATTTCCACGCAGAACACCCGCACCATCCGCGGGGAGCGCTACATCCCGGGCATCTCGCTGTCGCCGGACGGCTGCGAAATCTGGGTCATGGACGATGGTGCCGAGGGATATGCCGTCTCGCGGGTCACCCGCGACGGGCGCCCGGTCTGCCACGAGATCAACATCTGTGGCACGCTGAAGGCAGACCAGTATTTCGCCACTGACAGCTACAAGATCTACCCGCAGAGCCGCGGCCGCCTCGAGGAATTCTTCCGCGACTCCACGGCCTTTGGGTACATCATCGTCGGCCACACCGACTCTCGCGCCAGCAACGCCTACAACGACCGGCTGAGCCTGAACCGCGCCAACTCGGTGGCCGCGGTAGCCAACGCCAGCGGCGCCCGTATCATCGACGTGCGTGGCTACGGCGAGAACTACCCGGTGGCGACCAACAGCACCGTCGAGGGCATGGCGAAGAACCGCCGTGTCGAAATCCTGTGCGTGCGCTGAGGGGGACCGGCCAGATGAAACTCGCAAAACTCGCCCTCGTGCTTGCTGCCGTCTCGAGCCTTGCCGCCTGCGACATGCCGATCGGCGAGGACAAGAGCCAAGACGTTAACCTGGTCGACCGCAACGACCTGTCGCAGATCCGCTGGGGCGTCTGGGTCGACCCGGACGGCTGCGACAACTGGATCGCCGATGATGGCGTCGAGGGCTATCTCGCCCGCCGTCTCGACAAATACGGCAAACCCGTCTGCTCCGGCATCGCCCCACCAACCGTGGCCACCGGCCCGTTCAAGCAGGGCGCCACTTCGGTGATCGGGGATCCGCTCTGACCGGGGTGCCCACAGTCAAATGCCAACGGCCGCGCGGTGCCCACCGCGCGGCCGTTTTGTTTCTTTCACACCGGTGCCGCGCCGAAGCTGCTTGACCTCGGGCCCTGCGGCTTGGCACCATGAGCTTGCACTCAAGCGCAGGAGACATGCGTGAACACAGGCATCCTGACCGAAGCCATCCTGGAATTCCCGGACAACCGCCTCCTCATCGATCTGTGCGGGGAATACGACCGCAACCTCACCGACATCGAAGCCCGAACCGGCGTGCAGATCCTGCGCCGGGGCAACCAATTGGCGCTGCACGGCCCGGCCGAGGCGCAGGAAGCCGCGCGCGAGGTGCTCAACGCCCTCTACCAGCGGCTGGAACAGGGCCGCTCGGTCGGCCGCGGCGACATCGACCGCGAGTTCCGACTCGCCCCCGAGGAGCAGGAACCCGGCGACCAACTCGAGATGTTCTCGGCTGGCAAGGTCGAGATCAAGACCCGCAAGAAACTCATTGAACCGCGCACGGACGCGCAGAAAGCCTATGTGCGCGCGCTTTTCGAGAACGAGCTCGCCTTCGGCATCGGCCCGGCCGGCACGGGCAAGACCTATCTCGCCGTCGCCGTTGGCGTGAACCTCTTCATCACCGGCCAGGTCGACAAGATCATCCTCAGCCGTCCTGCGGTCGAGGCGGGCGAGAAGCTCGGCTACCTGCCTGGCGACATGAAGGACAAGGTCGATCCCTACATGCAGCCGCTCTACGACGCGCTGAACGACTTCCTGCCCGGCAAACAGCTCGCCAAGATGATGGAGGAGAAGACCATCGAGATCGCGCCGCTGGCCTTCATGCGCGGCCGGACCCTGTCGAACGCCTTCGTGGTGCTCGACGAGGCGCAGAATGCCACCTCCATGCAGATGAAGATGTTCCTCACCCGCCTCGGCGAGGGCTCGCGCATGGTGATCACCGGCGACCGCAGCCAGGTCGACCTGCCGCGCGGCGTGCAATCGGGCCTGCAGGACGCCGAGCGCCTGCTCAGCCACATCGACAAGATCAGCTTCAACTATTTCACCTCTGCCGACGTGGTGAGACACCCCCTTGTGGCGAAGATCATCGAGGCCTACGAGAAGGACGCGGAGCGCGGGGCCTGAGGGCCCCCGCTTCTTCTTCTTGGTTCCGATATCCCGGGGGTCCGGGGGCGCCGCCCCCGGCTTGCACATATGGCTCAGCTCACCGACACGATCATCGAGGACGACCGTTGGGAGGAGGCCGGGCTTGAAGACCTTGCCGAGACCGCGGCCCGTGCCGCGCTGGTCCATCTCGGCCTCGATCCCGAAGGGTTCGAGATCGCCGTTCTTGCCTGCGACGACGCGCGCATCGCAGAGCTGAACGCAGAGTTCCGAGAGAAGCCGATCCCGACCAATGTGCTCTCCTGGCCCTCCGAGGAGCGCGGAGCCGCGGTCGAGGGGCAGGCGCCGGAGTTGCCCGAGGCCGAGGACGGCCCCTTCGCCACCGAGCTCGGTGATCTCGCCATCGCCTTCGAGACATGCGCCCGCGAGGCGCAGGAGGCGGGCAAGAGCCTGGCCGACCATGTGACGCATTTGATCGTTCATGGAACCTTGCATCTTCTGGGCTATGATCACCTGCGTGACGGCGATGCGACGCTGATGGAAAATTTAGAGACGGAAATACTTGGCAAGATGGGTGTCGCGGACCCATATTCGTCTGACCTCTGAGAGACACAGGATCAAAAGGACCGATGGGAGACACTGACGACTCGTCTAATGCAGCGCATGGCGCGCAGGAAAACGAGCAGATTGACCGGCCTCCGGGTTTCTTCAAACGCATCTTCTCGGGCCGTGTGAACGGAACCGAGGCTGCGACAGAAACGGGGCAGGGTCTCGTGGCCGCTTACGAGCGGCCTGTACATGGCATGATGAACCTCCGGCGCATGCGCGTGGAGGACGTGGCGATTCCCAAGGCGGAAATTGTTGCCGTGCCCGATACACTCGCCATGGATGAGCTTGTGACGGTCTTCCGCGACAGCGGCATGACCCGTCTGCCGGTCTATTCCGGCACGCTCGACACGCCTGTCGGCATGGTGCACCTCAAGGATTTCGCCCTGCTGCACGGCTTCAACGGCCACGGCGAGGAGTTCGACATGAAGAAGATGCTGCGTCCGCTGCTCTTCGTGCCGCCCTCGATGCCGATCGGCGTGCTGCTCACCAAGATGCAAACCGAACGCCGGCACATGGCGCTGGTGATCGACGAGTACGGCGGTGTCGACGGTCTCGTGACGATCGAGGATCTGATCGAACAGGTCATCGGCGAAATCGAGGACGAGCATGACACCGAGGAAGGCCGCAACTTCTTCCGCGAGAAATCGGGCAGTTGGCTGGCGCTGGCCAAGACCCCGCTCGAGGAGTTCGAGGCAGCCACCGGTATTGCGCTCACCGACCCGGACGAGATCGACGAGGAGGAGATCGACACGCTCGGCGGCCTCGTCTTCATGCTCGCCGGTCACGTGCCGGCGCGCGGCGAGGTGATCCCGCATCCCGACGGTATCGATTTCGAGGTGGTCGACGCCGACCCGCGCCGCATCAAGCGGCTGCGGGTGCGTCCTTCGGCCCCGGCCGCCGACGTGTCCATCACCCCTCCGGCGCTGCTGCCGCCGGCGAAACCCGAGGGTGCGGCCCAGCTGAGCGGCGGCGACACCGGGGTCGCGCGTGGCTGAACCGGAGGTGCGGCCCGATGCGGAAACTGCGGAAAACCATCGCGAGATGATGGCCCCCGTTGCCGCCCGGGCCGCACGCCTGCTGACGGGCCGTGCCGCGGTTCTCCCGGCGCTTGCCTGCGGCGGGCTCATGGCCTTGGGACAGGCGCCGTGGAACCTGTGGTACGTGGCGCTGGCGGGGCTCGTGCTGTCCATGGCGCTCTTTGCACTGCAGCGCAGGCCTCGTGCCGCGCTCGCCATCGGTTGCGGCGTCGGCACGGGCTATTTCGGCCTGGCGCTCAACTGGCTCACCGAGCCATTTCAGGTCGATGCCGCGGTCACCGCCTGGATGGCGCCCTTCGCGCTCTTGTTCATGGCGGCAGGGCTGGCGCTCTTCTGGGGGCTTGCCTTCTGGGGCGCCCTACAGGCACCGCGGGCCAGGCTCTTCGCGCTCGCGGTCACCTGGGCGCTGGCCGAGCTGGCACGAGGCTATCTCTTCACTGGCTTTCCCTGGGGGCTCGTCGGCTACCTCTGGGAGCCCACGGGCGCGATCCAATGGGTGGCCTGGACCGGTTCCTTCGGGCTGACGCTCGTGACCCTGGCATTGGCGGCGCTGGTGGCCCGCGGGCTGTGCGGCGCGTGGCAGGCGGGGGCGCTGGGGCTTGTCCTTGTGCTCGGGCTGCTTGCGGGCGGGGCGCAGATGGTGCCGCCGCTGCAGGACTTGGGCGGCCGCCCGGTGGTCCGCCTTGTCCAGCCCAACGCGCCGCAGACCCAGAAATGGGACCGCGCCTATATCCCGATATTCTTCGAGCGACAGGTCGAGTTCACCGCGGCCCCGGCGCAGGACGGTCTGCCGCGCCCCGCCCTCATCGTCTGGCCCGAGACCGCGGTGCCGCGGCTGCTTGAGAACGCCGAGGGCGAGCTGCGGGTGATCACCGATGCCGCGCTGCCGGGCCGGGTGGTGCTCGGCATCCAGCGCAGCGAGGGCTACGATTACTTCAATTCCCTAGCACTGGTCACGCAGGGCCCGAAGGTCGAGGCGGTCTATGACAAGCACCATCTGGTGCCCTTCGGCGAGTACATGCCCTTCAAGGAACTCTTCCGCCACATCAACGTCAGCGGTATCGCCGCGCGGGCGGAGGGCGGCTACTCCGCGGGGCCGGGGCCGCAGCTGCTCGATCTGGGCGGGGAGATGGGCTACGCGCTGCCGCTTATCTGCTACGAGGCGGTGTTCCCCCAGGACCTGCGCGGCGCTCCGCGGCCCGAGCTGCTGCTGCAGATCACCAACGACGCCTGGTTCGGCAATTTCTCGGGCCCCTATCAGCACCTCGCGCAGGCCCGGATCCGGGCGATCGAGCAGGGTCTGCCGATGCTGCGCGCCGCCAACACCGGCGTGTCGGCGGTGATCGACGGCGCGGGTCGCGTGCTGAAATCGCTGCCGCTGGGCGAGGCCGGCTTCATCGACATCCGCCTGCCGCCGCCGCTGCGCGTGACGCTCTACAGCCGGACCGGCGATCTGCCCCTCCTTGGGCTTCTGGCCGTGCTGATGCTGCTCGCCTTCCGCCCGGCTCTGCACAAGTCGCGACGTAATTCGGATTGACGCCGCTTTCGTTGCCGCGTAGCGAGAAGGTTCATATCCCTGTCACAACGGCTTCCTGGCGTGACAGCTGGTACCTAATGGAGCGCTTATGTCCCGACAGAACTATATCTTCACCTCGGAATCCGTTTCCGAGGGGCACCCCGACAAGGTGTGCGATCGCATTTCCGATGCCGTGCTCGACGCGCTTCTGGCAGAGGACCCCCTGGCCCGAGTCGCCTGCGAGACCTTCGCCACCACCAACCGCGTGGTGATCGGCGGCGAGATCGGCCTGACCGACCAGGACAAGCTGCATGACTACATGGAGCGCATCCCCGATATCGCCCGCGCCTGCATCAAGGATATCGGCTACGAGCAGGACAAGTTCCACCACGCCACCTGCGAGGTGACCAACCTGCTGCACGAGCAGTCGGCGCATATCGCCCAAGGCGTGACCGGGCAGGGCGACCGCGACGAGGGCGCGGGCGATCAAGGCATCATGTTCGGCTATGCCACCAACGAGACGCCCGAGCTGATGCCGGCGCCGATCCTCTATTCGCACGCCGTTCTCAAGCGGCTCGCCGAGGCGCGCAAGTCCGGGGCCGAGCCGATGCTGGGTCCGGACGCCAAGTCGCAGATCTCGGTGCGCTACGAGGGCGGCAAGCCAGTCGGCGTGACGTCGATCGTGCTGTCGACCCAGCACAGCGACGAGGGGCAGACTTCGGACGATATCCGCGCCATCGTCGAACCGTACATCCGCAGCACGCTTCCCGAGGGCTGGATCAGCCCCGAGACCGAATGGTGGGTGAACCCCACCGGCAAGTTCGTCATCGGCGGGCCGGACGGCGACGCGGGCCTGACCGGGCGCAAGATCATCGTCGACACCTACGGCGGCGCGGCGCCGCATGGCGGCGGTGCCTTCTCGGGCAAGGATCCCAGCAAGGTCGACCGCTCGGCGGCCTATGCCGCGCGCTACCTTGCCAAGAACGTCGTGGCGGCAGGTCTGGCCGAGCGCTGCACCGTGCAGCTCTCCTACGCCATCGGCGTCGCCAAGCCTTTGTCGATCTATGTCGATACCCACGGCACCGGCGATCTTGAAGCCGCGGCGATCGAGCGGGCCATCCCCAAGGTCATGGACCTGACCCCGCGCGGCATCCGCACCCATCTCGAGCTGAACAAGCCGATCTACCAGCGCACCGCGGCCTATGGCCACTTCGGCCGCGCGCCCGAGGCGGACGGCGGCTTCTCGTGGGAGCGGACCGATCTTGCAGAGGCGCTGAAGCGCGAGATCTGAAGCCGGGCAATTCCCATCGAAGGGAATTGCGCGGGATCAGGCGGGCCGGAGGGAGACCTCTGGCCCGCTTCGCTTTTGGCGCTCTGACCTATGGTCAATCCCGGCGCCGCATGCCATGGCACGCCACATGGATTTGTGGATTGCCGTCACCCTCTGCGCCGCCTTCTTCCAGACCTTGCGCTTCATGCTGCACAAGGTGCTGAGCACGGGCGGGCTCACCGCAACCTCCTCGACCTTCGCGCGCTTTGCCTATGCCGCGCCCGCCGCCGTGCTGGTCGTAGCGACCTACCTGATCGCCACTGGGCAGGGCTGGCCGCAGCTGAGCTCCGCCTTCTGGGCCTATGCGCTCTTCGGCGCCCTGGGGCAGATTCTCGCCACGGTCTTGGTCGTGGCGCTGTTCCGGCAGCGCAACTTCGCCGTCGGCATCACCTTCAAGAAGACCGAGGTCATCCAGACCGCGCTCGTTGGCCTCGTGGTGCTGGGCGAGAACATCTCGGCGGCGGGCTGGGGGGCGATCCTCATCGGCCTCATCGGGGTCCTGCTGCTCTCCGAGACGCCGGGCCTGTCGGGCAACTGGCTGCGCCGCATCGGCAGCCGGGCGGTGGCACTCGGCCTCGCCTCGGGGTTCTTCTTTGCGATCTCCGGTGTCGGCTATCGCGGTGCCTCGCTCGAGATCGCCTCGGAGGCGCCCTTTCTTCGCGCTGGGGTGACACTGGTCTGCGTGGTGCTGTCGCAGGCCCTCGGCATGGCGCTCTGGCTGCGGCTCTTCGAGCCGGGGCAGATTACCGCCGTCTGGCAGGCACGTCGCACCGCGATCTGGCTCGGCCTCACCTCGATGGCCGGGAGCCTGTCGTGGTTTACCGCCTTTACCCTACAGACCGCCGCCTACGTGCAGGCGCTGGGGCAGGTCGAGCTGATTTTCTCGGTCATGGCCTCGGTTTTGGTCTTCAAGGAGAGCATCACCCGCCGCGAACTGGCCGGCATCGGCTTCCTGTGCCTGTCGGTGCTGATCCTCGTGCTCGTGCTCTGAGCGCCGGATCAGGGTTGCGCCGGGCGGGGGAGGCTGACATTTTCCGCGCCAGAAAAGGAGCCCGCCCCATGTCCTTCACCCTTGCCACCTGGAACATCAACTCGGTCCGCCTGCGCGAGCCCATCGTCCTCAAGCTGCTCGCCGAAGAGGGGCCGGACGTGCTGTGTCTGCAGGAGACCAAGAGCCCGGTCGACAAGATCCCGCTCGAGCAGTTCGCGGCGCTTGGCTACACCCATATCGTGGCGCGTGGGCAGAAGGGCTACAACGGCGTCGCCATCCTGTCGAAGCTGCCGCTGCTAGACGCCGGCGATCAGGATTTCGCCACCCTCGGCCACGCCCGCCACGTCGCGGCGAAGCTCGAGAACGGCGTCACCATCCACAACTTCTACGTCCCCGCCGGCGGCGACGAGCCGGACCGCGAGGTGAACGAGAAGTTCGGCCAGAAGCTCGACTACCTGACCGAAATGCGTGACTGGTTCCACGCCCACAAGCCCGAGAAGTCGATCCTCGTCGGCGATCTCAACATCGCCCCGCGCGAGGATGACGTCTGGAGCCACAAGAAGCTGCTGAAGATCGTCTCGCACACGCCGATCGAGGTCGAGCACCTGGCGCAGGCACAGGATGCGGGGGAGTGGGTCGACATCACCCGGCAGGACATCCCCGAGGGGCAACTCTATTCGTGGTGGTCCTACCGCGCGCGCGACTGGGACGCGGCGGACAAGGGGCGGCGGCTCGATCACGTCTGGGCGACGCCGGATATCTCGAATGCCGGTCACGGCTCGCGCATCCTGCGCGCCGCGCGCGGTTGGGAGAAGCCCTCGGATCACGTGCCGGTTTTCGCCAGCTTCGACCTCTGAGCCACAGTCGCGCCCGGGCAGCGCACAAGTCCGGGCGCTTGCGGAACAATCCGCGATGCGCTCTGGTTGAGGCGGGGCCGGGACAGGGTTCCCGGACGCAACATCGGAGCGCCGTGCATGGGCCCCAACACCACGATCTTCGCCGTCTTCCTGGCGGTTGCCCTGCCGCTTCTGGTGGCCTTCGCCGTCTGGCGCGCGGTCACCACGGCGCGCACGCCGCAGGGGGCGGTCGCCTGGACGGTCTTTCTGGTCGCGGCGCCGTGGTTCGCGCTGCCGGCCTATCTCTTCTTCGGGCAGCACAAGCTCAAGGGCTACCGCATCACCCGGCGCAGCAGCCGCCTCGTGCGGCGCGAGATGGACGCATTCTGCGCCGACTACCCGCCCGCCGAAGCCGACGGGGCCCGCTACCGCGCCTTCGAGCGACTGGCGGCGATGCCAGCGGTCGGCGGCAACTCGGCGGACCTCCTGGTCGACGGGAAGGCCACTTTCGAGGCGGTTTTCGAGGCGATGGACCGGGCGGAGCATTACCTGCTGGTACAGTTCTACACCATCGCCGAGGATGGGCTGGGCAACGAGATGGCCGAGCGGATGATCGCGGCCTCGGCGCGCGGCGTGTCGGTGCGACTGATTTTTGATGGCGTGGGCAGCTACGGACTGCCGGCGCATTACCTCAATGCCCTGCGCGACGCCGGGGTGCAGGTGGTCGATCCGGCGAATGCGCCGGGTCCGACCAAGCGCTTCCAGATCAACTTCCGCAACCACCGCAAGACGGTGATCATCGACGGGCAGGAGGGCTTCATCGGCGGCCACAACGTCAAGGACGACTACCTCGGCAAGAACCCCACCTTCGGCCCTTGGCGCGACACGCACCTGCACCTGCGCGGCCCGATGGTGGCGCAGCTGCAGCTGGTCTTCGCAGAGGACTGGCACTGGGCCACCGGCGAGAGCATCGGGGGCGGGCTCAACTGGCGGCCCGACAGTGCCGAGGAGAACCTCTCGGGCCTTGTGCTGCCCTCGGGGCCTGCCGACGACATGGACACCGGAGCGCTCTTCTTCATCTCGGCCTTGGCCGAGGCGCGCGAGAGGGTGTGGATCGCGACGCCGTATTTCGTGCCCGACCAGGACGTGCTTTCGGCCCTCGTTGGCGCCGCGCTGCGCGGCTGCGACGTGAAGGTGCTCGTGCCCGATGCCATCGACCACTACCTTCCGTGGCTCGCCGCCCATGCCTTCTTCGACGAGGTCCGCGCCGCCGGGGTCGAGGTGCTGCGCTACGAAGGCGGCTTCGTCCACCAGAAGGTCGTGCTGGTTGACGACGACTTCGCCGCAGTGGGCTCGGCAAACCTCGACAATCGCTCTTTCCGGCTCAATTTCGAGACAATGGCCCTGATTTTCGACCGCGGCTTCGCGTCGCGGGTGGCGAAGATGCTGGAGGCCGATTTCACCAGCGCCTACAAGATGGACAAGCCGCTGCACGAGCACCCGAGGTGGGTGCGTGCCGCCGCGCCCTTCGCGCGGTTGCTGGCCCCGATCCTGTGAAGGTGTCCGCCATGTCGCCCCTGTCCGCCTCTCCCAAGCCTGCCGCGACCGCCGCCGCGAAAACCGTGCTGAAGGTCGCCAGCTACAATATCCGCAAGGCGATGGGCATCGACCGCCGCCGCGATCCGGCCCGTATCCTGCAGGTGCTCAACCACATCGGCGCCGATGTGGTGGTGCTGCAGGAGGCCGACCTGCGGCTCGGCCCGCGCCCCGCCGCCATCCCGCGTTTCCTGATCGCGCAGGAAACCGATTACGAGGTCGTCAACCTCGCCCGCAACGACGTCAGCCTCGGCTGGCACGGCAATGCGATTTTCGTGCGAAAGGGGCTTGAGGTAACCGACATCCGGCGCTTCGATCTGCCGGGGCTGGAGCCGCGCGGCGCGGTGATGGCTCGGGTCGAGGGGGTGAACGTCGTGGGCGCGCACCTCGGACTGCTGCGCCGCTACCGGCTCAAGCAGATGTCCGAGATCCGCGACCAGCTCGGCGAGCTGCGCGCCGAGGCGGCGATCTTCGGCGATTTCAACGAGTGGTCCGACGTGCGCGGCTACGAGCCTTGGGAGCGCGATTTCACCCTTACGCTGCCGGGCCGAAGCTACCACGCCTCGCGGCCTTTCGTGGCGCTGGACGGCATCGCCTACGGCAGCGCCCTGGCGCTCGACGATGCAGGGGTCGAGGAGGGCGGCGCAGCGCGGCGCGCCTCGGATCACCTACCGATCTGGGCGCAGCTCTCGCGCCGCGGCTGATCCCGTTGCGGCCAGTGTCGGGGGCCGGTCTTGCATCACGCCATGTCCTGCGCCATGTAACACTCCAAGCTAACCGCCGCAGCGGAGGATCATATGCTGGAACTGGGCAAGACCGAGGCCCCCAAGGGCGATCTCATCAAGGACGTAAGCGAAGCTGACTTCATGGCCGAGGTGGTCGACGCCTCGCAGGAGGTGCCGGTCATCGTCGACTTCTGGGCGCCGTGGTGCGGCCCCTGCAAGCAGCTCGGCCCGGCTCTCGAGGCCGCGGTGACCGAGGCGCGCGGCGCCGTCAAGATGGCCAAGGTCAACGTCGACGAAGCGCAGATGATCGCCGGTCAGCTGCGCATCCAGTCGATCCCGACGGTCTATGCCTTCTACAAGGGCCAGCCGATCGACGGCTTTCAGGGCGCGCTTCCGGCCTCCGAGCTGAAGGCCTTCATCGACCGCGTGGTGCAGGCCTCGGGCGGCGACGCCTCGGGCGGGCTCGACGAGGCCGTGGCCACTGCCGAGGAAATGCTCGAGCAGGGCGCGGCAGCCGATGCGGCACAGGTCTTCGCAGCGGTGCTCGAAGAGGATCCGAAGAACGCCAAGGCCTTCGCGGGCATGGTGGCGTGCTATCTCGCGCTTGGCGAGATCGAGCAGGCCGAGGCGGTGCTGAACGGCGCACCGGTGGAAATTTCCAAGGCCCCCGAGCTGGAAGCGGCACACGCCAAGATCGAGCTTGCCAAGCAGGCGAGCAACGCCGGCCCCGTCGCTGAGCTGACCGCCAAGGTCGAAGCGGACCCGGCGGACCTGCAGGCGCGCTTCGATCTCGCGCAGGCGCTTTACGCGCATGGCCAGACCGAAGAAGCGGTGACCCAGCTTCTCGATCTCTTCCGCCGCGACCGCGAGTGGAACGACGGGGCTGCCAAGACCCAGCTCTTCACCATCTTCGAGGCGCTCAAGCCGAACGATCCGGTGGTGCTCAACGGACGCCGCAAACTCACTTCTATGATATTTGCCTGAACGCCGATGCGCCCTAGCTCGCAGGTCATGGTGAGACGAACCGACCTTCCCGGAATGATCCCGGTCTTTCCGCTGCCCGGAGCCCTGCTGCTGCCGCGCTCGCGCCTTCCGCTGCACATCTTCGAGCCGCGCTATCTGGCGATGCTCGACGACGCGCTGAAGACCGACGCGCGGCTCATCGGCATGGTTCAGCCTGCGGCGAACGGCTCTGACGAGCGGCCCTCGTTGCAGCGCATCGGCTGCGCCGGGCGCATCACCCAGTTCTCCGAGACCGAGGACGGGCGCTACATGATCACGCTGTCGGGCCTGTCGCGCTTCCGGGTGATGGAGGAAGTCGACGGCTTCACCCCCTACCGTCGCTGCAAGGTCTCATGGGAGGGGTTCGAACATGATCTCACGTCGCATGCCGACCACGACGACAGCTTCGACCGCGGCGCCTTCCTGCGGCTCTTGGACCGGTATTTCGAGGCGCGCGGCCTCTCCGCCGACTGGGATACGCTGAAGGATGCCGAGGACGAGCTGCTGATCAACTCGCTCTCGATGCTGCTGGATTTCGCGCCCGAAGAGAAGCAGGCGTTGCTGGAGGCCCCGCGCCTGGAGTCGCGCCGCGAGACGCTGGTGACACTGATCGAGTTCGCCCTGCGCGGCGGAGAAGAGGACCTGATTCAATGAGCGAAGAGACATTCACCTTTGACCGCCGCATGCTCGAGGCGCTGGTCTGCCCGGTGACCCATGCCGGGCTCGACTACGATGCCGGGCGTCAGGAGCTTGTCAGCAAGGGCGCGGGGCTCGCCTTCCCGATCCGTGAGGGCATCCCGGTGATGCTGATCGACGAGGCCCGGCGGCTCGACAGCTGAGCGCAGAAAAGCGAGGGGCGCGCCCCTCGCGCTCGACGGGATGTTTCCGGCTGAAAGAACAAGGCGCGGTCCGAAGGGGGCCGCGCCTTTTCCTGTCTCAGATGTCGAGCGCGAGCGCGCGGGCGAGGATCGCCGCATCCACGTTCCCGCCGGAGACGGTGCAGATCACTGCCTCGCCCTCGATCTCGCTGGCGCGGAAGAGCGCCGCGGCCAGGGCCACAGCGCCGCCGGGCTCGGCGATGATCCTGAGATGTCGTGCCGCGAGTTGCATGGCCCTGAGCGCCTCTTCCTCCGTGACGGCCAGACCAGGCCCGCAGAGCCGCTGCATGATGGGGAAGGTGAGGTTGCCCGGCTGCGGCGTGACGATGGCGTCACAGATATTGCCGCCCATGGCCGTGTTGCGCTGGATCGTGCCCGCCGCCAGCGAGCGTTTGACGTCGTCAAACCCCTCGGGCTCGGCGGGGCGGGCGCGCAGGCCGGGGGCTTTGGCCTCGAGCGCCAGAGCGATGCCCGAGGTCAGCCCGCCACCGCCGCAGCAGACCAGCACGTCGGCTTCGGTCACCCCCTCTTCGGCAGCCTGCTCGGCGATCTCCAGCCCGCAGGTGCCTTGCCCCGCGATCACCTCGGGCTCGTCGAAGGGTTTGACCAGCGTGAGGCCGCGCTCCGCCGCCAGACGGGCGCCGAGCGCGTCGCGGTCTTCCTTCTCGCGGTCATAAGGAACCACCTCCGCGCCGAGCCCCCGGGTGCCGGCGACTTTCGCGGCGGGGGCGTCGGCGGGCATGATGATCACTGCGGGCACCCCGAAGCCCTTTGCCGCCGCCGCGATGCCCTGCGCGTGGTTGCCCGAGGAGAAGGCGATGACCCCCTTGGCCCGCACCTCGGGATCGAGCGCGGAGAGCGCCGACCAGGCGCCGCGGAACTTGAAGCTGCCGGTGTGCTGCAGGCACTCGGCCTTCACCAGCACGCGGCGCCCGGCGATCTCGTCGAGGAAGGGCGAAGAGAGCAGCGGCGTGCGGCGGGCGTGGCCTTGCAGCCGCCCGGCGGCGGCCTCGATGCGGGTGATGTCCATGGGATATCCTCGGGTTGTCGGTCTCGGGCAGACCCTGTGCCGGGCCGGGGGGCAAGTCAACGGGCTTGCCAGGCGGCGCCTCCGCTGGTGAGAGTGTGGCCATGATCGAACGGCGCCACGAGGACAACGGCACACGCTCGCGGGCACTCTACTCGCACTGCGGGACCTATCGATACGGGCTGGAACGGCTCTGGCGCGAGACGCCGGGGCCCTTTCTGCTCTGGGTCATGCTCAACCCTGCCAAGGCCGACGAGCGGCGTAACGATCCCACCATCGAGCGCTGCCAGCGGCGGGCGCAGGCGATGGGCTTCGGCGGCATGCGCATCGCCAATATCTTCGCCTTCCGCGCGCCGACCCCGGCCGAATTGCGCCGCGCCGAGACCCCGGTGGGGCCGGAGAATGACGCGCTCTTGCTGCGCTGGCACGCCGAGGCGGGGATGACGCTGGCCGGCTGGGGGATGCACGGTGCACATATGGGACGCGGGCCGCAGATCGCGGCGCAGCTCATTGGCGCCGTGCATGTGCTGGGTCTGACGAGGGACGGGCACCCGCGGCATCCGCTCTACGTTGCCTACAGCCAGCAGCCGCGGCTCTGGCATCGGCAGGCTAGATCGGCCGCAGGGTGACCCCCATGGGCCGCGCCGGGGAACTTCGGGCTTCCCTTCGCACCTGAATCGCCCTATACGCGCGCATCCGGCCATGCGGGCCGGAGCGCTCCAAGGGCCCTGCTGGACGACATCCCGGCTTGTGCCATCCCTCAAACCTTCAAGGAGACCCCGATGTCGATCACCGTTGAAGAAAAGAACCGCCTGATGAAGGAATTCGCAACCAAGGAAGGCGACACCGGTTCGCCCGAAGTCCAGGTTGCCATCCTCACCAGCCGCATCACGACCCTGACCGAGCACTTCAAGACCCACAAGAAGGACAACCACTCGCGTCGTGGCCTTCTGAAGCTCGTGGCTCAGCGCCGCAAGCTGCTGGACTATCTGAAGGGCAAGGAAGAGGCACGTTACACCGACCTCATCCAGCGCCTCGGCATTCGCCGCTGATCCGCGCAGGATACGGAAGTCGCAGCGCCCGCTCCTCTGGAGCGGGCGTTTTGCGTTTCGGGCCTTGCGCCCTGGGGGCGGTCCCCGGCCTGTCCGAGGGCGCGCCGCGCTTATCACTTCCCAAAAGGCGGATTCTCCTGTATGCGCGCCCCATCTGAGACGTGACGCCTTTGGCTCCCGGGCACATGCAAGAGGATAGGGAGCGGTGGCAATGGGGCCACCATAGGAACGGGAGACCCGGAGGGCCGGGAGTGCTCCCTTACAGGATACGCTACATGTTCAACGTAACGACGAAATCCATGCAGTGGGGCGAGGAAACCCTCACCCTCGAGACCGGCAAGGTTGCCCGTCAGGCAGACGGCACCGTCATCGCCACGCTCGGCGAGACCTCGGTCATGGCCAACGTGACCTTCGCGAAGGAACCGAAGCCGGGCCAGGATTTCTTCCCGCTGACCGTCCACTACCAGGAAAAATACTATGCCGCGGGCAAGGTGCCCGGTGGCTTCTTCAAGCGCGAGGCGCGTCCGACCGAGAAAGAGACGCTGACCGCACGCCTGATCGACCGTCCGATCCGTCCGCTCTTCGTCCCCGGCTTCAAGCATGAAGTGCTGGTGATGTGCACCGTGCTGTCGCACGATCTGGTCAACGACCCCGACGTCGTGGCGATGATCGCCGCCTCGGCCGCGCTGACCATCTCGGGCGTGCCCTTCATGGGTCCGATCGCCGGCTGCCGCGTCGGTTACACCGATGGCGAGTACGTGCTGAACCCGACCGTCGACGACATGCAGGGGCTGCGCAACAACCCCGATCAGCGTCTCGACCTCGTCGTCGCCGGCACCAAGGACGCCGTGATGATGGTGGAATCGGAAGCCTACGAGCTGACCGAAGACGAGATGCTGGGGGCCGTGACCTTTGCGCACGCGCAGATCCAGCCCGTCATCGACCTGATCATCGATCTGGCCGAATCCGCCGCGAAAGAGCCTTTCGACTTCCAGGCGCCCGACTACTCGGAGCTTTTCGAAGTGGTGAAGGGTCTGGGCGAAGCCAAGATGAAGGCCGCCTACGCGATCACCGACAAACAGGCGCGCGTCGCCGCCGTGTCGGCCGCCAAGGAAGAGATCAAGGCACAGCTGAGCGAAGAGCAGCTCGAAGACGCGAACCTCGGTTCGGCGATCAAGAAGCTCGAGTCGGTCGTGCTGCGCTCGGACGTGGTGAAGAACAAGCGCCGCATCGACGGCCGCGCGCTCGACCAGGTCCGTCCGATCGTGTCGGAAACCTCGGTCCTGCCGCGGACCCACGGCTCGTCGCTGTTCACCCGTGGCGAAACCCAGGCGCTGGTCGTGACCACGCTGGGCACCGGCGACGACGAGCAGATCATCGACGCTCTGCACGGCAACTTCCGCTCGAACTTCCTGCTGCACTACAACTTCCCGCCGTACTCGGTGGGTGAAGTGGGGCGCGTTGGCTCGCCGGGTCGCCGTGAAATCGGCCACGGCAAGCTGGCATGGCGCGCGCTGCAGGCCGTGCTGCCGGCACCGACCGACTTCCCCTACACCATCCGCGTGGTGTCCGAGATCACCGAATCCAACGGCTCGTCCTCGATGGCCTCCGTCTGCGGCGGCTCGCTGTCGATGATGGATGCAGGCGTTCCGCTGAAGGCGCCGGTGGCCGGTGTGGCCATGGGCCTCGTGCTGGAAGACGACGGTGAGTATGCGGTGCTGACCGACATCCTTGGCGACGAGGACCACCTCGGCGACATGGACTTCAAGGTCGCAGGCACCGAGAACGGCATCACCTCGCTGCAGATGGACATCAAGGTCGCGGGCATCACCCCCGAGATCATGAAACAGGCGCTGGCACAGGCCAAGGACGGCCGGATGCACATCCTCGGCGAGATGGCCAAGGCCCTCACCGAAGCCGGCGATTTCTCGGTCCACGCCCCGCGCATCGAGACCATGCAGATCCCGACCGACAAGATCCGTGAAGTGATCGGCTCGGGCGGCAAGGTGATCCGCGAGATCGTCGAAGTGTCGGGCGCCAAGGTCGACATCAACGACGATGGCGTGATCAAGATCGCCTCGGCCAACGGTGAAGCCATCCAGAAGGCCTATGACATGATCTACTCGATCGTGGCAGAGCCGGAAGAGGGCGCCGTCTACAAGGGCAAGGTCGTGAAGATCGTCGATTTCGGCGCCTTCGTGAACTTCTTCGGCAAGCGCGACGGCCTCGTGCACGTCAGCCAGATCGAGAACCGCCGCCTGAACCATCCGTCGGATGTGCTGAAGGAAGGTCAGGAAGTCTACGTGAAGCTGCTTGGCTTCGACGATCGCGGCAAGGTGCGCCTCGCCATGAAGATGGTCGACCAGGAAACCGGCGAAGAGCTGGCAGCGGACAAGAAGGAAGAGACCGCGGAGTGATCCGCGGCCTCGGCCCTCGCTGAAATGCACAACCGCCCCGGCCTTTCGGTCGGGGCGGTTTCTGTTGGGGGGGGGGCACTCGCCGCGGCGCGCGGCGCCCGTGTCCGGCTTCAGTGCAGCAGGGCAGGGGCCCGAGGCTGATCCAGCACCAGAGACGAGGTGCCCGCTCCGGCCCAGAAGCCTTCGAGGTGACGCGCAGGGTCGACTTTCTGGCGCATCTCCTCGGTGAGGGCCAGTAGGCCGGTCACCTGGTCCTGCGACCAGCTCAGCAGCAGCCCGGGCGCCGAGATCGCCGAAATCGGCGCATCCATCAGGGCCACCGGCGGCTCGTCGCGGTGCAGCGCCTCGACCGGGCAGTCCAGCGAGGAGGTGCGGGTCTCGTCCCAGAGGGTGACCTCGTCGAGGCGGAGCGCCTCGAAATAGGGCACAAGCATCGGCTCGAGGACCAGCGGCAGCCAGTCCTCCTCCGGCTTGTAGAGCCCTTCCTGACGGCAGTGCCGCGCGATCCGTGAGACAAGCGTGGCATCGAGATCCGGCGGCTCGGCCCCGATCACCCAGAGCCAGACCATGCGTGCGAAATGTCGGAAGTCGCTGACACCAAGCGCCTGGGCGATCATGTCCCAGCGCACCGGCTGGCCGGTGGTCTTGATGATCTCATCGAAGGCCTCGGGGGCCTGGTCGGGCTGCGGCCCGCCAAGGCTCTCGAGCAGCGCCTCGAGTTCCTGCGGTGTCGTCGCCTCACTGCGCAGCGGACCCCAGGCGGTGGTCTCCGGCGTAAAGCCGGGCACGCGGAAGAAGGGGTTGAGCACCACGAAGACATGATCGTAGTCACGCATCCACCAATGCAGGAGCTGCGCGTTCAAGTTCGGATGTTCGAGACGTCGGGGCGTGTCGGTCAAACTGAGTCCTTTCCGGCCAGAGCGCCGGGCTTCTATCATCTGGTGCGTCAACGGCAAGCTGCGGGGGGATTCACCATGCGTGGCGGGGGAATCTCACCCTCGTTCGCGCTTTTTTAACGATTTTCGACGCAGATCGAAAGGGCAAGCCGTCGTGACGCCACTCACGGAATTTGCACGACAATGGCTGGGATGCGCTTCGGACTCCGCAGGGTTTCGGGGTCCGAGGCGCAGGCAGCTGGCGGGTTGAGCTTTGGGCTGGAACACGCTGGGCTTACATGTGCGGTCTGTCGACGAACCCGGAGCCGGACAGGTTTCAAAGAGCCGGAGCCGTTGCAAAAAAGAGGCCGGGCGCGTGGCCCGGCCCAGTCCAACAGGGAGGTGCATGTGATGACCCGCACATGCCACGGGAACTGTTGAGGGACCTGACCGACGGGAGGAGTCCTATCCGAAAGGCTAGGTCAGAGTATCACCAAGTACAGTGTCAACCAATGGGCGAGCAGACGAAGATTGGCGGAAAACCGCTATGACGTGACATTTCCGCCGATTCGTCAGGCAACGAGCCGATAACCCCCGGATTCTGTGACCAAAATACGTGCGTTCGAGGGATCGGGTTCGATTTTCTGCCGCAGTCGATAGATGTGGGTCTCGAGCGTGTGCGTCGTCACCCCGGCGTTGTAACCCCAGACTTCGTGCAGCAGAATCTCGCGCGGCACCACCCCTTCGGTCGAGCGGTAGAGGAACTTGAGGATGTTCGTCTCTTTCTCGGTCAGCCGGATCTTGCGGTCGTCCTCGGTCACCAGCAGCTTCATCGACGGCTTGAAGGTGTAGGGGCCGACGGTGAAGACCGCGTCCTCGGACTGTTCATGCTGGCGCAGCTGCGCGCGGATGCGGGCCAGCAGCACCGGGAATTTGAAAGGCTTGGTAACATAGTCGTTTGCACCAGCGTCGAGGCCGAGGATGGTGTCGGCATCCGTGTCATGGCCGGTGAGCATGAGGATGGGCGACTTGACCCCCTGCTTGCGCATCAGCTTGCACAGCTCGCGGCCGTCCGTGTCGGGCAGGCCGACGTCGAGGATCAGCAGGTCGTAGACCTGTTCCTTCACCCGCGCCATGGCGGCGGCGCCGGTCTCGGCCTCGAACACCTCGAAATCCTCGGTCATGACCAGCTGCTCGGCCAGCGCTTCGCGCAGGTCGTCGTCGTCGTCCACCAGAAGGATGTTCTTGATCTGGGCCATTTGCCTCTCCGTCGTGCCGTCTCTGTCTTGCTGGGGCACATGTAAGCGTAAGGGGGGACAAACAAGTTTTGCTGCAGGGTTCTCACGCTCTCGTGTTGCAGAATGGCTTTTGTTACAGCAATGAAGCTGCTTTGTTTCAACGCCTTCCCGGGCCGGCTGGCCTGGGTGTACCATCCGCCACGCTTGTCGCGGCCCAGACAGGAAGACGCCCATGTCCCTCGCGCCCGATCTCGGAGAATTGCTCGCCCGTGCCCGCGCCGACCTGCGCATGGGGGTGCCGGTGGTGCTGAAGGCGCGGGCAGGCGGCGCGCTGGTGATCGCGGCCGAGACGGTTTCGGCGGCGCGGTTGGCGGTGCTGCGGGCGCTGCCGGGAGAGCTTGACCTGACCATTACCGCGCGCCGGGCCGAAACGCTGAAGGCGCGGGCCTATGACGGCGATCTGGCGCGGGTGATCCTTCCGGGCGATGCGGGGCTCGACTGGGTGCAATCGATCGCCGATCCGGCGGATGACTTGGCCAAGCCAATGAAGGGCCCGCTCGCCACCCGCCGGGGCGGCGACACCGGGCTGCACCGGCTGGCGATCACCCTCGTGAAATCGGCGCGGCTGCTGCCCGCCGCCCTGATCCTGCCGCTTGAGGACCCCGAAGGCTTTGCGCAGGGCGAGATGCTGACCGTCGTCGAGGCCGACCCGGCAGGCCCCTACATGCTGACGCTGGCGCGGCTCGATCACGTTGTCTCGGCCAAGGTGCCGCTGCGCGCTGCGCAGAACGCCCGGCTGCACATCTTCCGGCCCGAGGATGGCTCGGACGAGCATTACGCCATCGAGATCGGCCGCCCGGATCGTTCCAAGCCGGTACTCTCGCGACTGCATTCCGCCTGTTTCACCGGCGACCTTCTGGGCTCGCTGAAATGCGACTGCGGCCCGCAACTCAATGCGGCGCTGGCGCAGATGGGAGAGGAGGGGGCAGGGGTTCTGCTCTATCTCAACCAGGAGGGGCGGGGCATCGGGCTGGCCAACAAGATGCGCGCCTACGCGCTGCAGGATCAGGGCTTCGACACGGTCGAGGCGAACCATCGGCTGGGCTTCGAGGATGACGAGCGCGACTTCCGCCTCGGCGCGGAGATCCTGCGCAAGATGGGCTTCGGCGCGGTGCGGCTGCTGACCAACAACCCAAACAAGATGGCGATGATGGAGCGCTGCGGCATCACCGTCGCCGAGCGCGTGCCGCTGAAGGTGGGGCTGAACACCTACAACGAACGCTATCTTGCCACCAAGGCCGAGAAGTCGGGGCACCTGCTGTGAGCGGCGCGGGCGTGCGTGTGGGGGCGAACGACCTGGTGCTGACCCGCGCCGGTCTGCGTTTCGCGGGGCGGACGTGGCCCTGCGTTATCGGGCGCGGCGGCGTGCGGGCCTGCAAGCGTGAGGGCGACGGGGCGACGCCGGTCGGCGTCCACCGCGTGGTCGCCATGCTCTACCGGCCCGACCGCATGGCGCGGCCCGCTTTCTGGGCAGAGCCGATCCGGCTGCGCGATCTCTGGTGCGACGACAGTGGCTCGCCGGCCTATAACCAGCTGGTGCAGGCACCTTTCGCACCCAGCCACGAAACCCTGCGACGGGCCGATCCGCTCTACGATCTCGTGCTGATCACCGACTGGAACTGGCCCGAGGCCGAACCGGGCCGCGGTTCGGCGATCTTCCTGCACCAGTGGCGGCGGCCGGGCTATCCGACGGCAGGCTGCGTCGGTTTCGCGCCGGGCGATCTGCGGGCGATTGCCGGGCGGATACTGCCGGGCACGCGGCTCGTGGTGCCCGAGCCGCTGGACGGCTGGCGCGCGGGCTGAGGCAGCAGCAGCGGGGGGCACACCCCGTGCCGCCATGGGAAATCTTGTGCCGGCGAAGAAAGCGGCCGCGGGCCCGTTCAGGCCACGAGGCTGTGGGCGATGCCTTCGAGCAGGCCGAGGCATTGCGCCAGCTGACCGCGGGTGACGAATTCGTCGGGCTTGTGGGCCTGGGCGATCTCTCCGGGGCCGCAGACCACCACGGACAGACCCATCTGCTGGAACAGGCCGGCCTCGGTGCCGAAGGGCACCACGTCGGCGGAATTGCTGCCGGTGAGGCGGGAGATCAGATCGCGCGCCGCGTTGTCCTCCATCGGGATCAGCCCGGCGACCTCGCCGATCACCTCGGTGGTGATCTCGGCGTCGGGGTGCACGGCGCGCATGGCGGGCAGCAGTTCATTCTCAATGCAATGGGCCAGCGCCTCGTTGACGAACTCGGCGTCGCCGGGCTGCACCGGGCGCATTTCCCAATCGACCTCGGCCTTGCCGGGAATGACGTTGTGCGCGACACCGCCGGCGAGGCGGCCGACGTTCACCGTGGTCCAAGGCGGATCGAAGCGGCTGCCGTGCGGCGCGCGGGCCTTCAGCGCCTCGGCCATCTCCATCAGCCGCTGGGTATAGCGCAGCGCGTAGAGCACCGCGTTCACGCCGCGGTCGGGGGCGGAGCCATGGCCCTCGAGCCCCGAGAACCGCGTGGTGTATTCGCAGCAGCCCTTGTGCCCCTCGATCAGCCGCATGCCGGTGGGCTCGCCGATGATCGCCATGCGCGGCGCGTGGCCGCGGCGCTGTAGCTCGGGCACCAATGCGCGGGCGCCGAGGCAGCCGACCTCCTCGTCATGGGTGAAGCAAAGATGCAGAGGGCGGCGCAGCGTCATCTTCGAGACCGGCTCGGCCAAGGCCAGCGCGGCGGCGATGAAGCCCTTCATGTCGCAGGTACCACGGCCGTAGAGGTGATCGTCGCGCAGGGTCAAGGTGAAGGGGTCGCTGCTCCAGTCCTGATCGGTCACCGGCACCACATCGGAATGCCCCGAGACCACCACGCCGCCGGGGATGTCCGGGCCGAGCGTGGCAAACATATTGGCCTTGGTGCCGGTCGCGTCGCGGAAAATCTCGACCTTTGCACCGAGGTGCTCGAGGTGATCGCCCATCATGGCCATCATCGCGAGATTGCTCTCGCTCGAGACGGTCGGGCAGGCGATGAGGTGCTTCAGGTGCTCCTCGGTGGCGGGCAGAAGATGGCTCATGACCGAAGGCTTAGCAGGGACGGACGCCCGGTCAAACCTCTTGCGACCCGCGAAGAGGAAGAAGGCGCCCAATCCCTTGTGTGTACCGGGGGCGTTTCAGGGGACGCAGAGGCCGGCGTTTCGCTCTGCTCGGAAGGACACGAAGATATGGCGTTTTTCTCGCCTTTTGCTCTTGAAATGTGCGGTTGCGGGGCCGCTACGCCGGAGGTCACGGCGATTCTGCGCTGATTTTCATCGAAATTTCGGTTCAGGCGCCATTCGTGACCCCGCGGAAGCCGGAGGTAATCGGCCTGCTGAGCAATGTGTCATGACGATTTTTTGCTGCGAAGGGACGCATTTGTGCCCGATGGTCCTGCAAAGACGCGAATCTCTTCGCGTTCCCGGCAACACGGTTGCAACATGGGTCTGGACGCGCTCTTATCCTACGCAAGACAGCGGAGAAAAATCCGCGGAACACAAAACGGGGAGCCGGATTTGCCAGATACCGGGACAAGCGACGCTTTTGTCGCCTTTGAGCGCGTGCAGAAAAGCTATGATGGCGAGACCCTTGTCGTCAAAGATCTGAACCTGAGCCTGCCCAAGGGCGAGTTTTTGACCATGCTGGGACCGTCGGGTTCAGGCAAGACCACCTGCCTGATGATGCTCGCCGGTTTCGAGACCGCCACCCATGGCGAGATCAAGCTCGACGGCGTGTCGATCAACAATATCCCGCCGCACAAGCGGGGCATCGGTATGGTCTTCCAGAATTACGCCCTTTTCCCGCACATGACCGTTGCCGAGAACCTCAGCTTCCCGCTCGAGGTGCGCAAGATCGGCAAGTCGGACCGCGAGGCCAAGGTCAAGCGGGCCCTCGACATGGTCGAAATGGGGGCCTTCGGCGGCCGCCGCCCGGCGCAGCTCTCGGGCGGCCAGCAACAGCGGATCGCGCTGGCGCGCGCACTGGTGTTTGAGCCCGAACTGGTGCTGATGGACGAGCCGCTCGGCGCGCTCGACAAACAGCTGCGCGAGAAGATGCAGTTCGAGATCACCGACCTGGCGCACCGACTGGGGATCACCGTGGTCTACGTGACGCACGACCAGACCGAGGCGCTGACCATGTCTGACCGCGTCGCCGTCTTCAACGACGGGCGCATCCAACAGCTCGCCCCGCCGGATCAGCTCTACGAGCAGCCCGAGAACAGCTTCGTGGCGCAGTTCATCGGCGAGAACAACACACTCGAGGGCACCATCGCCGAGATCAGGGGCGACAATTGCGTGGTCAAGCTGGACGGGGGCGAGGTGATCGACGCCAAGCCGGTCAACGTGACCAAGGTCGGCGAGCGTACTCGTGTTTCGATCCGCCCCGAGCGCGTCGAATACAACAAGGACCGCCTGCAAGAAGGCGCCCACACGCTCAAGGCCAAGGTGCTCGAGTTCATCTACATGGGCGACATCTTCCGCACTCGGCTCGAAGTGGCCGGCAACCGCGACTTCGTCATCAAGACACGCAACGCGCCCGACCAGGTACGCCTGACCCCGGGCACCGAGATCGAGATCGGCTGGTTGCCCGAGGATTGCCGAGCGCTCGACGCCAACTGACGAGACTCTGCCCGCGCTGTCCCCCTTGCAGTGGGCGGGCGGTGCGGACCGGAAAGGTTCCGGCGGTTTGCCCGTGTCCTGGAACCCACAATACACAACGGGCTATCTAAGGGAGTTACAGATGAAACGGACCAAGACCCTCCTGGCCACCACCGCGCTCACGGTTGCCGCAGGCGCCGTCTCCGCGCAGGAAATGGCCAACGACATGACCCTCGTGTCGTGGGGCGGCGCGTATCAGACGAGCCAGATCAAGGCCTATGCCGACCCCTACAAGGAAATGCACCCCGAGGTGAACATCTCCTGGGATGAAAGCTCGGCCGAAGCCGTGGCAAAGCTGCGCGCGATGAACGAGGCCGGCAACATCACTTGGGACCTCGTCGACGTCGTGGCCTCTGACGCCATCCGCCTGTGCGACGAAGGCCTCGCCATGGAATACGATCCCGACGAGCTGCTCGCCGAGGCAGATGACGGCACCTCGGCCGAGGACGACTTCGGCGACATGATCGTCTCCGACTGCTTCATCCCGCAGATCGTCTATTCGACCACCTTCGGTTACCGCACCGACATGGTGCCCGAGGGCGCGGATGCGCCGTCGGACATCTGCTCGATCTTTGATCTCGAGACCTACCCGGGCAAGCGCTCGCTCGAGAAGCGCCCGATCAACAACATGGAATGGGCGCTGTACTGCGACGGCGTGGCCAAGGACGAGATCTACGACGTTCTGGCTACCCCGGAAGGCCAGGACCAGGCGCTCGCCAAGCTCGACACCATCAAGGACAGCGTCGTGTGGTGGTCCGCTGGTGCCGACACACCGCAGCTTCTGGCGGACGGCGAAGTCTTCATGGGCTCGACCTACAATGGCCGCCTGTTCTCGGTGATCGAGGAGCAGGACCAGCCGGTCGCCATGATGTGGGACATGCAGGTGTTCGATCTCGACGGCTGGATCATCCCCGAAGGCCTTGACGACGCCGCTCTGGCGCGCGTGAAGGACTTCGTGAAGTTCGCCACCGACACCCAGCGTCTGGCCGATCAGGCCGCCTACATCTCCTATGGTCCGGCACGCCAGTCGTCCGCTCCGCTTGTCGGTCAGCACGCCGACCTGGGCATCGACATGGCGCCGCATATGCCGACCGATCCGGCAAACGCGACGAACACGCTGCTCTACAACTACGAGTTCTGGGCGGACTATCGCGACGACATCGACGCGAAGTTCCAGGCCTGGCTCGCGCAATAAGCGCAGACGCGACATGGAGGGGGGCCGCATGGCCCCTCTCTGCACTCAAAGACCCATAATCTAATAAAAACAGACCCGCAGGGGGTAGGATGACAGCTTCGACCGATGTCCCGGAGAAAGGTGCCAACGGGCCCATGCTGGCCGCGGATGGCACGCCGCTAAAAAAGAGCCTGTCTCGGGCGTTGCGCGTGCAGAAGTTGCGAGCCCTCGCGCTCATCGCTCCACTGCTGATCTTCGTTCTGGTCACCTTCATCGCGCCGATCGGGGACATGCTGTTCCGCTCGGTTGAGAACCAGATTGTTTCGAACACGATGCCCACGACCACCAGGGCGCTCTACGACTGGGACGGCACGGGCCTGCCGCCCGACCAGGTGTTCGAAGATGCCTATTACGATCTGTTTGTGGCCGCCGAACGCAAGGAGCACACCCGCCTCGGTTCGCGCCTGAACTACGAACAGACAGGCGCATCGTCGCTCTTCCGCAAGTCGGGCCGTGGGCTCGACGACATCGGTGAGCTCTATCAGGATCAGTTCGAGGATCTCGACGAGAATTGGGACGACGCGCAGACTTGGGCCGAGATGATGGGCTCCGAGGACTGGCTCGCCAAGGAAGCCGCCTGGGAGAAAGGCGAGCGCCTGCCGAAATTCGCGCTGCGTGACGGCGTCGAGGAGCTGCTGCCGCGCACCGCCGAGCAATATGAGATCTTCGCGAATTACACCCACCGCGAAGAGGGGGACTCCCTGCTCGACGAAGAGCCCTGGTCGGCGGTGCACACCGCCCTCTACCAGGACCTCTCGACGCAGGACGTGTCGGGCTACGCCGGCCCCCACGCCGACATGCTCAAGGCCGCCGCCGCGCTGGTGGCCAGCCCCGATTTCGAGACCGTCAGCTTCAAGGACGGCTTCGGCGAGATCGACAAGGACTGGCTCGAGCCGCAGATCTGGCGGACGCTGAAGCTCTACGCGCCCGATTACACCTCGGGCTATTTCCTCAACTCGGTGGACATGAAACTCACGCCGGACGGTGCCGAGGCGCGCCCGGAGAACGAGCGCATCTACATCATGCTCTTCAAGCGCACGCTGTTTATGAGCCTGGTGATCACCTGCAGCTGCATCCTGCTGGGCTACCCGGTGGCCTACATCCTGTCGAACCTGCCGGCGCGCAAGGCGAACCTGCTGATGATCCTCGTGCTGCTGCCGTTCTGGACCTCGCTTCTGGTGCGAACCTCGGCCTGGAAGATCATGCTGCAGCAGCAGGGCGTCATCAACGATGTGCTGGTGTGGATCGGACTGGTTGCCGATGACGGTCGCCTGACGATGATCAACAACCAGTTCGGCACGATCGTGGCGATGACCCACATCCTGCTGCCCTTCATGATCCTGCCGATGTACTCGGTGATGTCGACGATCCCCAAGACCTATGTCCGGGCGTCGAAATCGCTGGGCGCGACCGACTGGACGACCTTCTGGCGGGTCTATTTCCCGCAATCGGTGCCGGGCATCGGCGCGGGGTCGATCCTCGTGTTCATCCTCGCCATCGGCTACTACATCACCCCCGAGATCGTCGGCGGCACCACCGGTACCTTCATCTCGAACCGGATCGCCTATCATATCTCGACGTCGCTGAACTGGGGCCTCGCGGCCGCGCTCGGCTCGATCCTGCTGGCGGTGGTCCTGATCCTCTACTGGGCCTACGACCGCATCGTCGGCATCGACAACGTGAAGCTGGGGTAACGGCCATGAGCAACGTCATTCTCACGCCCGCCATCAAGAAACCCCTGTCGCTGACCCTACCGGTGCTCGCCGCGGCGGGGGCCTTCGCCGGGGTCTTCATCGGCGCGGCCAACGGCTCGGTGCTGCTCGGCATCCTGCTCGGCGCGCTGGTCATGGCCGGCTTCGCCTTTGCCGCCATGTCGCTGTCGAAGGAGCTGGAAAAGCCGTTGCGCTGGGGCATCATCGTCGTCTTCGCGCTGCTGGGCTTTCTCAGCGGGGGCGTCTCGGGCGGCCTTGTCGGAGTGCTCTTCGGCTGGTTCTTCGGCTGGTTCACCTACTGGATCGGCTTTGGGCGCTACCGGGTGCCGCTGGTGCCCTATCTGTCGTCGGGACAGGTGCTCTGGCATTACAGCTTCCGCGTCATCTGCGGCGCGATCTTCGTCTTCCTGATCACGCCGATCCTGGTGGTCATGCCGCTTTCGTTCAACGCGGAGGACTTCTTCACCTTCACCCCCGAGATGCTGCGCTTCGATCCGGCGGGCTACTCGCTGAAACACTACCGGGACTTCTTCACCAATCCCGAATGGACCGGCGCGGTGAAGAACTCGCTGATCATCGCGCCGCTGGCGACGATCATCTCGGTGAGCCTTGGCACGTTGGCGGCCATCGGCCTGTCGCAAAGTCACGTTCCGGGCAAGCGCGCGATCATGGCCATCTTGATCTCGCCGATGATCGTGCCGCTGATCATCTCGGCCACCGGCATGTATTTCTTCTACTCGAAGATCAATATCGTCGGCACGCTCTGGGGCGTGGTTCTGGCGCATGCGGTGCTGGGCATTCCCTTTGTGATCATCACCGTCACAGCGACGCTGGTCGGCTTCGACCGGAGCCTCGTGCGGGCGGCGGCAAACATGGGCGCGAACCCGGTGACCACCTTCTTCCGGGTGCAGATGCCGCTGATCCTGCCCGGGGTGATCTCGGGCGCGCTCTTTGCCTTCATCACCTCCTTCGACGAGGTGGTGGTGGTGCTGTTCATCGGCTCGGCCGAGCTCCAGACCCTGCCGTGGCAGATGTTCACCGGCCTGCGCGAGCAGCTCTCGCCGACCATCCTCGCGGCGGCGACGGTGCTGGTGGCGATCTCGATCCTGCTGCTGGCGACGGTCGAGATGCTGCGCCGCCGCTCCGAGCGCCTGCGGGGCATGTCGCCGGGCTGAGCGCTGGTACAGGCGAAAGAACGCTGGAGAGCCGCGGATCACCGCGGCTCTTCACGTTTCGGAAACCGGTGCCGGGGCAAGCTGCGCGGAGATTCACTCCCAGTCGCGTGGCCCCCATGACCCAACACGATTCCCAGCTTATCGCGCAAACCCGCAACAGCGCCGTTGGCGAGGTGCCCTTCGATCTGAAGGACCTGTTCTTCTCGCGCACCGACGAACGCGGCGTGATCATTCACGGCAACAGCGTGTTCCGGAAGATCTCGGGCTACATGTGGGAGGAGTTGAAAGGCGCGCCGCACAAGCTCGTGCGCCATCCCGACATGCCCAAGGGCGTGTTCCAGCTCTACTGGGACAAGCTGAAGGCAGGGGATTACGTCGCCGCCTACGTGAAGAACAAGTCCAAGGACGGGCGCTATTACTGGGTGCTTGCCGTGGCCTGGCCGATCGCGGGGGGGTATATCTCGGTCCGGGTCAAACCCTGCTGCGGTCTTCTCGACCGGGTGAAGGAAATCTATTCTCGCCTGCGCGAAGCGGAGACCGAACAGGGGGCCACCCCGGCCCGCAGCAAGGACATGCTGCTGGCCGAGGTCGCGGAGCTTGGCTACACGTCCTACGAGGGATTCATGACCGCCGCGCTCGCGCAGGAGCTGGAGGCCCGGGCGCAGCGCATGGGCACCAAGCTCGGCCCCCGGCAGTTGCGCTTCATGACCATGGCCAAGACCATCCTACAAATCCGCGAGGAAACCGACCGGATGACCGAGATCATCAAGGCGATCCGCACGGTGCCGATGAACATGCGCATCCTCGCCTCGCGGCTGGAAAACGCTGGTGGGCCGATCAGCGCCATCTCGGTCAACTACGGCTCGATGCTCGACGAAATGGCGGCTTGGGTGCGCGGCTTCGTCGAGGGGGAGGACAGCACCTACATGCGCATGCTGACGACGATTCAGCAGGGCCAGTTTCTCGTTTATGCCGGCAGCCTGCAGGCCGAGATGTCGGCGATCTTCCAGGAGGATGTGCGCCATGCCAGCGCGAAAGAGGACGTCATCCGGGACAAGGAAACCCTGATCGCCGAGGAGATCGTCTTTCAGAAGGCGGCGATCGACGCGCTCAAGGTCGTCGAGATCGAGGCGACGCGGCTCGGGCGGTCGGTGCTGGACATGAAGCGCTATGTCACCGGGCTCAGCTCCACGCGCATGATGTGCAAGATCGAGAGCGCGGCGCTCAGCGGCACCGGGGACTCTCTGGCCGGGATCGTCGACCAACTCGACGCGGGGCAGGATGAAATCGAGGCGCGGCTCGCCCGGATCGTCGAGCTGAACACGGTTATCCAGTCAAATACGGCGATGCTGCGCGCGATGAGTTGACCTAACGCATTCCGGCGACCGTCGCACAGGCAAACGGCCCGCGCGGGGCGCGGGCCGTTGTCGGGATGCGAAACCCGGGGGCGGGGGTGATCCCCCCTGAGCGGCCGCTTACGAGCGGACCAGCTTTTCGTAGGTCTCGGCGATGTCGCGGGTCAGCGCGCCAACCTCGAATGTGTAATCGCCAATCTGTCCGACCGGGGTCACCTCGGCGGCAGTGCCGGTCAGCCAGCACTGCTCGAAGCGTTCCATCTCCTCGGGCAGGATGTGGCGCTCGTGCACCGTGATGCCCTTTTCCTTCAGAAGCTTGATCACCGTCTGACGGGTCAGGCCGTTGAGGAAGCAGTCGGGCGTCGGCGTGTGGACCTCGCCATCCTTCACGAAGAAGATGTTGGCGCCGGTCGCCTCGGCCACGTAGCCGCGGTAGTCCATGAAGAGCGCGTCCGAGCAGCCCTTGGCTTCGGCGGCGTGTTTGGAGGTGGTGCAGATCATGTAGAGGCCCGCTGCCTTGGCGTGCACGGGGATCGTCTCCGGGCTCGGGCGCTTCCATTTCGCGATGTCGAGCTTGGCGCCCTTCATCTTGGCGTCGCCGTAGTAGTTGCCCCAAGCCCATGCCGCGATCGCCAGGCGCACGGGGTTGCGCGCCGAGGCGACGCCCATGTCCTGACCCGCGCCACGCCATGCGACAGCGCGCACGTAGGCATCGGTGAAGCCGTTGGCTTTCAGCACCGCGTCCTTGGCCGCGTCGATTTCTTCAACGGAATAGGGGATCTGGAAATCGAGCTCGCCGGCCGAGAAATGCAGCCGCTTGGAATGCTCGTGGCCGAGGAAGATCTTGCCGTTGTAGGCCCGCTCGCCCTCGAAGACCGAGCTCGCGTAATGCAGCGCATGCGTCAGGACGTGAACCTTGGCATCTCGCCATTCCACCATCTGGCCATCCATCCAGATCTTGCCGTCGCGGTCGTCGAAAGCTCCGTCCATGGGTCATCTCCTTCACACAGGCGCTTTGCATTAGTTGCGTTCTTTAGGTCCGCCTCGGACATAATGTTGCGCAAAAACTGCGACTCGCTAACAGTTCGCTCTTGGAATGTCAACAACGCTGACTTAAAGTGCAGAAAACGAACGCAGAGGGTTTCATGGCAGAGGCGTCGGCAAGTCAGGTTCTGGGCGGTGAGTCGCTGCTCTTTCTGACGGATGAGCAGCTGCGGCAGGGGATCGAGGCGATGTTCTTCGCCTATCGCGGGTTCACCGCCGACCCGGACCGCATCCTGCAGGGGCTCAGCTACGGTCGGGCCCACCATCGCGCGATCCATTTCATCCATTGCGCGCCGGGCACCACGGTCAACAACCTGCTCAATATTCTCGGGGTCACCAAGCAATCGCTCAACCGGGTGCTGCGCACGCTGGTCGAGGACGGGCTGGTCGAAAGCCGGGTTGGCCGCGCCGACAAGCGCGAGCGCCATCTTTACCTGACCGAGGCCGGGGACGCGCTGGAAAAGCAGCTCTCAGACGCGCAGCGCGCGCGGATGCGGGCGGCGTACCGGCAGGTCGGACCCGAGGCGGTGGCGGGCTTCAAGCAGGTGCTCGAGGCGATGATGGACCCCGAGATGCAGCGCCAGTACCAGCGGCTCCGGGAGAACCGCGGATGAGCGATCCAGACGCGCATCTGCTGATCGTCGACGACGATGAACGCATCCGGAGCCTACTGCAGAAGTTCCTGATCCGCCACGGCTTTCTTGTCAGCGCGGCGCGCGACGCGGCGCATGCGCGGCGGCTTCTCGCGGGGCTCGATTTCGACCTGATCGTGCTCGACGTGATGATGCCCGGTGAGGACGGCATCAGCCTCACCCGCGCGCTTCGCGAGACCCGCCACACGCCGATCATGCTGCTCACCGCCCGGGGCGAGACCGAGGACCGGATTGCCGGGCTCGAGGCCGGGGCGGACGACTACCTGGCCAAGCCCTTCGAGCCCAAGGAGCTGTTGCTGCGGATCAACGCGATCCTGCGCCGCATGCCCGAGAGCCCCGCCGCCGACGCGATCCAGCCCAAGCTGCTGACCCTCGGCCCGATCCGCTACGACATCGAGCGCGGCGAGATGTGGCACGGCGACGACCTGGTGCGGCTGACCGCGACCGAGAGCCAGCTGATGCGCATCTTCTCGGCCAAGCCCGGCGAGGCGCTGAGCCGCACGCGGCTGGTCGAGGAACTGGGCCGCGACAAGGGTCAGGCGCAGGAGCGCGCGGTCGACGTGCAGATCACCCGCCTGCGCCGTAAAATCGAGAGCGATCCCAAGCAACCGCGCTATCTGCAGACCGTGCGCGGCGCGGGATACATGCTGGCGCCTGATTGACCGCAGCAGGAGGGGGTCCGCCTGCCGGCGTACCTGCCCTTGTCCCTGCAGAGGAATCACGCTCTGCTGCCTCGGACCCACAACCGGAGGAGGGCCACAATGGGCTGCGCGCTGATCACCCATGCCGACTGTCTCGACCACCTGACACCCGACGGCCACCCCGAACAGGTGGCCCGGCTCGACCACGTGCTGCACGCCTTGCAGGGGCTTGATCTGTTGCGCTTAGCTGCGCCGCGCTGCGAGGATCGCGACATCCTGCGGGTGCACCCTCAGGCCTATCTCGACCGGCTGAGCGGGGCGCTGCCCGGCGAAGGGCTGATCCCGCTCGACGAGGACACCTGGCTCTCGCCGCGTTCGCTGGAGGCCGCGCGGCGCGCGGTCGGCGGAGCGGTGCGGGCGGTGGATGCAGTTCTGGCGGGGGAGGTAAAGACCGCCTTCTGCGCCACCCGTCCGCCTGGCCACCACGCCGAGGCCGAGACGCCCATGGGCTTCTGCCTCTTCGGCAATGCGGCGATCGCGGCGAAACACGCGCTCGACCACCACGGGCTGGAGCGCGTCGCCATCGTCGACTTTGACGTGCACCACGGCAACGGCACGCAGGCCCTTCTCTGGGATGAGCCGCGCGCTTTGGTTGTCACCTCGCAGCAATACCCGCTCTGGCCCGGCACCGGCGCGGCCGACGAGACCGGCGGGCACCACAATGTGCTCAACCTCCCCCTGCCGCCGGGCAGCGGAGGCGCGGAGATGCGCGCCGCCTACGCGGCACAGGCCTTCCCGCGGCTCGAGGCCTTCCGTCCCGAGCTCGTCATCATTTCGGCCGGCTTCGACGCCCATGCCGACGACCCGCTGGCCGAGCTCAACTGGCGCGAGGAGGACTTCGAATGGCTCACCCGCGAGCTTTGCCGGATCGCGCAGGGCACCGCGCAGGGGCGGGTGGTCTCGCTTCTCGAAGGTGGTTATGATCTGCGCGCGCTCGCGGACTCGGCCCGGGTGCACGTAGAAGAATTGATCGAGGCAGGCAGATGACTGACACCCCCGTCGCAGAGATGAGCTTTGAACAGGCAATGGCGGAGCTCGAGCAGGTGGTGACCCAGCTCGAACGCGGCGAGGTGCCGCTCGAGGAGTCGATTGCGCTCTACCAGCGCGGCAGCGAGTTGCGGAAGCACTGCGAGACCAAGCTCAAGGCGGCCGAGGAGAAGGTCGCCGCGATCACCCTCGACGCGAACGGCGAGCCCACGGGCACCAAGCCGGTCGAGGGGCTCTGACCCTCCATGTTCGCACAATCCCTGGTCGGTGCGGCGGCGGCAGTCGCCGCCCACCTCGAAAGTGTCCTGGACGAGCACGAGGCACTGCCGGTGGTCGAGGCCATGGGCTATGCCACCCGCGGCGGCAAGGCGCTGCGCGGTTATCTGGTGCTGGAATCCGCCCGGCTGCACGGGGTGCCCGAGGGCCACGCGATCTGGTCCGCCTGCGCCATCGAAGCCGTGCACGCCTATTCGCTGGTGCATGACGATCTGCCTTGCATGGACAATGACGACCTGCGCCGGGGTCTGCCCACGGTGCACCGCAAGTGGGACGAGGCGACGGCGGTCCTCGCCGGGGATGCGCTGCAGGCGCTCGGCTTCGAGCTGGTGAGCCACCCGCGTTGCCATCCCTCGGGCGCGGTGCGCGCCGATCTGGCGCTGTCGCTGGCCCGCGCCGCGGGCGCGCGCGGCATGGTCATGGGGCAGGCGCTCGACATGGCCGCCGAGGCCACCGACGTGCCGCTGGACCTGGCGCAGATCACCGCGCTGCAGGCAGGTAAGACCGGTGCTTTGATCCGCTGGTCTGCAGAGGCCGGCGCGCGGCTGGCCGAGGTCGACCCGGCGCCGCTCACCGCCTACGCGGACCGGCTCGGTCTTGCCTTCCAGATCGCCGACGACATCCTCGACGTCGAAGGCGATGCGGCGATGATGGGCAAGGCCGTGGGCAAGGATGCCGGGCGCGGCAAGGCCACCTTCGTCTCGCTGCTGGGACTCGACGCCGCCAAGCTGCGCGCGCAGCAACTGGTGGACGAGGCCTGCGACGCACTATCTCCCTATGCAGACCGGGCGGAAAACTTGCGGGCCGCAGCCCGCTTCGTTATCTCCCGCAGCAACTGACGCCAGAGGTGCACCCTATGTCCTCCCGCCCCGAGACTCCCATGCTCGACCGTGTGACCACGCCCGCCGATCTCAAGCGGCTCTCGGATGACGAGCTGATCCGGCTTGCCCACGAGTTGCGTTCCGAAACCATTTCGGCTGTCTCCGAAACGGGTGGTCACCTTGGGGCCGGGCTCGGCGTGGTGGAGCTGACGGTGGCATTGCACGCGGTCTTCGACACGCCGCGAGACAAGCTGATCTGGGACGTCTCGCACCAGTGCTACCCGCACAAGATCCTCACCGGCCGCCGCGACCGCATCCGCACGCTGCGCATGAAGGATGGGCTGTCGGGCTTCGCGAAACGCTCCGAGAGCCCCTATGACCCCTTCGGCGCCGGCCACAGCTCGACCTCGATCAGTGCCGCGCTCGGATTTGCCATGGCGCGCGAGCTCGGCGGTTCCTGCGAGACCGGGCTTGGCGATGCCATCGCGGTGATCGGCGACGGCTCGATGTCGGCGGGCATGGCCTTCGAGGCGATGAACAACGCTGGCCACCTCGGCAAGCGGCTGATCGTCATCCTCAACGACAACGAGATGTCCATCGCGCCGCCGACCGGCGCCATGTCGTCCTACCTCAGCCGGCTCTATGCAGAGGCGCCGTTCCACGATCTCAAGGCCGCCGCCAAGGGTGCTGTGAGCCTGCTGCCGCCGCCCTTCCGCGAGGGTGCCAAGCGCGCCAAGGACTTGCTGAAGTCGATGACGGTGGGCGGCACGCTCTTCGAGGAGTTGGGCTTTTCCTATCTCGGCCCGATCGACGGGCACGACCTCGACCAGCTGCTGCCGGTGCTGCGCGCGGTCAAGGCGCGGGCCACCGGACCGATCCTGATCCACGTGCTGACCAAAAAGGGCAAGGGCTATGCCCCGGCCGAGGGCTCGGCCGACCGCGGCCATGCCCGCGCCAAGTTCGACGTGGTCACCGGCGAGCAGAAGAAGGCACCCTCCAATGCGCCAGCCTACACCAAGGTCTTCGCCAGAGCCCTCACGCAGCTCGCCGCCGCGGATCCGCGGATCTGTGCGGTGACCGCCGCCATGCCCGACGGCACGGGGCTCGACCTGATGGCCGAGCGCTTCCCGGACCGCGTTTTCGACGTGGGCATCGCCGAGCAGCACGGGGTGACCTTCTCCGCGGGTCTCGCGGCGGGCGGGATGAAACCCTTCTGCGCCATGTATTCGACCTTCCTGCAGCGGGGCTACGATCAGGTGGTGCACGACGTGGCGATCCAGCGCCTGCCGGTGCGCTTCGCCATCGACCGCGCAGGGCTGGTGGGCGCCGACGGCGCCACCCACGCGGGCGCGTATGACGTCGCCTTCATGGCCAACTTGCCGGGCATGGTGGTCATGGCCGCCGCCGACGAGTCCGAACTGGTCAATATGGTCGCCACCGCCGCCGCGCATGACGAGGGGCCCATCGCGTTCCGCTACCCGCGCGGCGAAGGCGTGGGCGTCGAGATGCCCGAGACCCCGCAGATCCTTCCCATTGGCAAGGGCCGGATGATCCGGAGCGGAAGCAGGGTGGCGATCCTCAGCTTTGGCACTCGGCTGCAGGAGGTGCTCAAGGCCTGCGAGAAACTCGAGGCGCGGGGCATCTCTCCCACGGTCGCCGACGCCCGCTTCGCCAAGCCGCTCGACCGCGAGCTGATCCTGCAATTGGCGCAGGACCACGAGGCGCTGTTCACCATTGAGGAGGGGGCGGTCGGCGGTTTCGGCAGCCACGTTGCGCAGCTGCTGTCGGACGAGGGCGTCTTCGACCACGGACTGAAGTTCCGCTCGATGGTGCTGCCCGACACCTTCATCGACCACTCCAGCCCCGCCGACATGTATGCGACGGCCGGTCTCAATGCCGAACAGATCGAGGAAAAGGTCCTCACCACTCTCGGCGTCGACGTCCTCAACAAGCGCGCCTGACCGCAGCCCGGGCGGGCACCTCCGCCTTTCTTCTACCGAGAAGATACCCCAGGGGGTGAGCCCGTGGGGCGGGGGGCGGCGCCCCCACTCTGGCTTCGCTTTGCCGGCCTGGACACGCTTGCGTGTCGCCGGGCCCAAAACCCTTGCCCCGATCAGGGCGACCCGTTAGGACGCGCCCCACACCGGTCGCAGCCTACCCGGTCATCAAAACAAGGGTTCACAAATGAAGACTATCGTCATCTGCTCCGGCGGGCTGGATTCCGTCTCGCTCGCCCACATGGTTGCCGCAAACGGCGACCTCACGCGCCTCGTCTCCTTCGACTACGGCCAGCGACACGCCAAGGAACTCGACTTCGCCAAGGCCGCCGCCGCGCGGCTCGGTGTTCCGTTCCAGCGCATTGACATGCGCGGCATCGGCGCGGCGCTCACCGGTTCGGCGCTGACCTCGGACATCGACGTGCCCGACGGGCATTACGCCGAGGAGACCATGCGCATCACCGTGGTCCCCAACCGCAACGCCATCATGCTCGCCATCGCCTTCGGCGTCGCCGCGGCCAATGGCGACGAGGCGGTTGCCACCGCCGTGCATGGCGGGGATCACTTCATCTATCCCGACTGCCGCCCCGGCTTCACCCGCGCCTTCGAGGCGATGCAGCGCGCGGCGCTCGACGGCTACGCGGATGTGCAGCTCTACACGCCCTTCGTCGAGCGCAGCAAGGCGGACATCGTCACCGAGGGGGCAAGGTGCGGCACCCCCTTCGCCGAGACTTGGTCCTGCTACAAGGGCGGCGAGGTGCATTGCGGCTGCTGCGGCACCTGCGTCGAGCGGCGCGAGGCGTTCCACCTTGCGGGGATCGAGGATCCGACCATCTACGCCGACCCCGACTTCTGGGTCCGGGCCGTCGCCAGCCGGGAGGAGGCGTGATGTTCCGGATCAGCAAGGAGTTCCACTTCTCTGCCTCGCACCAGCTGACGCATCTGCCGAGCGATCACCAATGCGCCCGGATGCACGGCCACAACTACATCGTCGTCGTCGAGTTGGCGGCGCGCGCGCTCAATGCGGACGGCTTCGTGCGCGACTATCACGAGCTGGCGCCGCTCAAGGCCTATATCGACGAGTGCTTCGATCACCGGCATCTCAACGACGTGCTGAACGTGGCCTCCACCGCCGAGAACCTCGCGCTGCATTTCTACGAATGGTGCGCCGCGCGCTGGCCCGAAACCGCCTCGGTCAAGGTCAGCGAGACGCCGAAAACCTGGGCCGAGTACCGGCCCGCGCCGCTGGCGGCCTGACATGGTGCTGCGCATTGCCGAGATTTTCGGCCCGACGATCCAGGGCGAGGGCGCGCTGATCGGCGAGCCCACCGTCTTTGTCCGCGCAGGCGGCTGCGACTACCGCTGCAGCTGGTGCGACAGTCTGCACGCGGTCGACAGCGCCTGGCGCCACACTTGGACCCCGATGAGCGATGACGAGGTCTGGGCCGAAGTCACGCGCCTGTCGGGCGGGCGGCCGATCACCGTCTCGCTGAGCGGCGGCAACCCGGCGATCCAGGACTTCGGCCCGGTGATCGAGATGGGCCGGGCAGAGGGCTACCGCTTCGCCTGCGAGACGCAGGGCTCGGTGGCGCGCCCGTGGTTCGCGCGCCTCGACACGCTGGTGCTCAGCCCCAAGCCACCCTCGAGCGGTGAGACGGTGGACTGGGACATCTTTGCCGCCTGCGTCGCTGCGGGGCAGGGCGCGCGGCAAGTGGTGATGAAGATCGTGATCTTCGACGCTGCTGACTACGTCTGGGCGAAGGATGCCCACGCCCGCCATCCCGAGCTGCCGCTCTACCTGCAGCCCGGCAACCCCGAGGTCGATCCGCAAGTGCCGGTCGATCCGCAGGGCCTTGCCGAAAGGCTTCTGTGGCTCACCGAGACGGCCACCGCCGACGGATGGTTCGCCGCCCGCATTTTGCCGCAGCTGCATGTGCTCCTCTGGGGCAACAAGCGCGGCGTCTGACTTCCCATTTCCGGAGATCCCGAAATGACCGACAGCATCTACAGCAACCTCAAGCAACTCGGAGGTGCCACGGTACTGCCCGCCTCGCCCGAGGAGGCAGAGCTCGAGCGCGTCCCGAACCCGCAGGCCGACGTCCCCTACAACGTGCGCTTCACCGCGCCGGAGTTCACTTCGCTCTGCCCGATGACCGGCCAGCCCGATTTCGCGCATCTGGTGATTGACTACGTGCCGGGGGCCTGGCTGGTCGAAAGCAAGGCGCTGAAGCTCTACCTTGGCGCCTTCCGCAACCATGGCGCCTTCCACGAGGATTGCACCATTTCCATCGCCCGGCGGCTGGTGGACTTCCTCGAGCCGCAATGGCTGCGCATCGGCGGCTACTGGTATCCGCGTGGCGGCATCCCGATCGACGTCTTCTACCAGACCGGGCCGATGCCCGAGGGGGTGTGGATCCCCGACCAGGGCGTGCCGCCCTATCGCGGGCGGGGCTGAGAGGACCGGGCCTCAGCGCTCCTCAGCGAGCAGCGCTGCGAGACCCGCCCGGTAATCCGGGTAGAGCAGCGTGACACCCAGCTCATGCTTGATGCGGTCGTTCCTTACCCGCTTGTTCTCGGCGTAGAAGCTGCGCGCCATGGGGCTCATCTCCGCCGCGTCGAAGGCGACCTCGGGTGGTGGCGGCAGGCCGAGCAGGGCGGCGGCATGCTGCAGCACAGCCTCGGGCGGGGCGGGGTCGTCGTCGCAGAGGTTGTAGATGGCGCCGGGGCGGGGCTGACGGATCGAGGCCTCGAGCGCCTGCGCGATGTCCTCGACGTGGATGCGGCTGAACACCTGTCCCGGCTTGACGATGCGCCGTGCCGTGCCTTGGCGGACCTTTTCGAAGGGGCCGCGGCCGGGGCCATAGATGCCTGCAAGCCGGAAGATGTGCAGGGGCAACCCGTCGATGGCCTGCCAGGCCGCCTCGGCCTCGGCGCGGGCCTCGCCGCGCGCCGTGGTGGGGGCGAGGGGTGTGTCCTCGTCCACCCAGTCGCCGCCGTGATCGCCGTAGACGCCAGTGGTCGAGAGGTAGCCCAGCCAGTCGAGCGTCGGGGCGCGTTGGGCGATGGCGGCACCGATCTCGTCCAGCGCGGGATCGCCGCCATCGCGCGGGCCGGCGGACACGAGCACATGGCTGGCCTGCGCCAGCGCCGCCTCGAGCGCGTCGCGCTGCCAGAGCACGGGCTCGACGCCCTGCGCCTTAAGGTCGGATGCCTTGGAGGGGTCGCGGTGAGTGCCGAGCACGCGCCAGCCTTGAGGGATCAGGTGGCGGGTGAGGGCGGCGGCGGAATAGCCGTGCCCGAGAGTGAGAAGCGTGCGTGTCATGGGCGGCAACCTGCGGCGAGGTGGGGCGCTTGGCAAGCCCCGTGCGTGCAGGCGCCCTTCCGCTCATGCGGCATCGCGCGGGATAGGCCAAGGCGCGCAATGGAGGTATCAGGGCGTATCTGAGGCTACGTGGAATTCGGAATGTCCCGAAAGACCGAAATGACCCGGCGCGCCTGGCTGTCGCTTGTGCTCGTGCCGCTGGTGGCGCCGCTCTCTGCCTGCGCCGTGCAGCAGGAGGAGACGCCCGAGGTGACGCGCTTCGACCCGCCGCTCTATCCCAACGAGACCCCCGAGTTGCGCGCATCGATCAACAAGTGGTCCGACTATTACGAAGTGCCCCGACGTTTGGTGCACCGTCTCGCGATCCGCGAGAGCACCCATACCCCCGAGGCGCGCAATGGTCCCTATTACGGCCTGCTGCAGATCCTCCCCGCCACAGCGCGCACCATGGGCTTTCAGGGAAAGCCGCGCGAGCTGCTCGATGCGGACACCAACCTCGAATACGGCGTGAAATACCTGCGCGGCGCCTGGTTGCTGTCGGATGGCAATCCCGACGCGGCCATCGGGCTCTATGCCAAGGGCTATTACTACGAGGCCAAGCGGCGCGGCATGCTGGTCGCGACCGGCCTGCGCCGGGGCTGAGCCTCAGCGTTCCAAAAGGGCGAGCAGCTGCGCCTCGGACCGGCGCAGCCCCGGGCGATCTGGCGCGCGATCCAGAGCCTTCGGCAGGCCGGTCTCGGCAAGGGCGATCACCTCCGGATGGATGTAGGAGTTGCGCGCCACGGTCGGCGTATTGGCCAGCCGCTCGGCCGCCGCCTCGGCCATCGCCTTGATGCTGACCCGCTCCGCGCTCCGCGCCGCCTCCAGCGCCGCGACGCTGCCGTTCCAGGTACGGAAGGTCTTGGCGGTGAGCGCCGGGTTGCCGGTGCGCTCGGCCAGCCAGCGGTTGATCTCGTCGGAGCGCAATCCGTGCGGCTGGCCATCCTCGTCGAGCCAGGCGATCAGCTCCTTGCCGGGCAGGTCGCCGAGCGCGGTGAGGGCGCGCTGCAGAGTGCGGTCCTTCAGTTGCTTGTGGACGCGCTTGCCGCCCTTGCCGGGGAAGCGCAGGTGCAGCGTGGCGCCGTCGAGCCGCAGGTGCGTGCCGCGCAGCGTGGTCGCCCCGTAGCTGCCGTTCTCCATCGCGTAATCGGCATTGCCGACGCGCAGCCCGGCGCGATCCAGAAGTGCCAGAGTGGCGGCCAGAGCGAACTCCCTGTCGCCGGGATCGCGGGCGCGGAGCTGGCCGAGTATGCTGCGTCTGAGGCCAGGCAGGGCAGCACCGAACTCGGCGAGATGCCCATATTTTCGCTCCGACCGAAATGCCGTCCAGTCAGGGTGATAGCGGTATTGCTTGCGGTCCCGCGCGTCGCGGCCGGTGGCCTGCAGGTGGCCGTTGGCGCGCGGGCAGATCCACACCTGTTCGTAGGCCGGGGGCACCGCCAGCGCCCTGATCCGGGCGCGTTCCTCGGCGGCGTCGATCCGTGTGCCGTCGGGGGCGATATAGCTGAAGCCGCGCCCGCAGCGCCGGCGCAGGATGCCGGGCTGGCTGTCGGGGTAGTAGATGAGATCGAGGCGCGGGGTCATGCCTGCGAACGCCGCGCGCGGTACGCCGGTTCCGCAGGCTGATCGCGACGTCTTGAACCCGTCACCTCTTCCTGCCACGCTGGCTTGAAAAATAGCGGAAGGAGCCGCAGATGCAGGACATGCAGGCGAAATTGCAGATCGTTTCCCCCGAGGCCCCGGAGCCGGAGCTCTTTGACGAAGCCGAGGCGGCGGTCGAGCGGCTCTGCATGCTTTACGCTCAGGCCTCGGAGTTCCTGAAAGAGCACTTTCTGTCCTCCATGGCCGAGGGGCATCCGGGCGTCCGCTACCGCGCCTTCTATCCCGAGGTGCGGATCACCACGACCAGCTTCGCCAAGGTCGACAGCCGCCTCAGCTTCGGCCACGTCTCGGCGCCGGGCACCCATGCCACCTCGATCACCCGGCCGGACCTGTTCCGGCAGTACCTGAAGCAGCAGATCGGGCTTTTGATCGAAAACCACGGCGTGAAGGTGCAGGTGGGCCTGTCGGACACCCCGATGCCGGTTCATTTCGCGGTCGCCAATTTCCCCGAGCTGACGGTGCCACAGGAAGGGGCGGGTCAGTTCATCCTGCGCGACGTCTTCGACGTGCCGGACCTGAGCACCACCAACGACGACATCGTCAACGGCGTGGCACGCCCGGCGCCCGACGGCACCGAGCCGCTGGCCCCCTTCACCGCGCAGCGGGTGGATTACTCGCTGGCCCGGCTGGCGCATTACACCGCCACCGACCCCGCGCATTTCCAGAACCACGTGCTGTTCACCAACTACCAGTTCTACGTCAGCGAGTTCGAGGCCTATGCCCGCAAGCAGCTCGCCGACCCCGAGAGCGGTTACATCTCCTTCGTCTCGACCGGGAACGTCGAGATTACCGATGCCGAGACCGAGATCCCGCTCACCGCGAAGATGCCGCAGATGCCGACCTACCACCTCAAGCGCAAGGACGGCTCGGGGATCACCCTGGTCAACATCGGTGTCGGCCCGTCGAACGCCAAGACCGCCACCGACCACATCGCCGTGCTGCGCCCGCACGCATGGCTGATGGTCGGCCACTGCGCCGGGCTGCGCAATTCGCAGAGCCTTGGAGATTTCGTGCTGGCCCACGCCTATCTGCGCGAGGACAAGGTGCTCGACGACGACCTGCCGGTCTGGGTGCCGATCCCGGCGCTGGCCGAGATTCAGGTGGCGCTGGAAGATGCGGTCGAGGAGGAGACGCAGCTCTCGGGCTATGATCTTAAGCGGGTGATGCGCACCGGCACAGTCGCCTCGGTGGACAACCGCAACTGGGAGTTGCGCGACCAGCGCGGCCCTGTGCAGCGGCTGAGCCAGTGCCGCGCCGTGGCGCTCGACATGGAAAGTGCGACCATCGCTGCCAACGGCTTCCGCTTCCGGGTGCCCTATGGCACCTTGCTTTGCGTCAGCGACAAACCGCTGCACGGCGAGCTGAAACTGCCCGGAATGGCGTCCGATTTCTACAAGACACAGGTGGCGCGCCACCTGATGATCGGGATAAGAGCCATGGAGCATCTCCGTTCGATGCCGCTCGAACGGATTCACAGCCGTAAATTGCGTAGCTTCGACGAAACAGCCTTCCTGTGATCTGGCGGTTTGCAGCTCGAAACGCGTAGATTTCTCTTGCAAACAGCCACTATTCGTTGTGTTTCGACTCTACATAGAGTTAAGTGACCTCAATGGGGCCCAAGTACTCGGGCAGTTCAAGGAGACCATGAAATGGCGAAGCCGATGACCAAAACCCAACTCGTGGCTGCACTGGCAGAAGAGATGGGCGCAGACAAGAAGACCGCGTCGACCGCTCTGGAAGCGATCACCGACATCATCACCAAGGAAGTTGCAGGCGGCGGCGCCGTGACCCTCCCGGGCGTTGGCAAGATCTACTGCCGTGAGCGTCCCGAGCGCATGGTGCGCAACCCCGCCACCGGCGAGCAGTTCAAGAAAGAGGCCGACAAGGTGGTCAAGATGACCATCGCGAAGGCGCTGAAGGACAGCGTCAACGGCTGATCTTTCCTGCTCGACTGAGCATCAGGGCCGCGGTTTCGCGGCCCTTTTTTATTGATTTTCAGTTATTTAAAGGTCCTGAAGGCGCACGATCTGCTGCCCTTCCGCATCGAAGTTCGACGGATCGAGCCAAGCTTCGAAGCGCGCGCGCAGGGTCGGCCATTCGCTGTCGATGACTGAGAACCACGCTGTGTCGCGGTTGCGGCCCTTGGTCACCACAGCCTGCCGGAACGTGCCCTCGTAGCTGAAGCCGAGCCGCTCGGCCGCGCGGCGCGAGGGGCCGTTGAGCGCGTCGCATTTCCATTCGTAGCGGCGGTAGCCGAGCTCGTCGAAGGCGCGCTTCATCATCAGGTACATGGCTTCGGTCGCCGCCGGGCTGCGCTGCAACAGGGGGCTGAAGTGGATGTGCCCGACCTCGATCACGCCATTGGCCTGGTCGATCCGCAGATAGGAGGCGATTCCCACCGGCGTGCCGTCCAGCCTGCAGATCGTTTGGAAGAGGGGGTCCGTGCTCTTTGCGCAGCTTTCGATCCAGGCCTGCGCTTCGGCCAGATCGCGCAGCGGCGCGCCGGGCAGGTAGGTCCAGTTCGCGCCGCCGTCGTCCCGGGCGAAGGCCTCATAGAGCGCCGGGGCGTGCTCCGAGCGCGTCTGCTCGAGCCTCACGAAGCGTCCCGTCATCGGCGCGTTCGGCGGGAAGGGGCGGGGAAACGATCCTTCGACGGGCAGCCCGATGGGCTGCCCGTGGTCGTTCGTGCGATGATCCGTCATCTCAGCCGAAGACCGTCCCGAGAGCGCCATCCACAGCCTCGACAATCTGGTCGATGTCGTCCTTGGTGGCGATCAGCGCCGGGGCGAAGCACAGCGTGTTGTTGTAGCCGGGGATCGAGCGGTTGGTCATGCCGATGATGACACCGCGCTTGTTCACCTCGGCGACGACGGCGGCCACGCGCTTTTCGTCCATCGGCTCGCGGGTGGTGCGGTCGGTCACCAGCTCGGCACCGAGGAACAGACCCTTGCCGCGCGCCTCTCCGACGACGGCGTGCTTGTCCTTCAGCGTCTCGAGCTGGCCGAGCATGTACTCGCCCATCGCCGTGGTGTTCTCGAGCAGGCCCTCGTCTTCGATGATGCGCATGTTCTCGAGCGCCGCGGCGGGGCCGGCGGTGCAGCCGCCGAAGGTCGAGATGTCGCGGAAGTAGTTCATCGGGTCCGAGGCGTCGTCCTTGAACAGGTCAAAGACGCGCTCGTTGGTGACGCAGCAGGCAATCGCGGCGTATCCCGAGGCAACGCCCTTGGCCATGGTCACGAAGTCGGGCTCGACGCCATAGTGCTGATAGCCGAACCAGGTGCCGGTGCGCCCCACGCCGCAGACCACCTCGTCGATGTGCAGCAGCACGTCGTACTTGCGGCAGATTTCCTGCACGCGCTGCCAGTAGCCCGCCGGCGGCACGATCACGCCGCCGCCCGCGGTCACCGGCTCGAGGCAGAGCGCGCCGACGGTGTCGGGGCCTTCGCGCAGGATCACCTCTTCGATGGCATCGGCGGCGCGCTGGCCATATGCCTCGCCCGACAGGTCGCCCCAGCCCTGATCCCCGGCGCGGTACTCGAGGCAATGCGGCACCGCCACGAAGCCCGGCGCGAAGGGGCCGTATTGCGCGTTGCGCTCTTCCTGCCCGCCTGCGGAGAGCGCGGCGATGGTGGTGCCGTGGTAATCGCGCTCGCGGTAGAGGATCTTGTGCTTCTTGCCGCCGTAGCGCTTGTGCGCGATCTGGCGGACCATCTTGAAGGCCTTCTCGTTCGCCTCGGAGCCCGAGTTGCAGTAGTAGACGCGGCTCATGCCCGGCATCTTGTCGATCAGCTCTTCGGCAAACAGCGCGCCGGGGATCGAGCCCGCGGCGCCGGCATAGTAGTTCAGCTTCATCAGCTGCTCGGAGATCGCATCGACGATGGTCTTGCGGCCGTAGCCCACGTTCACCGTCCAGACCGCGCCCGACACCGCGTCGAGCTGCTCGCGCCCGGTCTGGTCCCAGACGCGCATGCCCTTGCCCTCGACGATGATCTTGGGATCGCTGGTCTCGAACTGCTTGTGCTGCACGAGGTGGTGCCAGACGTGGGCCTTGTCGGCTTCGACGACGTGGCTGAGGTCGTTCTGGGTGAGGGTGCCGTCCATGGAAGCTCTCCTGAATTCCGGGCGCCGCAGCGGGCGCGAAAGCGTGACTCCGCGATGCGGGATGTTAGCACATGTGCCAGAAGAGGCGGGAAGTCGTAGCGCCAGATTTGCGGTTGATATAGAGCCAGATTTCCGGATCCCGCGCGCCGCACGGGAAACAGGCCAAGGATAACGGGATTTTCTCGCGGCGCAGTGCCCGCGAATTGTGCAGCTTACCCCACTGCCCCCCGTGTACCTGCTGCATCCGCAGGCATCGCCCATTGCTGGAACGTGTCTTTTCCGCTCCGATCGACGGCGAGCCGGGCGCCTGACGTGACGGCCAAGCAAAAGCTCCGCAGACCATGACGGGGCAGCAGAACGGGAGAGACAAGATGACGATCAAGAAACGCCTGATGGGCGCGGCGGCTGCCGTGGCGCTGCTGGCCGGTGCCGCAAGCGCCGAAAGCATCACCGTGGGCTATTTCCTCGAATGGCCGATGCCCTTCGAATATGCCAAGGCCGAAGGCATGTACGAAGAGGCCATGGGCGTCGACATCAACTGGGTGAGCTTCGACACCGGCACCGCCATGTCGGCAGCGATGGCCTCTGGCGATGTGCAGCTCTCGGTCAGCCAGGGCGTGCCGCCCTTCGTGGTCGCCGCCTCGGCGGGGCAGGACCTGCAGGCACTCGACGTGGCGGTGAGCTACGCCGACAACGACAACTGCGTGGTCCGCTCGGAGTTGGAAATCGACAAGGACAGCGCCGGGGAACTCGAAGGCAAGAAGGTCGCCGTGCCGCTCGGCACCGCCGCCCACTACGGCTTCCTGAAACAGATGGGCCACTTCGGGGTGCCGCTCGAGAGCCTTGAGATCGTCGACATGGCGCCGCCGGACGGCGCGGCTGCCATCGCGCAGGGCGCGGTCGACATGGCCTGCGGCTGGGGCGGCTCGCTGCGCCGCATGAAAGAGCATGGCAACGTGCTGCTCACCGGCGCCGAGAAGGAAGAGCTGGGCATCCTCGTCTTCGACGTGACCTCCGGCCCCGCGGGCTGGGTGGCAGAGAATTCGGATCTTGTCGCCGCCTTCCTGAAGGTAACCGCCGAGGCCAATGCCATGTGGGCGGATGAGGCCAATCAGTCCAAGATGCTGCCGGTCATCGCCAAGGACGCGGGCATGGACGAGGCAGCCACCGCCGAGACCATGGCCACCTTCGTTTTCCCGACAGCAGAAGACCAGCTCTCGGCCAAGTGGCTGGGCGGCGGCGCGGCCGACTTCATGAAGGGCGTTGCCGACGTCTTCGTCGAGGCGGGCTCGATCGACGCGGCGCTCGACAGCTACGCCGACCATGTGAACACCGGGCCGCTCGCGTCGGCAGGCTCGATGTAAGGCCTTCGGGCCACTTGTCCCGGCGTCGGGGGGCTGCCGCCGGGACCTTCGCATCAGAACGACATGTTGGGGGCGGAACCCCCCGAACCGCGGCGACGGGCCGCGAAAGGCACATCATGAGCGGATTAACCATCCAGAACCTGTCGATGCGCTTCGACCTGCCCAACGGCAGCTCGGTGCAGGCGCTGAAGGACGTCTCTCTGGACCTCGCGCAGGGCGAGCTCTTGTCGGTACTGGGTCCGTCGGGCTGCGGCAAGACCACGCTGCTCAACATCGTCGCGGGCTTTCTCGCGCCGACCGAGGGCAAGATCATCTTGGGCGGTCGCGAGGTGCGCGGCCCCGCTGCCGAACGCGGCATGGTGTTCCAGCAGGGCGCGCTTTTCGAGTGGATGAACGTGCGCGACAATGTCAGTTTCGGCCCGCGCATGGCCGGGAAGCGTGAGAAGGACTACGGCGCGAGCGTTGATCACCTGCTCGAGGTGGTGGGCCTGCGCGACTTCAAAGAAAAGGCGGTCTACGAGCTCTCGGGCGGGATGCAGCAGCGCGTGGCCCTGGCCCGCTGCCTTGCCAATGATCCCGACGTGATCCTCATGGACGAGCCGCTGGGGGCGCTCGACGCGCTCACGCGCGAGAAGATGCAGAGCCTCGTGCTGAAGCTCTGGAAGGAAACAGGCAAGACCATCGTCCTCATCACCCACTCGGTCGAGGAGGCGCTGCTTTTGGGCGAGCGGCTGCTGGTCATGGCGCCGCGCCCGGGCCGCATCCACCGCGAGTACCGTCTGCCCTTTGCCGATCTCGGCGCCGGGCAGGACTTGCGCGCGGTGAAGAAGCATCCCGATTTCGCGACAACGCGCGAGGAGATCCTCGGGATGATCTGGGACATGGAGGAAGAGATCATGGGCCGCAGCGAAACCGCGGGGGCCGCGTCATGATCGTCTTTGGACTCTATATCGCCATCTTCGTGGCAAGCTGGCTGCTGGTGAAGCTGCTGGTGCACCGCGCGCTGAACGATTTCACCGCCCGCAAGACCGTCACCTTCGGCGACGAAAGCGCGGTGCGCCCGAGCCGTATCGCCAGCGTGGTGTCGATCCTGACCATCTTCCTGCTCTGGGGGGCCTTCACCGGCTCGACCTGGGTGCCGAAGTTCCTGCACGCGCCCGGGCCCTTCGTTGGGGATGCCAGCTTCACCTATACCGCCGAGGCGGAGGGCGTCGCGCCCGACGAGGCGACGGTGATTGTGCGGGTCTTCCCGGTGGGCGAGGAGACCGAAGACCCCGAGGTCGACCCCGGGGATGGCTGGGCGAAGAACGACAGCGCCAGCGTCGGGGCCTGGCGCTCGGGATTGGTGCGGGTCGATCAGAACGACGCGCATGGGCGCGACGAGGGGCACAGGGTCCTCGCCGTCAACGGTCAGCCGATCGAGCCGGGGGGCGAGGTCATCACCGACCATGGCCGCGTCGGCATGTCGCCCAAGGGCACGCTCACCTTCGAGCCCGCCAAGGGCTGGCAGATGGAGCCGATCTGGCTGCCCGCGCCCGAGGCTGTGCTTGCCCGGCTTGCCGAGATCTCGCGCGACGGCTACCGCGGCAGCACGCTCTGGGAGCACCTTGGCTGGTCGCTCTTCCGGGTCATCGCGGGGTTCTTCTTCGGCGCGCTGATCGGCATTCCGCTTGGCTACGCCATGGGCCTGTCGGACTGGTTCCGCGGCTGGTTCGATCCCATCGTCGAGTTCATGCGCCCTGTGCCGCCGCTGGCGCTCATTCCGCTGGTGATCCTCTGGGCGGGCATCGGCGAGACCGGCAAGATCATCCTGCTGTTTCTCGCCGCGCTTTGGATCATGGCCATCGCGGCGCGTTCCGGAGTCTCGGGGGTCAAGATCTCCAAGGTGCACGCGGCCTATTCGCTGGGCGCCTCGAAGGTGCAGATCCTGCGCCACGTGATCATCCCCAACTCGCTGCCCGACATCTTCACCGGCGCGCGGGTTGCCATGGGTGTCTGCTGGGGCACCGTGGTGGCCGCCGAGCTTGTCGCCGCCGAGAAGGGCGCGGGGATGATGATCATGGTCGCTTCGAAATTCCAGCTCACCGACATCGTGATCATGGGGATCATCTTGATCGGCGTAATCGGCTTCGGCATCGACATGCTGATGCGGCTGGCCGAGCGCAAGCTGGTGCCCTGGAAGGGCCGGGGCTGAGCGCGGGCCGGACGGGGGCGCCAAGGGGCTGCTTGCCCCCTTGCTCCCCCCCCTAGATACTTCTGCCTGTAAAAAAGGCCGGGCGCGGCGGCTCAGCTCAGCAGAGCGGTGAGCTGCGCGTCGAGCCAGAGCCGCAGGCCGTCTACTGTTGCGACATAGGGATCCAGCAGCGGGGCGAGGGCGGGCACCGCGGCGGTGAGCGCCGGTGCCAGCGCGTAAAACAACACCGCCAGCGCCGCCAAGATCAGCACCACGCCGAAGCCGCGGGCAAAGCCGCTGCTCTGCAGTTCGTCTTCCTCGGCGGCCCGCGCGCGGCCCTGCGGCGTCTCCATGCGGCGTGGCTCGGGGACGACGCGCAGCGTCTGGTTGATTTCCTCGATGTCCGGCAGCAGGTCGCGGCGCGAAGGCGCAACGGAAGGGTGCTCGGGTTCAGAGGTCACGAACTCGGCGCGCTCGGGCGCCTCGGGGGCCGGCTCGGCTGCGCCGACGGGCTCGGGTGTGGGCTTTCCGGAGGGCGGGGCATCGCCACGGCTGCGGGTCATGTGGGCGCGGGCGACGCGCGCGCGGTGCGCGGCGCTTTCCTCGGCGGGCTCCGCGAGGCCGAGGTCAGGCTGGCTCTCGAGCGGTTCGGGATCGGTGCGGCGGCGGGCCTCGCGTTCGGCCTCCTGGCGCAGCACCTCGGCGACCGAGGGATCGAGCCCGCGGGCGCGAACCGGGCGGCGCGGTACCGGCGTGCCGAGTGGCTCGGAGTCGGGCGTCTCGTCGGGCTCGGGATCGGGGAAGGGCGCGTCCTCGTCCTCGGCGGGCGCCGCAAAGGCACCCTCATCCATCTCTTCCCAGAGCTCGTCGTCCTGCGGGGCCTCGGCGGGCGCCTCTTCGGGGAGGGGCGCATCCAGCGGGTGCAGTTGGAACCAGGTGTGGCCGCAGCTCGAGCATTGCACGTCGCGCCCGCCCGCGGGGATCGCGTCGACCGGCACCTCGTATTGCGCGCCGCAATTGGGGCAAATCAGCCGCATATTGTCCTTAGCTTTCCATCTGTTCTGGCCACCATCCCTTTGCTGACAATAGGTTGCCGGGGTGCGGCGGGAAAGCCCATTTTCGGGCCGGGGGGCGGATTGCAACTGCGCCGCGGCTCGGGCACAACAGGGCGACGTATTTACCGGGGGCGCGCAGGCGTGATCGAACTGGATAATGTGGCCTACAGCTACGGTGGCGGAGAGCTGCTGAGCGGGCTCACGCTGCGGCTTGCGCCTGGGTCATTCCACTTCCTGACCGGGCCTTCGGGCGCCGGCAAGACGACGCTGCTGAAGCTCTGCTACGGCGCGCTCGTGCCCACCGCCGGCCACGCACGGCTGTTCGGCGAGGACGTGCGGCGCATGGACCGTGACGCCATCGCGCTGAGCCGCCGGCGCATCGGCGTGGTGCACCAGGACTGCCAGTTTCTCGACCATCTGTCGGTCGCCGAGAATGTCGCCCTGCCGCTCACCGTGGCGGGCGAAGGCGGCAGCGATCTCGAGCAGAACCTCATCGAGCTGATGACCTGGGTCGGGCTGAAGAGCCGCGCCGATGCCCTGCCGCCGGAGCTTTCGGGCGGCGAGCGGCAGCGCGCGGCGCTGGCCCGCGCGGTGATCATGTCGCCCGAGGTGATCCTGGCCGACGAGCCCACGGGCAACGTCGACTGGGAGATGTCGCAGCGGCTTCTGCGGCTGCTGGTCGAGCTCAACCGCATGGGCAAGACGATCCTCATCGCCACCCACGACCTCGGGCTCATCCGCTCGGCCAAGACCCAGGTGCAGGCGCGGGTGCTGCGCATCTCGAACCGCAGGCTGCAAGCGGCGGGGGTCGACCTGTGAGGCTGATCCGCGACTCCTTCGGGGCCTTCACCGGCTCGGACACCGGCGCCGATCGGGTGGTGCCGCCCACGGGTTTCACCGCCTCGCTCACTCTGTTTGCCGCCGGGGCCATGGCCTTCCTCGCGGTCTTCGCGCTGGCGCTGTCGCTGGCCGCCGGGCGGCTTGCCACAAGCTGGGGCGAGGAACTGGCGCGTGCCTCGACCCTGCGCATCTCGGCCCCCGCCGGGCAGCAGGCGCAGCAGACCGAAGCGGCGCTGCGGCTGCTGCAGCAGACGCCGGGCGTTGCCTCGGCCCGGGCGCTGTCCGAAGAGGAACAGCAAGCGCTGCTCGAGCCCTGGTTCGGTCCGGACCTTCCGCTGGCGGATCTGCCGGTGCCGCAGCTGATCGAGATCATCGAGGAGGGCGGAGGCTTTGACGGCGCGGGGCTGCGGCTGCGGCTGCAGGCCGAGGTGCCGGGCGCGGTGCTCGACGATCACACGAGATGGCGGCGTCCGCTGGTGGCGGCTGCGGGCAAGCTGCGGCTGCTGGGGGCGGTGTCGATCCTGCTCATCGCCGGTGCGGTGGCGGCGATGGTCACGCTGGCGGCCAATGCCGCGCTGGCGGCCAATGCGCAGGTCATCGCGGTGTTGCGGCTGGTGGGGGCGACCGACGGCTTCATCGCCCGCGCTTTCGTGCGGCGATTCACCCTGCGTGCCCTCGGCGGCGCGACCCTGGGCGCCCTCGCCGGCGCCGGCGCGCTGCTGCTGCTGCCCTCGGCGGGCGAGACGGCGGGTTTTCTCACCGGCCTGTCCTTCGTCGGCTGGCACTGGGTCTTCGCGCTACTGGTGCCGTTGCTGACCGCGGCGGTGGCCTTCGTGGCGACGGCGATGGCGGCGCGGCGGGTGCTTGGAGATTTGAGATAATGCTATACGCCCTGCAATGGATCCGCTCGCTGCTCTTCGTTGGACAGGTCTACTTGGCAATGGCGGCGGTTGGCCTGCTGTTCTTCCCGCTGGCGCTGTTCTCCGACCGGGGTGCGCGCGCAGCCTGCCGGGCGTGGTGCCTCTGGGTGCGCTGGACGGCCTCCTGGATGGTGGGGCTCAAAAGCGAGATCCGCGGCGAAGTCCCCTCGGGCGAGCTGCTGATCGCCGCCAAGCACCAGAGCTTCTTCGACATCATCCTGCTGTTCGGCGCGGTGCCTGCGGGCAAGTTCGTGATGAAGCGCGAGCTGCTCTTCACCCCGGTGCTCGGTCAATATGCCACCCGCATCGGCTGCATCCCGGTGAACCGCGGCAAGCGCGGTGCGGCGATCTCGAAGCTGGTGGCCGACGTCAAGAAGAGCGCCGAGGAGCATCCCGGCCAGCTGATTATCTACCCGCAGGGCACCCGCGTGCCGCCAGGCGTAAAGCTGCCCTACAAGGTCGGCACGGCGATCCTCTACAGCCAGAGCGGTGAGCCCTGCGTGCCGGTGGCGACCAACGTCGGCGTGTTCTGGCCCAAGCGTGGCATCTACCGCAAGCCAGGCACGGCTGTGATCGAATTCCTGCCGGTGATCGAGCCCGGCATGCCAAGCAAGGTCTTCCTTGCGAAGATCGAGGCGGATGTGGAGGCGGCCTCGAACCGCCTGATGGCGGAGGCCGGGTTCCATGCGGAAGATTGAGAACATCGACGCGCTCGAGGCGCTCTACGGCACGGCGGCTGGCGCGTCGATCGAAAAGGTGGTGCGGCGCATGACGCCGCTCTATCGCAGGTGGATCGCGGCCTCGAAACTCTGCGTGCTAAGCACCGTGGGGCCCGCGGGCACCGATGCCTCGCCGCGCGGCGACGACGGCCCGGTGGTGCTGGAGCTCGATCCGGGCACACTGGCCATGCCCGACTGGCGCGGCAACAACCGGCTCGACTCGCTGCGCAACGTGGTCGAGGACGGGCGGGTCTCGCTGATGTTCTTCGTGCCCGGCAGCAACAACGTGGTGCGGGTGAACGGGAACGGTTGGCTGACCGATGACGAGGCCCTCCGCGGGCGTTTTGGCAAGGACGGCAAGCTGCCCGCGACCGTGCTGATCGTCGAGATCGCCGAGATCTACACCCAATGCGCCCGCGCGCTGCTGCGCGCCGGCACCTGGGTCTCGGGCGACGAGAGCGCGGGGCTGCCGACCATCGGTCAGTTCCTGGCCGAAGCCACGCAGGGCGCGACCGACGGAGAGGCCTACGACCGCGAATGGCCGGAGCGCGCCGCAAAGAGCCTGTGGTGAGCGACTGACGGCTTCCACCAAATCTGGTCTCACCCGGCGCCCAGCTGACGGGGCTCGGATCCTTCTCCGGTAACGTACGCGCTGGCCTCTGGACGTTCAGCGGCCGAGCGCGTCCTTGCCGGCGAGTATGAGCGGTCGCAGCTTCTCGAGACGGGCCAGCCGGGTGTCGACCTTTTTCGCGCCGCCGATCTGCAGGGCGTGGCTTTTCTGCCGCCCCGGGGTGAGCGCATGGAAGGCCTCGGCCAGCTCGGGATCGGCATCGAGCGCGGCGGCGAGCTCCTCGGGCAGCTCCAGCGCGACCTCCTCCTTCGGCGGGCGGAGCCCCTGCGCGGCATAGGCCCGCGCCTCGGCCAGATAGGCTTCGAGCACCGGGCGCATCTCGCCGACCTGCACCGCCGACGCGAAGCGGATCACGTTGGGATGGCGGGTGTTGGGGCCTTGCCGCTCGAGCACGCGCTCGGGATCTTTCATCAGGGCCGGGTTGAAGAAACTGAGCGTGAAATCATCCCGGAAGGCACCGATCAGCGCGACGTTGCGCTCTGCTTCCACATAGACGGGATGTCCCCATTTCGCGGTTTCCCCAAGACCCGAAGCGAGGCAGATGGTACGCAGCTCGGCCAGGCCCTCGGCCCAGATGCGGGTGGCGCAGTCGGCGGTGGCAAAGCGCGCGCAGCGGCCGCAGCCTTGGGTAAAATAGGCAGTGCTGTCGGTGATCATCGCGGCCTCCTTCCCGGGGATGCCGCGGAGCCTAGCAGGCGGTGCGAGCTCGGGGGAGGGGGAAACGGAAAAGGCCCCCAAGCGTTGCTCGGGGGCCTTTCCTGCTGTTGCAGATCCGATCAGGCGTGGATCGCGCCGTCGCCGCAGGCCAGGGCCGCCTCACGCACCGCTTCCGAGAAGGTCGGGTGCGCGTGGCAGGTCAGCGCGACATCCTCGGCCGAAGCGCCGAATTCCATCGCCACGCAGATCTCGTGGATCAGGTCGCCAGCCGCCGGGCCGATGATGTGGCAGCCGAGCACGCGGTCGGTGTCCTTGTCGACGATCAGCTTGACGAAGCCGTCACCGGCAAAGACGGCCTTGGCACGACCGTTGCCCATGAAGGAGAACTTGCCGACCTTGTAGGCGCGGCCCTCTTCCTTGAGTTGCTGCTCGGTCTTGCCGACCGAGGCGACTTCGGGATGGGTGTAGATCACGCCCGGGATCACGTCGTAGTTCACATGGCCCGCCTTGCCGGCGATGACCTCGGCGCAGGCCATGCCTTCGTCCTCGGCCTTGTGGGCCAGCATCGGGCCCTCGATGGCGTCGCCGATGGCGTAGATGCCCTTGACCGCGGTCTGCCAGTGGCCGTCGGTTTCGATCTGGCCGCGCTTGGTCAGCTTCACGCCGAGCGCCTCGAGGCCGAGCCCGTCGGTGTAGGGCGCGCGGCCGGTGGCGCAGAGCACCACGTCGGCTTCGGTGCTGTGCTCGCTGTCGTCCTTGCGCAGCTTGTAGCTCACGGTGGCCTTGCCGTCCTTGGTCTCGACCTTGGAGACGGCCGCGCCCATGGTGAACTTCAGGCCCTGCTTGCTGAGCAGCTTCTGGAAGGTCTTCTGCACCTCGGCGTCCATGCCGGGGGTGATGGCGTCGAGGAATTCGATCACCTCGACCTCGGTGCCGAGGCGGGCATAGACCGATCCCATCTCGAGGCCGATCACGCCGGCGCCGATGACCACCATCTTCTTGGGGATCTTGCCGAGCTCGAGCGCGCCGGTGGAGGTGACGACGATCTTTTCGTCGACCTCGACCTCGGCGCCGGGCACGGAAGCGGGCACGGAGCCGGTGGCGATGATGATGTTCTTCGCCTCATGGACCTCGTCACCGACCTTGACCTTGCCGGCCTCGGGGATCGAGCCCCAGCCCTTGAGCCAGTCGATCTTGTTCTTCTTGAACAGGAATTCGATGCCCTTGGTGTTCTGGCCGATCACGTCGTCCTTGTAGGCGAGCATCTGCTTCCAGTCGACCTTTGGCGCGGCGCCCTTGAGGCCCATCTTGGCGAAGTTGTGCTCTGCCTCGTGCAGCTGGTGCGAAGCGTGCAGCAGCGCCTTGGAGGGAATGCAGCCCACGTTCAGGCAGGTGCCGCCGAGGGTCTCGCGGCCCTCGACGCAGGCGGTCTTGAGGCCGAGCTGGGCGCAGCGGATGGCGGCCACGTAGCCGCCCGGGCCGGCGCCGATCACGATGACGTCGTATTGTGCCATTGGGGTCTCCTATCGGGTATTTCTGAAGGCACGGGGCATGCACACGGCATGCACAAACCATGCAGATGAGGATGCGGGGCGGGCGCTGGCGCGGAGGGGGCTCTGCCCCCGTCCACCTGCGGTGGGCGCCCTCTGGATGCTTCGGCCTGACAGACGCCTCATGGGGTCACCAAGGCCGCGATCAGCAGGGCGGCGGTCGCCAGGAAGCCGACGAACCAGATGAGCGAGCGCCAGGGCGTCCAGCCGAAGAGGTAGGCGGGCAGGTAGACGATCCGGGCCAGCAGGTAGAGCAGCGCGCAGGCGGCGGTGACGCTGTTGCCCTTGTCGGTGTAGGTGACGACCATCACTGCGATGGCAAAGAGCAGCAGGCCCTCGAAATGGTTGTTCATCGCCCGCTGGGCGCGGCCGGCGAGACCGGTGAGCTCGCGGCCCTCGTCGCGCGGCGAGGCGGCGTAGCGCGGGCCGACCTGGCGTTGCGCCAGAACCGAGAAGAGCGTCATCTGGGCCATCTGCAGCAGGCTCGCGAGGGTTAGTGCAAGCAGTTCCGGCGTCATGCGGTGCTCAGCATGTGGGACGCGGAGGGGCCGTGGCCGAGGGCGGTTTCCTGGTCGATCCAGGCCCGCGCCTTGTCGGCGTCGTTGACGGTGAAGAGCGCCCAATGCGCGGCGCTGCCTTCGATCCAGAGCTGCAGGAGGGTAAGCCCGGCCTGGGCCCGGGATTCCGCCTCGGCATCGAAGCGGTCTGCGTCGAAACGGTCGTAACGGAGAAGTAGCTGCTGGCTCATCTTGCTCTCCCTTCGGGATCACGCGGGGCTCTGGAAGGCCGCGCCCGGGCAGGTCCGGGCGCGGCAATGTCTTGGGCGGGGCGCAGGCGTGGCGCCCCAGGGCCGAGGATCAGAGATCCATCAGCAGGCGGCGCGGATCCTCGAGGGCTTCCTTGACGCGGACCAGGAAGGTCACGGCGCCCTTGCCGTCGACGATGCGGTGGTCGTAGCTCAGCGCCAGATACATCATCGGGCGGATTTCGACCTTGCCGTTGATCGCCATCGGGCGATCCTGGATCTTGTGCATGCCGAGGATGCCCGACTGCGGGGGGTTCAGGATCGGCGAGGACATCAGCGAGCCGTAGACACCGCCGTTGGAGATGGTGAAGGTGCCGCCCTGCATCTCGGCCATCGAGAGCTTGCCGTCACGGGCGCGCTTGCCCTTCTCGTTGATCTCTTTCTCGATCTCGGCAAAGGACTTTTGGTCGACGTCGCGCAGCACCGGAACCACGAGGCCCTGCGGCGTGCCGGCGGCGATGCCCATATGCACGAAGTTCTTGTAGACCACGTCGGTGCCGTCGATCTCGGCGTTCACCTCGGGGACTTCCTTGAGCGCGTGGACGCAGGCCTTGGTGAAGAAGGACATGAAGCCGAGGCGCACGCCGTGCTTCTTCTCGAAGAGGTCCTTGTACTGGCTGCGCAGCGCCATCACCTCGGTCATGTCCACCTCGTTATAGGTGGTCAGCATGGCCGCGGTGTTCTGCGCGTCCTTGAGGCGCTTGGCGATGGTCTGGCGCAGGCGGGTCATCTTGACGCGCTCTTCGCGGGCGGCGTCCTCGGCGGCAACCGGCGCGCGCGGCGCGGCGGTCGGGGCAGCGGCGGCCGGGGCCGACTTGGCGGCAGCAAGCGCGGCGGAGACGTCATGCTTCATGACGCGCCCATCCTTGCCCGAGCCCTGCACCTGGTCGCGGCTGATGCCAGCCTCGGCCATGGCCTTCTTGCCGGCGGGAGAGTCCTCAATGTCCTTGGAGCCGTTGCCATCGCCGGCGGGCGGCGTGTCGTACTGGGTCGGCGCCTCTGCGGCGGGGGCGGCGGCACCCGATGCGCCGCCAAGCACGGCGAGCTGGCCGCCGGCCTGCACGGTGGCGCCTTCCTCGGCGAGGATCGCGGTCAGCGTGCCCGCGGCGGGCGCCGGCACTTCGACCGAGACCTTGTCGGTCTCGAGCTCGCAGAGCATCTCGTCAGCGGCGACGGTGTCACCGACCTTCTTGAACCAGGTGGCGACGGTGGCTTCGGAGACGGATTCGCCCAGCGTGGGGACCATCACCTTGACCTCTTCGCCGCCCGAGGAGGCGGGGGCCTCGCCGGACTTTTCGGCCTTGTCGGACTTGGCCGAGGGGCGTTCCTCGACCTGCTCGGCGCCGGCTTCGCCCGCGGAGGTGACATTGGCGAGCAGGGCGTCGACGCCCACGGTGTCGCCTTCCTTGGCCACGATGTCGGCGAGCACACCGGCGACCGGGGAGGGAACCTCGACGGTCACCTTGTCGGTCTCGAGCTCGCAGAGCATCTCGTCCACGGCGACGGAGTCACCGGGCTTCTTGAACCAGGTGGCCACCGTGGCTTCGGTCACGGATTCGCCCAGCGTGGGGACGCGCACTTCGGTCGTCATCGCTTCATTTCCCTTCGATGGTCAGCGCTTCGTTCACAAGCGCCTCTTGCTGTGCCTTGTGCTGGCTGGCCAGACCCGTGGCGGGCGAGGCCGAGGTGGCGCGGCCGACGTAGACCGGCCGCTTGTGCGTGGCGTCGATCCGGCCAAGCACCCATTCGATATTGGGCTCGATGAAGGTCCAGGCGCCCTGGTTCTTGGGCTCTTCCTGGCACCACACCATCTCGGCGCCCTTGAAGCGTTCCAGCTCCTTGACCAGCGAGATCGCCGGGAAGGGATAGAACTGCTCGATCCGCAACAGGTAGACATCGTCGATGCCGCGGGCGTCGCGCTCTTCGAGCAGGTCGTAATAGACTTTGCCCGAGCACATCACGACGCGCTTGATCTTGTCGTCGGCCACCAGCTTGGTCGCGCTCTCGCCCGATTCCGCGCTGTCCCAGAGGACGCGGTGGAACGAGGAGCCGGTGACGAAGTCCTTGGCTTCGGAAACCGCCAGCTTGTGACGCAGAAGCGATTTCGGCGTCATCATGATCAGCGGCTTGCGGTAGCTGCGGTGCAGCTGGCGGCGCAGGATGTGGAAGTAGTTGGCCGGGGTCGTGACGTTGGCCACGATCCAGTTGTCCTGGCCGCACATCTGCAAGAAGCGCTCGAGGCGGGCCGAGCTGTGCTCGGGGCCCTGGCCTTCGTAGCCGTGCGGCAGCAGGCACACGAGGCCCGACATGCGCAGCCACTTCGATTCACCCGACGAGATGAACTGGTCGAACATGATCTGCGCGCCGTTGGCGAAGTCGCCGAACTGGGCTTCCCAGAGCACGAGCGAGTTGGGCTCGGCCAGCGAGTAGCCGTATTCGAAGCCCGAGACCGCGTATTCCGACAGCGCCGAGTCGATGACCTCGTAGCGGGCTTGGCCCTCGCGGATGTTGTTGAGCGGGTAGTAGCGCTCTTCGTTGTCCTGGTTGATGAGGCCCGAGTGCCGCTGCGAGAAGGTGCCGCGGGTGGAGTCCTGCCCCGCGAGGCGGACCGGGTAGCCCTCGGTCAGCAGCGAGCCGAAGGCCAGTGCCTCGCCGGTGGCCCAGTCGAAGCCCTCACCGGTCTCGAACATCTTCGAGCGCGCGTCGAGGAAGCGGCCCACGGTCTTGTGCAGCGGGAAGCCCTCGGGGACGGTGGTCAGCCCCTTGCCGACATCGGCCATGGTCTCGGGCGCGATCGCCGTCTCGCCGCGCTGGTAGTTGCCTTCCTTCTGCGCGTCGAGGTGCGACCAGCGGCCGTCAAGCCAGTCTGCCTTGTTCGGCTTGTAGGTCTTGCCGGCCTCGAACTCCTCGTTGAGGTGCGCCTGGAAGGCCGCCTTCATGTCCTCGATCTCGCCCTCGGGGATGAGACCGTCCTTGACGAGGCGATCGGTGTAGAGCGTCAGCGTGGTCTTCTGCTGCTTGATCTTCTTGTACATGATCGGGTTGGTGAACATGGGCTCGTCGCCCTCGTTGTGACCGAACCGACGGTAGCAGAACATGTCGATGACCACGTCCTTGCCGAACTTCTGGCGGAACTCGATCGCCACCTTGGCGGCGTGGACCACGGCCTCGGGGTCGTCACCGTTGACGTGGAAGATCGGCGCCTCGACCACCAGCGCGTTGTCGGTGGGGTAGGGCGAGGAGCGCGAGAAGTGCGGCGCGGTGGTGAAGCCGATCTGGTTGTTCACCACGATGTGGATGGTGCCGCCGGTGCGGTGGCCGCGCAGGCCCGAGAGCGCAAAGCACTCGGCCACGACGCCCTGGCCGGCAAAAGCCGCGTCGCCATGCAGCAGCACGGGCAGCACCTGCGTGCGCTCGGTGTCGCCGAGCTGGTCCTGCTTGGCGCGGACCTTGCCCAGAACCACCGGGTTCACCGCCTCGAGGTGCGAGGGGTTGGCGGTCAGCGACAGGTGCACCTTGTTGCCGTCGAACTCGCGGTCCGAAGAGGCGCCGAGGTGGTATTTCACGTCGCCGGAGCCGTCCACGTCCTCGGGCTTGAACGAGCCGCCCTGGAATTCGTTGAAGATCGCGCGGTAGGGCTTTTGCAGCACGTTGGCGAGCACCGACAGGCGGCCGCGGTGCGGCATGCCGAAGACGATTTCCTTGATGCCGAGGCTGCCGCCGCGCTTGATGATCTGCTCCATCGCGGGGATCAGCGACTCGCCGCCGTCGAGGCCGAAGCGCTTGGTGCCCATGTACTTGACGTGCAGGAACTTCTCGAAGCCCTCGGCTTCCACCATCTTGTTGAGGATCGCCTTGCGGCCCTCACGGGTGAATTTCACTTCCTTGCCGTAGCCCTCGATGCGCTCCTTGAGCCAGGCGGATTGTTCGGGGTCCGAGATGTGCATGTACTGCAGCGCGAAGGTGCCGCAGTAGGTGCGCTTGAGCACGCCCATGATCTCGCGCATCGAGGCGACCTGCAGGCCGAGCACGTTGTCGATGAAGATCGGGCGGTCCATGTCGGCCTCGGTGAAGCCGTAGGCCTTGGGGTCAAGCTCGGGGTGCGGATCCTTGCCGTGCAGGCCCAGCGGGTCGAGATCGGCGGCGAGGTGGCCGCGGATCCGGTGCGCGCGGATGATCATCAGCGCTCGGATCGAGTCGAGCACTGCCCGCTTGATCTGATCGTCGGTGACCGCGACGCCCTTCTCGGTGGCTTTCTCGGCGATCTTCTTGCCGGCGCCCTTGGTCTCGGCGACGGGCATCAGCGGCCACTCGCCGGTGATCGCGGCGGTGAGGTCGTCGTTCGGGGTCGGCGGCCAGTCGGCGCGCTCCCAGGAGGCGCCCTGCGCCTCGGCCTTCACGCTGGTCTCGTCGTCGCCGAGCTGTTTGAAGAACTCGTTCCACGCCTCGTCCACCGCGGAGGGGTCGTTCGCGTAGCGGGCGTACATCTGTTCGAGATATTCCGCGTTCGCACCCTGCATGAAGCTGAGGGCGTGGAACTGGTCATTCGAGCCTTGATCCGTCATCGCGCGTATTCCTTTCTGACCGATCGTTGAAGCAGCAGGAGGGGGCCTTCGGGAAAGGCCCCCGTCATGATGCTCCGGGCGGTGTTCGGGCCGGAACCCTTGCGGGGGCGCGGGGCGGGCAATGCCGCCCCGCTGAGTTCTACTTAGGCTTTGATGGCCTTCATTACAGCCTCACCAAGCGTAGCCGGGCTGTCCGCGACCACGATGCCGGCGGATTTCATCGCCTCGATCTTGGACTCGGCGTCGCCCTTGCCACCGGCGACGATCGCGCCAGCGTGGCCCATACGGCGTCCCGGAGGAGCGGTGCGGCCCGCGATGAAACCGGCGGTCGGCTTCCAGCGGCCCTTTTTCTTTTGCTCGGCGAGGAACTCAGCGGCTTCCTCTTCCGCCGAACCACCGATCTCACCGATCATGATGATCGACTGGGTTTCCGGATCGTCGAGGAACATGTCCAGCACGTCGATGTGCTCGGTGCCCTTGATGGGGTCGCCGCCGATGCCGACGGCCGTCGACTGGCCGAGGCCCATGTCGGTGGTCTGCTTCACGGCTTCATAGGTCAGCGTGCCCGAGCGCGAGACCACGCCGACCGAGCCACGCTTGTGGATGTGGCCGGGCATGATGCCGATCTTGCAGGCGTCGGGGGTGATGACACCCGGGCAGTTCGGGCCGATCAGGCGCGACTTGCTGTCGACCAGAGCGCGCTTCACCTTCATCATGTCGAGGACGGGAATGCCCTCGGTGATGCAGATGATCAGCTCGATCTCGGCGTCGATGGCTTCGAGGATCGAGTCCGCGGCGAAGGGCGGCGGCACGTAGATCACCGAAGCGTTGGCTTCGGTCACGTGCTTGGCTTCGTGGACCGAGTTGAACACCGGCAGGCCAAGGTGCTCCTGGCCGCCTTTGCCGGGGGTTACGCCGCCGACCATCTTGGTGCCGTAAGCGATGGCCTGCTCGGTGTGGAAGGTGCCCTGCGAGCCGGTCAGGCCCTGGCAGATGACTTTGGTGTTTTCGTTAACGAGGACTGCCATTGTGGCGTTCTCCTGATTGTCGCTGCGGCGGGCGCAGCCAGAATTCCGGGAAGGGAGCGCCGCGGCGCCCCCAGACGCATCAGCCCTTGACCGCTTTCACGATCTTCTCGGCGCCGTCGGAGAGGTTGTCGGCAGCGATCACGTCCAGGCCGGACTCGTTGATGATCTTCTTGCCAAGCTCAACGTTGGTGCCTTCGAGGCGGACGACGAGCGGAACCTGCAGGCCCACTTCCTTGACCGCGGCGATCACGCCCTCGGCGATCACGTCGCAGCGCATGATGCCGCCGAAGATGTTCACGAGGATGCCTTTGACGTTCTTGTCCGAGGTGATGATCTTGAACGCCTCGGTCACTTTCTCCTTGGTGGCGCCGCCACCCACGTCGAGGAAGTTGGCCGGCTCGGCACCGTAGAGCTTGATGATGTCCATGGTCGCCATGGCAAGGCCCGCGCCGTTCACCATGCAGCCGATCTCACCATCCAGAGCGATGTAGTTGAGGTCGTACTTGGAGGCTTCGAGTTCCTTGGCGTCTTCCTCGGTCTCGTCGCGCAGGTTGGCGATGTCGGGCTGGCGGTACATGGCGTTGCCGTCGAAGCCGAGCTTGGCGTCGAGAACCTTGAGGTTGCCGCCGGGCATGAGGATCAGCGGGTTGATCTCCAGCATCTCCATGTCCTTCTCGATGAAGGCCTTGTAGAGCTGACCCATCAGCTTCACGCACTGCTTCATCGCCGGGCCTTCGAGGCCGAGCGCGAAGGCGACGCGGCGGCCGTGGAACGGCTGGTAGCCGGTGGCCGGGTCGACGGAGAACGACAGGATCTTCTCGGGGGTCGAGGCTGCGACTTCCTCGATGTCCATGCCGCCTTCGGTGGAGCAGACGAAGGACACACGCGAGGTGACGCGGTCGACGAGCAGGGCGAGATAGAGTTCGCGCTCGATGTCCGAGCCGTCTTCGATGTAGATGCGATTGACCTGCTTGCCGGCCGGGCCGGTCTGGTGGGTCACCAGGGTCTTGCCAAGCATCTTCTTGGCTTCCTCAGCCGCCTCTTCCACCGACTTGGCAAGACGGACGCCGCCCTTCTCGCCAGCTTCGGCTTCCTTGAACTTGCCCTTGCCGCGGCCACCTGCGTGGATCTGTGCCTTGACGACCCAGAGCGGACCGTCGAGCTCGCCGGCAGCGGACTTGGCTTCGTTGGCGCTGAGCACGACGCGGCCGTCCGAAACCGGGCAGCCGTATTCGCGCAGGAGCGCTTTCGCCTGATATTCATGGATGTTCATGGAAGACTCTTCCCGTCTTGCTGCGATTTCGGGGCCGGTATACGCGCCTCAATCGCGCGGCGCGAAGGGATTTTTGGCTTTCGGCGAAGATTTGCGAGATTTTTTTGCCGTTGTGATCACGGGCTAAAAAACCGTGATCACAAACTCGACTGCGCTGGAATTACGTTAGCGCCCGAGGTCCAAAGAATCAGCAAGCTGCCGCAGCGGAAGGCGACATGCAAAGCCCGAAAAAGCATGGGCCCCGGCGATGTTGTCGCCGGGGCCCGAAGATTTCTGGTGCCCCACGGGGCTGAGGCAGGGCTTACGCCAGGCTGCTGTCGATGCCCTTGCAGGCCTCGACGAGACCGTTCACCGCGGCGACCGACTTGTCGAACATCTCCTGCTCTTCCTTGTTGAGCTTGATGTTCACGATCTTCTCGATGCCGCCGGCGCCGATCACGGTGGGCACGCCCACGTACATGTCCTTCAGGCCAAACTCGCCGTCGCAGTAAGCGGCGCAGGGCAGCACGCGCTTCTGGTCCTTGAGGTAGGCTTCGGCCATCTCGATGGCCGAGGTCGCGGGCGCGTAGAAGGCCGAGCCGGTCTTCAGCAGGCCAACGATCTCGGCGCCGCCGTCACGGGTGCGCTGCACGATGGCGTCGAGCTTCTCCTGCGTGGTCCAGCCCATCTCGACCAGGTCGGGCAGCGGGATGCCGGCAACGGTCGAGTAACGGACGGAGGGGACCATGGTGTCGCCGTGGCCGCCGAGCACGAAGGCGGTGACGTCCTTCATCGACACGTCAAATTCCACCGACAGGAAGTGGCGGAAGCGCGCCGAGTCGAGCACGCCGGCCATGCCGCAGACCTTGTGCGCGGGCAGGCCCGAGAACTTCTGCAGCGCCCAGACCATCGCGTCGAGCGGGTTGGTGATGCAGATGACGAAGGCGTCCGGAGCGTTTTCCTTGATGCCTTCGCCGACCGATTTCATCACCTTGAGGTTGATGCCCAGCAGGTCGTCGCGGCTCATGCCCGGCTTGCGGGGCACGCCGGCGGTGACGATGCAGACGTCCGCGCCCGCGATGTCGGCATAATCCTGGGTGCCCTTGAGCTTGGCGTCAAAGCCTTCGGAGGGGCCGGATTCCGCGATGTCGAGCGCTTTGCCTTCCGGGGTGCCTTCCGAGATGTCGAAGAGCACGACGTCGCCGAGTTCCTTCAGGGCCGCGAGATGTGCAAGCGTGCCGCCAATCTGTCCCGCGCCGATGAGGGCAATCTTGGGTCTGGCCATGGATCTGTTCTCCGCTCCATTTGTGAAGTCCGCCGCTTGCGTAAGGTCTCTGCCGCCGACGCGCAAGGGCGCTGCAGGGCAGCATCACGGAAGCTCGATTGCTGACCACGCGGCATGGTTGCGATAAAGGCGTTAATTATCGGTGTGTTAGCGCCGGTATGCGAACGTATGCTTTCTATGCGTAGCGAAGCCCGAGGGGCAGCGAGGTGCTGCAACCTGCGGGCGCAAATTGCCGCATTCACAGGCAATCGGGCGATTCTCTTTGGCGTCATCTGCGCCCGCTGCGCCGCGCGAGATATTTCTCGAGCTGCACCAGCGCGTCGTGGATCAGCACAGCGAAGAGCCCGACGATCAGCCCGCCCTGCAGCACGAAGGCGGTGTTGCTGGTCAGCAGCCCGGCAATGATCACCTCGCCCAGCGTGCGCGCGGCCACCGTCGATCCGATGGTCGCCGTGCCGAGTGCGATCACCACCGACAGGCGGATGCCACCGAGGATCACCGGCAGGGCCAGCGGCAGCTCGACCCGCCAGAGCCTCTGCCAGCGATCGAGCCCGATGCCGCGTGCGGCCTCCATCGTGCTGCCGGGCAGGGTTGAAAGGCCGGTCATGGCGTTCTCGAAGATCGGCAGGAGGCCATAGAGGAAGAGCGCCACCAGCGTCGGGCCTGCGCCGAAGCCGAGCGCAGGGACGGCGAGCGCCAGCACGGCGACCGGGGGAAAGGTCTGCCCGACGTTGGTGATGGTGCGCGAGAGCGGGCGGAAGGCGGCGCCGGCGGGGCGGGTGACGAGGATCGCCAGCGTCACCGCCACAACAGTGGCCGCGAGCGACGCCACGGCGACGAGACCAAGGTGGCTCAGCGAGAGCGAGAGCAGCGAGCTGCGGGTGTAGATCACCGGGCCATTTTCGGGCGCGAAGGGGGCGAAGGCCGGGGTGAAGGCTTCCGGCTTCAGCACCAGCGCCAGCAGCAGCGCGACGAGCGCCACGCGCAGGAGCATTCCCGGTTTCACGCGTGGCGCTCCGCCCGCGCGCGGATGGCCGAGAGCGTGACCCGCCCGGCAGGGTCGCCCCCGTTCAAGACAGGCACGGCCTCACGCCCGGTCCAGAGACAAGCCGAAAGCGCCTCGCGCAGGGTCGCATCCTCGGGCAGAGCCGGGCCTTCGGCCGCGCCGGGCTCGATCAGCTCGGAGACGGGGATCAGCGAGAGCAGCCGCATGGGCCGCTCGGCATCTCCCACCATGTCGGCGACGAAATCGGTGGCGGGCTGCGCGACGATCTCTTCCGGCGGCCCGTATTGCACCAGCCTGCCGCCATCCATCACCGCGATGCGGTCGCCAAGGCGGATCGCCTCGTCCATGTCGTGGGTGACGAGCATGATGGTAGAGCCGAGCTTGCGCTGGATGGCGCGCAGATCGTCCTGCGCGCGGGTGCGGATGATCGGGTCGAGCGCGCCGAAGGGTTCGTCCATCAGCAGAAGGTCCGGGCGAGAGGCCAGCGCCCGGGCGACGCCGACGCGCTGCTGCTGCCCGCCCGACAGCTCCAGCGGCAGGCGGTCGCGAAACTCGTCAGGCTCCATGCCGAAGAGGGTCAGCAGCTCGTCCACCCGGGCGGAGATCTCCTCCTTCGGCCAGCCAAGCAGCTCGGGGACCGCACCGATGTTGCGCGCAACCGTGTGGTGCGGAAAGAGCCCGTGGCCCTGGATCGCGTAGCCGATGCGGCGGCGCAGGAGGTGGGGTTTTACCGCGTGGGTCGGCTCGCCGTTGATCCGCACCTCGCCCGAGCTGGGCTCGACCAGCCGGTTGATCATCCGCAGAAGCGTGGTCTTGCCCGAGCCCGAGGTGCCCACGATCGCGGTGATCGTGCCGGTTTCGGCGGTGAGAGAAACGGCATCGACGGCGCGGGTCTCGCCGTAAAGCTTGGTGATCTTGTCGATCTCAATCATGTCTGGCGCTCCGGCAGGCGGCGGGTGAGGTCGACGAGGATGTCCATGACGATCGCCGCGACGAGGGCCATGAGGACGGTGGGCAGGGCGCCCAGCAAAATGAGGTCGGTGGCGGTCTGGTTGAGGCCCTGGAAGACGAAACTGCCGAAGCCGCCGCCGCCGATCAGCCCGGCGATGACCGCAAGGCCGATGTTCTGAACCAGCACGATGCGCAGGCCCGCGAGGATCACCGGCATGGCCAGCGGCAGCTCGACCTTCCGCAGGCGTTGCATGGCAGTCATGCCCATGCCGCGGGCGGCCTCGATCGCGGCGGGAGGAGTTGCGGCGAGACCGGTCACGGTATTGGCGACCACCGGCAGCAACGAATAGAGCACCAGCGCGAGGAAGGCGGGGGCAAAGCCGATGCCGGCGATGCCGAACGCCTGCGCGGCGGGGTAGGTTGCGGCCACCCAGCCGAGGATCGGGATCATGATGCCGAACATGGCGAGCGAGGGGATGGTCTGGAGAAAGCTCAGGACCGGCAGCATCGCGCCGCGCAGAGCGCCGTTACGGTGGCACAGGATGCCGAGCGGGAAGCCGATCAGCGCCGCCGCGCCGAGCGAGCCGAGCGCGAGCGCGACGTGGCGCAGGCTGGCAGTGCGGAACGCGTCCTTTCGGCTGGCGTATTCCTGCATCACCGAGAGGTCCGACAGGGCGCCGGACCAGAGCAAGGCCGCGAGGGCGGCGAGCAGCACCGCCAGCAGCCCGGCGCGGGCGCGGGGGCCGGGGCGGAGCTGAGAGAGCGCGTCCGCCATCAGCAGCATCAGCACCAGCAGCAGGCACCACGCGCCCGCTCCGGGCGACACGCGCGCAAGATCCCCTGCCCCCTGAAGCTGCGCCGCCGCCCCCTGCGCCATCAGAAAGACGAGGCCGGCAAGGCCGATCAGGCTACCACCGAGGCGGCGCAGTGGCAGGGCAGAGGGGATGCCGAGCACCAGCCCGGCGGCCAATGCGAGCGCGCCAGGTACGATCGCGCTCGGTGGGGCGCTGTCCCAGAGCATCACGCTTTCTCCGGCGACGATCCGGTTGGCGCGCAGCGTAAGGAGCGGCAGGGCCAGTGAAGCCAGCCCCAACGCGGCGAAAAGCAGGCCGGGCGCAGAGAGACCCCGCCCGGCACGCATCATCTGCCGCTCCGCGAGCGCGATCAGTCCAGCACCCCGGACTTGGTGAGATAGTCACGGGCCACCGCTTCGGCAGGCTCGCCGCCGACCTGGATGCGACCGTTGAGCTCTTGCAGGGTCTCCATCGTCAGGCCTTCGAAGATCGGGTTCAGCACCTCGGGGATCGAGGGATATTCCTCGAGCACGGCGTCGCGGACGATGGGGGTGGGCTCGTAGACTGGCTGCACGCCCTTGTCGTCCTTCATCACCTTGAGCCCGGTCGCGCCGACGCCGCCGTCGGTGCCGTAGACCATGGCGGCGTTGACGCCCGAGGTGCCCCGGGCCGCGGCCTGGATCGTCGCCGCGGTGTCGCCACCCGAGAGGATCACGGTCTGGTCCTCGGACAATTCGAAACCGTAGGTCTCTTGCATGGCGGGCAGCACCGCGGGGGAGGAGACAAACTCGGTCGAGGCGGCGAGCTTCACGTCGCCTCCGCCCGACACCCAGGCACCGAAGTCACTCATCGTGTCGAGGCTGTTCTCCTCGGCCAGCGGCCCGGTCACGGCGATGGCCCAGGTGTTGTTGGCGGGGGCGGAGCTGAGCCAGGTAATGCCGTTCTCTGCGTCCAGCTCCTTGGCGCGGTCGTGCGCCGCGGCGGCGTCCTTCCAGGTGTCTGCGTCGGCTTCGTTGAAGAAGAAGGCCGCGTTGCCTGTGTACTCGGGGTAGATGTCGATCTGACCCGCCAGGATCGCCTCGCGCACCACTTGGGTTCCGCCCAGTTGCAGGCGCCGCTCGACGGGCAGGCCCGCATCCTCGAGTGCTAGGGCGATCATGTTGCCGAGCAGCCCGCCCTCGGTGTCGATTTTCGACGAGACGGTGATGTCGGCCTGTGCTGTGCCGGCAAGCCCCGCGGCGAGGCTGGCGGCGGCGAGAATATGTGTGCGGATCATGGCGCGTCGGGCTCCCTTCCGTTGCGTCCTGTCGACTATGACAGAGTTCCGCTTAGAAACTAGGATAGGACGGGCAGAGGCCAAGTCTTCCGCGGAATTTCCGGGGGCGTGTGGTCTTCGGGTCGTGCGCCTCAGGCATCGCTTTCCTTTGGTGGGAGATGTTCGGCAAGGGTTTCAAAAGCCTGCCCGCTGGCGACGAGACATGTGACGCCTTGGCTGGAGGTGATGGTGATCGTCCATGTGCCAGTCTCGTCGGAGGCGAAGACCTCCATCACCGCGTTGTCGCTGCCGAGGCCGATGGACTGCCGCGTCTCGCCATAGGTTTCTGCGAGTCGGGCAATCACCACGTCGCGCGGGCCGCAAGCGCGGCTCTGAGCGGCTCCGGCAGAGGGCAGGGCGGCGAGCGCCGCGCAGAGACCTATCAGCAGCAGGCTGCGCCGTGAGCAGCCGGGCCCCGGTGCGTGGCTGGTGGGGGTGGGATGTGCCGTCATCGGCTTTCCTTTCAGCGGGATGGTCCTTTCAGCGGGGGATGCCGGTGCGACTGGATCGGCGCTGCCAGCCGAGGGCGTTGGCAGGGCGCTGCCCTTGATTTCCGAGCCTGCGCGGCAATCCCGAAGGATTGGTAAAGGATGCGGCCGCGGTTAAAATGCGTTGTTCTTCTGCGCCGCGGCATGAATGCACTTGCAGTTTTTGGAAAACAAATGCATCACTGACGCAATATTATTGCTCTACGGAGGAAGGCATGGATCTCGCGCTGCGGCCCTATCGCTCGGTACTTTACATCCCCGGCTCGAAGGAGCGGGCGCTGGACAAGGCGCGTGGCCTCGCGGTGGATGCGATCATCTTCGACCTCGAGGATGCCGTGGCCCCGTCGGAAAAGCCCGCCGCGCGCGAGACGCTCGCCGCCGCGCTGGGCGTAGGGGGCTATGGCAAGCGCACGCGGATCGTGCGGATCAACGGGCTCGACACCGACTGGGGCGAGGCCGATGCGCGTGCAGCGGATAGCATGGATTGCGACGCCGTGCTGCTGCCCAAGGTCGAGGACCCCGCACAACTCGACGCGCTGGCGGAGCTTACCGCAAAGCCGCTCTGGGCGATGATGGAGACGCCGAAGGGCATGCTCAACGCGCAGGCGATTGCTGCGCATCCGCGGCTGGCGGGCATGGTCATGGGCACCAACGATCTGGCCAAGGAACTGAACTCGCGCTTCCGCGCCGACCGGCTGCCGATGCTCACCTCGCTGCAGCTCTGCCTGCTGGCGGCCAAGGCCTCGGGCTGCGTGATTGTCGATGGTGTCTACAATGCCTTCAAGGACGACGAGGGGCTGCGGGCCGAATGCGACCAAGGTCGCGACATGGGCTTCGACGGCAAGACGCTGATCCACCCGGCGCAGGTCGAGATCGCCAATGCCGCCTTCGCCCCGACCGAGGGCGAGATCGACCTGGCGCGGCGGCAGATCCACGCTTTCGAAGAAGCCGAGGCCGCGGGGCAGGGGGTTGCCGTCGTCGACGGCAAGATCGTCGAGAACCTGCATGTCTTCACTGCGAAATCAGTGCTCGCCAAGGCGGAAGCCATTGCCGCCATGGGGGCTTGAGGGCAGGCTCGGGCCGAACACGGCACAAGGAGACCCCCAATGCTGCTTCTGATTCTCGGCGTCGCGCTCTGGTGGGCGGCGCATCTGTTCAAACGCTTTGCTCCCGACGCGCGGGCCAAGATGGGCGACAAGGGCAAGGGTGCGGTTGCGCTTGCGCTCGTTGCCAGCGTGCTGCTGATGATCTTCGGCTATCGCATGGCCGATGGTGCCTTCTTCTACGGGCGCACCCCAGCCACCGTGGGCATCAACAACCTGCTGATGCTGGCGGCGCTCTACTTCACCTCGCCCGGCCCCAAGAAGGGCGCGCTCTTTTACAAGATGCGCCACCCGATGCTGACCGGCTTCCTGCTCTGGGCCATCGCGCACCTGCTGGTGAACGGCGACGTGCCCTCCTTCGTGCTTTTCGGCGGGCTCGGGATCTGGGCGGTGGTCGAGATGAGCACGATCAACCGCAGCGAGCCGAACTGGACGCCGCCCGCCAAGGGGCCGATCAAGAAAGACCTGATCTTCCTTGCGGCCAGCGTCGTGCTGCTCTTCGTGATCGGCGCGATCCACACCTGGCTCGGCTATCCCACCTTTGGATGACAACTACCGGAACTGACCCCATGAAAATCTACAGACTGCTGACCGAAGACGACACCTCTGCCTTCTGCCACAAGGTCTCCGAGGCCCTGAGCAAGGGCTGGGAGCTTTACGGCAGCCCGACCTACGCCTTCGATGCCGCCAACGGCGTGATGCGCTGCGGGCAGGCCGTGACCAAGGACGTCGACACGCCCTACACCCCGGACATGAAGCTGGGAGCGCAGTGATGGCCAAGACCAACCCCGGTCGTTTCTTCGAGGAGTATCGCATCGGCGAGGTCATAGACCACGCCGTGCCGCGCACCGTGTCGGGCGGGGAAAGGGCGCTTTACCACGCGCTCTACCCGGCCCGGCATGCGCTTTACTCGTCGGATGACTTCGCCCGGAGCGTTGGTCTGCCCGGCGCGCCGCTGGACGATCTGGCGGCGTTCCATCTGGTGTTCGGCAAGACCGTGCCGGATGTCTCGCTGAACGCGGTGGCGAACCTCGGTTATGCCGAGGGACGCTGGTTGAAGCCGGTTTATCAGGGAGACACGCTGCGCGCGTCCTCCGAAGTGATCGGGCTCAAGCAGAATTCGAATGGCAGGTCCGGTGTCGTCTGGGTCCGCACGCGCGGCACCAACCAGCGCGGCGAGACCGTGCTGGAGTATTGCCGCTGGGTGATGGTGCGAAAGAAAAACCTCGACGCGCCCGCGCCCGAGACGGTGCTGCCCGATCTGAAAGAGGTTCTGGCGCCCGAGGATCTGGTGATGCCCGAGGGGCTCGACTTCACAAACTATGATTTTACCCTCGCCGGAGAGCCGCACCGCTGGGGCGATTACGCGGTCGGAGAGCGGATCGACCACGTCGACGGGGTGACCATCGAGGAGGCCGAGCACATGCTCGCCACCCGCCTCTGGCAGAACACCGCCAAGGTGCATTTCGACGCCACCCACCGCGAGGACGGGAAGCGGCTGATCTATGGCGGGCACGTGATTTCGTTGGCGCGGGCGCTCAGTTTCAACGGTCTGGCGAACGCGCAGATGATCGCCGGGCTCAACGGCGGGGCGCATGCAAACCCTTGTTTCGCCGGGGATACGGTCAAAGTATGGTCCGAGGTTCTGGATCGCGCCGAGACCCCGGCGCCGGGCGTCGGTGCGCTGCGGCTGCGGTTGGTGGCGGTCAAGGGCGGCGCGCCCTTCGCGCTCAAGAGCGAGGACGGAAGATACCTGCCGGAGGTCCTGCTCGACCTCGACTACTGGGCGCTGATCCCGCGCTGATCTGACGCCTCGGCGCGACTGGGCGCGGTGCTTGAGTCGCGGTGCTGCCCCGCAAAAATCCGAGTTAAATACTTGGGAATAGGGCGACTCCGCGGAAGCCTCCGTTAGCGCCATAAATGTGATCACACTTGAAAAAGCGTGATCACATATTCCGATCATTTTTTGGAATTGGGTGGAAAAAACACGCTCCTGCGCCGTGCACCCGCGTGACAGGGCGGGGCAAGAGGCGCTAGAACCCGGCCACAAGGGAACCGAAAAGGACAAGCCATGGCTGAAGAGAACCGGATCCAGCGCCCGCTCTCCCCCTTCATGATCGGGCCGTATTACAGACCGCAGCTCACCTCCATGAGCTCCATCCTCACCCGCATCACCGGCAACGCGATGATCGTCGCGGTCTTCCTCATCGTCTGGTGGCTGCTCGCTCTGGCCGCAGGGCCCGAGGCCTTCGCCACGGCCGAATGGTGGATCACCAGCTGGGTGGGCAACCTCGTGATGTTCCTCTCGCTCTGGGGCATCTGGTACCACTACCTCGCGGGCCTGCGGCACCTGATCTTCGACGCGGGCAAGGGGCTCGACATTCCGACCGCCGAAAAGCTCGGCTGGGTCTGCATCTACGGTTCGGTGGTTCTGACCATCCTGACCGTGATCATCTACTGGATCTGAGGGAGGCGACAGACATGCGTTATCTGACCGACCGCAAGCGCGCCGTTGGCAAAGGCTCGGCCCATTCCGGCGCGGAACACCATTGGCACATGATCGTCAGCGCCGTCGCGCTCGCCTTCTTGGTCCCGACCTTCCTCTTCATCTTCGGCAACGCGCTCGGCTCCGGCTACGAGGCTGCGCTGGCGACCTTCCAGAAGCCCTTCGTGGCGATCCTGACCGGCCTCGTGCTGGTCGTCGGCCTGCAGCACTTCCAGAAAGGGGCCCGCGTGATGCTCGAGGATTACACCTCGGGGACCACGCGCAAGCTGCTGCTCATGCTGGTTGTCGGCCTGTGCTGGTCGCTGACCGCCGCCGGCCTCTTCGCGCTCGCCAAGATTGCCCTCTGAGAGAAAGACTGAAAGATGGCTGCATACGAATACGAGACGCATGATTATGACGTCGTGGTCGTGGGGGCCGGCGGCGCCGGCCTGCGCGCCACCCTCGGCATGGCAGAGCAGGGCCTTCGCACCGCCTGCGTGACCAAGGTCTTCCCGACCCGCTCGCACACCGTCGCGGCGCAGGGCGGCATCGCCGCCTCGCTGGCGAACATGGGCCCGGACAACTGGCAGTGGCACATGTACGACACGGTGAAGGGCTCCGACTGGCTCGGCGACACCGACGCAATGGAATACCTCGCCCGGTCCGCCCCCGCCGCGGTTTACGAGCTCGAGCACTACGGCGTGCCCTTCTCGCGCACCGAGGAAGGCAAGATCTACCAGCGCCCCTTCGGCGGCCACACCACCGAGTTCGGTGAAGGCCCCGCCGTGCAGCGCACCTGCGCCGCGGCCGACAGAACCGGCCACGCCATCCTGCACACGCTCTATGGCCAGTCGCTGAAGAACAACGCCGAGTTCTACATCGAATATTTCGCGATCGACCTGCTGATGGAAGACGGCGTCTGCAAGGGCGTGCTGTGCTGGAAGCTCGACGACGGCACCTTCCACGTCTTCAACGCCAAGATGGTCGTGCTGGCCACCGGCGGTTACGGCCGGGCCTACTTCTCGGCCACCTCGGCACACACCTGCACCGGTGACGGCGGCGGTATGGTGGCTCGTGCGGGCCTGCCGCTGCAGGACATGGAATTCGTGCAGTTCCACCCGACCGGCATCTACGGCTCGGGCTGCCTGATCACCGAGGGCGCCCGCGGCGAAGGCGGCTACCTGACCAACAAGGATGGCGAGCGGTTCATGGAGCGCTACGCGCCCCAGTACAAGGACCTCGCGCCGCGCGATTACGTCTCGCGCTGCATGACCATGGAAATCCGCGAAGGCCGCGGCGTGGGCGAGCATGGCGACCATATCCACCTGAACCTTGCGCACCTGCCCAAGGAAGCGCTCGCCGAGCGTCTGCCGGGCATCTCGGAAAGCGCGAAGATCTTCGCCGGCGTGGACGTGACGAAAGAGCCGATCCCGGTTCTGCCAACCGTGCACTACAACATGGGCGGCATTCCCACGAACTACTGGGGCGAGGTGCTGAACCCGACCGGCGAGAATCCGAACGCTGTCGTGCCGGGCCTGATGGCCGTGGGCGAGGCGGGCTGCGCCTCGGTGCACGGGGCGAACCGCCTCGGCTCCAACTCGCTGATCGACCTCGTGGTCTTCGGCCGCGCCGCCGCGATCCGCGCCGGCGAAGTGGTGGACCGTTCGGGCGCCGTGCCGACCGCGCCGAAATCGCAGATCGACAAGGCCTTCGACCGGTTCGACGGCGTGCGCAACGCCTCGGGCGCGATCCCGACCGCCGAGCTGCGTCTCGAGATGCAGCGCACCATGCAGGCAGATGCCGCCGTGTTCCGCGCCTCCGAGACGCTGAAGGACGGCAAGGAAAAGATGACCGAGATCGCCGGCAAGCTGGGCGACATCAAGGTCACCGACCGCTCGCTGATTTGGAACTCGGACCTGATGGAAAGCCTCGAGCTGACCAACCTCATGCCGAACGCGATCGCGACCATCGTGGGTGCAGAAGCGCGGCACGAGAGCCGCGGCGCCCACGCGCACGAGGACTTCGCCAACCGGGACGACGAGAACTGGCGCGTGCACACCATCAGCCGCGTCGAGGGCAACAAGGTCGAACTCAGCTACCGCCCGGTGGTTGTCGACCCGCTGACCACCGAAGCCGAGGGCGGCATCTCGCTGAAGAAGATCGCGCCGAAGGCACGGACGTTCTGATGCGCGCGGCTCTCGGCCTCGTCCTCGTGCTGGCGGCCTGTTCGCCCCAGACGCAAGACCAGATTGCGCGGCAGGCCGCGAAATCGACGGTCGCCCGCGTCGTGGCGGACAAGTACCCCGGCCTGCCGGTGGAACCGGCGCTGGATTGCGTGATCGACAATGCGTCGTCCACGCAGATCTACGCGCTGGCCGCCGACAGCGTCACCGGGCCGACCGCGAGCACCGTCGAGGTGGTTTCCGACATCGTCTCGAAGCCCGAGACCCTGACCTGCCTGGCAGCCGAGGGGCTGCCGGCCCTCATCCGATAGGAGAGCGACATGGTTCAATTCACACTTCCCAAGAACTCCAAGATCCGCACCGGCAAAACCTGGCCGAAGCCCGAGGGCGCGACCAACGTGCGGGCGTTCAAGATCTACCGCTGGAACCCCGATGACGGCGAGAACCCGCGGGTCGACACGTATTTCCTCGACATGGACAAATGCGGTCCGATGGTCCTGGACGCGCTGATCAAGATCAAGAACGAGATCGATCCGACGCTGACCTTCCGCCGCTCCTGCCGCGAAGGGATCTGCGGCTCCTGCGCGATGAACATCGACGGGATCAACACCCTCGCCTGCATCTACGGCCTCGATGAGGTCAAGGGCGACGTGAAGATCTACCCGCTGCCGCACATGCCGGTGGTCAAGGACCTGATCCCCGATCTGACGCATTTCTATGCCCAGCACGCCTCGATCATGCCCTGGCTGGAAACCAAGACCAACCGTCCCCAGAAGGAGTGGCGGCAGTCCATCGAGGACCGCAAGAAGCTCGACGGTCTTTATGAGTGCGTCATGTGCGCCTCGTGCTCGACCGCCTGCCCGAGCTACTGGTGGAACTCCGACCGCTACCTCGGCCCGGCGGCACTGCTGCACGCCTACCGCTGGATCATCGACAGCCGCGACGAAGCCACCGGCGAGCGCCTCGATCAGCTCGAGGACCCGTTCAAGCTCTATCGCTGCCACACGATCATGAACTGCGCCAAGACCTGCCCGAAGGGTCTGAACCCGGCGAAAGCGATCTCCGAGATCAAGAAGATGATGCTGAACCGGCACGTCTGAGCCAGAGCGCCGCGCAATCCCGAAACGCCGTGCCCGCAGGGCGCGGCGTTTTTTCGTGCCCGGTCTCGCGGTGCACCGTTGCGCTCAGCGCAGAGCGTGGTTGCAGCATCGGCGGGTGTGCCACCCTGCGCGAAGCCCTATCTAGGGAAGCGGACGGGAGGAGATCGAGAGATCAAGGATTGACGCTATGACCAGCACCGCTGCAAAGACCGATACCACCGCCCGTGAAGCCCTCGACGCGCTCGAGCAGGCCTTCGCCTACTACCAGCCCGAGCCCGTGCTCGTGCAGGTCGCGCACAAGGATGTGACCGCCGATCTGGGTACGCTGGACTATTACCGCGCCGCCTGAGGGTGGTTGCCGGCGGCGCCTCGCGCTAGGGTTTTGACCATGCGCCTCGCCTGCCAATCAAGCCCGACTGACCGAGGCCCCCGATGATCTTCGCGGGGGTCTTTGTCGTTGCGGTGATCGTGCTGCTGGTCTTCAACTACCGCCACGGCGACACGCGCAAATGCCGATGGCGCGAACGCCGCGGCGCGGGCGAGAGCAGCTGGACCTGTGTGCAGTGCGGCGCCACCACCACGGGGCCGCGCGGCCAGACCCCCGACATCTGCCTGCGCCAGACGAACTGAGGCCGACGACGGTCGGGGCAGGGGTGCCGGCGCAGGGCGCGAGCGACAGAGCGAGCACTGCCGCCGTCCCCTTTCGGGGCCTCCCCCATGATATTTGCTCTTAGGAGGTGGGGCAGGCTTGCGCCTCGCGGGGGCGGCGGGTCTTCTGATGGCAAAGAGGAGCCACAGGATGACCGAGACCCCAATCGCACCGCCGAAGGACGCCGAGGCCCGCCGGGCTGTGCCCCCGGTGATCTGCTATCCCACCGAGACCCTGCCCGTGCCGGATATGGCGCTCTACCGCGCGGCGCTGGCGCAGGCGGAGCTGGTTGAGACCGTTGTCGCTGCGCCGCGCGAGGCTTGTGCCTTCCGGGTGCCCGCGGGGGGCTTCTTTCGCATCCGCAGCGTCGAGGCGCCGCAGGTGGGCGATCTCAACCTGTGGAATGCCGCGGACCTCTCGGAGCGCTTCTATTCGGGCAAGACGCGCGCGCTGCATGGCACGCATCTGACCACCGGCGCGCGTATGTGGTCGAGTTTTCCCGACCTGCGGCCCATGGCGACCATCGTCGAGGACAGCCTCGGCTGGTACGGCATCGATGAATACGGCGGCTCAGTGCATGACGTGATCGGAACGCGCTGCGATCCGCACACGCATCACCTGTTGAGCGGCGGCGATCAGTACCACCATTGCTGCCATTCCAACCTGACGCGGGCACTGGCGGGGGCGACGGGGCTCTCGGCCGAGGCGGCGGCGCGCGAGGTGCATGACGTGCTGAACGTCTTCATGTGCACTGGCTTCACCCGCGACACCGGCCAGTACTTTATGAAGGCGAGCCCGGTTCGCCCCGGCGATTTCCTGACGTTCTTCGCCGAGATCGAGCTGCTGGGCGCGCTGAGCGCCTGTCCAGGTGGCGATTGCGCCAGCGAGCACAGCTCGGACAGGGCGCGTTGCGCGCCGCTGGAGGTGGACATCCTGAGAGTGCCAGAGGGCGCGCTGGAGGGCTGGCAGCCGCCCGCGCGCAACGGGTACGACCGCAGCCACGGCATGTGACCAGGCCCGCGGGGAGAGCTGGCTGGTAAGGCTGGGAAGGATCAGCCGGGCGGGCGCTCTGTCCCGCCCGCACCTCAGGCGAAGGCTGCCTCGAGCGCGATCTCGACCATCTCGGCAAAGGAGCTTTGGCGCTCTTCCGCCGGCAGGGCCTCATGGGTGAGGAGATGGTCCGAAACGGTGAGCACGGCGAGCGCACGCACGCCGTGGCGCGCCGCGAGATTGTAGAGTTCGGCCGCTTCCATCTCGACGCCGAGGATGCCGTGACGGGTCATGATCTCGGTCAGATCGGGGCGTTCGTCGTAGAACACGTCAGCGGAATAGATCCCGCCCACATGGGTTTTCGCTCCGATGCGCGCTGCGGCCTCGGCGGCGGCGCGCAGCAGGCCGTAATCGGCGCAGGGTGCGAAGTTCACCTCGCGGAAGATGCCCCGCGACGGGGTAGACAGGCTGCTGGCCGTCATCGCAAGGATGACGTCCCGCACCGAGACACTGTGCTGCATCGCGCCGCAGGAACCGATCCGGATCAGGGTCTTCGCCCCGTAGTCCCGGATCAGTTCGTTGGCGTAGATGGACAGGCTCGGCATGCCCATGCCGGAGCCATGGACGGAGACCCGGTTTCCTTTCCAGAACCCGGTGAAACCATACATGCCGCGCACCTGGTTGACGCAGTCCGCGTTTTCCAGAAACGTTTCAGCCACCCATTTCGCGCGCAGTGGATCGCCGGGCATCAGAACCGTTTCGGCGATATCGCCGGGCTTTGCTCCGATATGGACGGTCATCAGAGCGCGAGATCTTCGAGCGATTTGCCCTCGTCAAGCGCTTCGATCACCCAGTTCGGTTTGCGACCACGACCGGTCCAGGTCTGCGCCGGATCGGACGGGTTTGCGTATTTAGGGGCGCCTTTGGAGCCCTTGGTGCCGCCAGCGGCAATGATTTCGTCCAACGAGTATCCGAATTCCTTGGCGACCTGCTCGGCTGCGCGCTTTGCTTCCGCCTTGCGGCGCGCGTCTATGGTAGCCAGAGCTTTATCCACGTCGGCCTTTAGCTGCTTCAACTCGTCCTTGGACAGGGTATCAAGGTCAATATTCACGATTGTCTCCGTTTTCTGTGCCAATAAAATTGGCTATCCGGAGCTATTCCGCAAGTGCACGCTTTGTGTCAATTCTAGATTTTGTATAAAGAGGCTATTGACCACTCACAGTCACCGTGAGCCGCCTGTTCTTTTTGCTCTTCTTCTGCGGGATTTTACGCTATTGCGCGGCGACGCTCTCGGGATCCGCGAGGGTGATGATGTCCTGCATTATCTTGTTCAACTCAAAGTCTTTGGGCGTGTAAACGCGCGCAACGCCGCAGGCGAGAAGCCGTTTGGCGTCTTCGTCGGGGATGATGCCGCCAACCACCACCGGAATATGCGCAAGCCCTTCAGCGCGCATTTTTTCCAGAATATCGGAAATCAACGGAATGTGACTACCCGAAAGAATGGAAAGCCCTATGACATGCGCGCCAGTGCGGGCTTGCGAAACAATCTGTTCAGGAGTTAACCGAATTCCGTCATAGTCTATCTCCATGCCACAATCGCGCGCCCGGAAAGCGATCTGCTCGGCGCCGTTCGAATGCCCGTCGAGACCGGGTTTTCCAACGAGAAAGCGCAGGCGGGTGCCCAGTCGGTCGCTGACCGCATCGACTGCGGCACGCAGGTCCTCAAGCCCCTCCGTGCGGTTGGAGACGGCCTTGGCGACGCCGGTCGGGCCGCGATATTCCCCGTGTACGGCGCGCATTTCCCCTGCCCATTCGCCGGTTGTGACCCCCGCCTTTGCGCAGGCGATCGAGGCGGGCATGATGTTCTCCCCCGCCGAGGCGGCGCGGCGCAATTCGGCCAGCGCCGCGGTCACGGCACCGGCATTGCGGGCGGCACGCCAGTCTCCAAGCCGAGAGATTTGCTCGTGCTCGACCGCAGGGTCCACCACCATGATTCCACCGTCTTCGCCAACCAGCGGGGAAGGTTCGGCATCCGTCCAGCGATTGACGCCCACCACGGTGGTCTCATTGCGCTCGATACGCCCGAGCCGGTCCGCATTGGAGTCGACGAGCCGGGCTTTCATGTATTCGATGGCGCCGATGGCGCCGCCCATCGAGTCGATATTCGCCAGCTCGGCCCGCGCGTCCTGCTTCAGTTCCTCGACCTTTCGATCCACCGCGGGATTGCCGTCGAAGAGATCGTCGAATTCGAGCAGGTCGGTCTCATAGGCCAGGATCTGCTGCATCCGCATCGACCACTGCTGGTCCCAGGGACGGGGCAGGCCGAGCGCCTCATTCCAGGCGGGCAATTGCACGGCGCGCGCGCGGGCTTTCTTCGACAGGGTGACGGCCAGCATTTCAATGAGAATGCGATAGACGTTGTTTTCGGGCTGCTGCTCGGTCAACCCGAGGCTGTTGACCTGCACGCCATAACGGAAGCGCCGGTATTTCGGATCGGCGACCCCATAGCGCTCTTGCAGGATTTCGTCCCAGCGATCGACGAAGGCGCGCATCTTGCACATCTCGGTGACAAACCGGATCCCGGCGTTGACGAAAAAGCTGATGCGTCCGCAGAGCGCCACGAAATCCTCAGCGGCGACCCGCGGTCTCAGCTCGTCCAGCACTGCGCAGGCGGTGGCGAGGGCAAAGGCCAACTCCTGCTCGGGTGTCGCGCCAGCCTCTTGCAAATGATAGGAGCAGACGTTCATCGGGTTCCACTTGGGCACATGGGCATAGCAATACTCGGCCACGTCCCCGATCATCTTGAGCGAAGGTTTCGGCGGGCAGATATAGGTGCCGCGGCTGAGGTATTCCTTGATCAGGTCGTTCTGCACCGTGCCCTGAAGGTTCGCGATCTCCGCGCCCTGTTCCTCCGCGACGGCGATATAGAGCGACAACAGCCAGGGGGCGGTGGCGTTGATCGTCATCGAGGTGTTCATCTGCTCGAGCGGGATCTGGTCGAACAGTGCGCGCATGTCGCCGAGGTGGCAGACCGGCACGCCAACCTTGCCGACCTCGCCGCGGGCCAGCACGTGATCGCTGTCATACCCTGTTTGGGTCGGCAGATCGAAGGCCACCGAAAGCCCGGTCTGCCCCTTGGCGAGATTGGACCGGTAGAGCGCGTTGGAGGCGCTGGCGGTGGAATGTCCGGCATAGGTGCGGATCAGCCAGGGGCGGTCGGGCTGGCGCGGGCTGGTGCTGTCCTTCATATCATCCTCCCTTGAGCTGCTCGAATCTCGCGAGCAATCATCTTGCTGTTTGGAGTGGATATTGGAAATAAAATGTCCAGTCAATTCGCCGCATCGCGGCGGAGAGCCTCAGCTGCGCTGCAGCAGGGGCGGCATCTCGGAAAACCCAGTATACATGCGTTTCGGGAGAACGCAGGCTCACGGATCCGTATCAACTAAGTTATAAAATTTCACCAAGATAGCCATGAGAGTTGCAATGTTGCGCGATGAATTGTATCTCGAAGGGGAGGAGCCCCGCGATTCTGCACTGCAGCGCGGGCGACGCAGGAGTGAGGAAGGAGGCCATGATGGCACTCGACAGCAAGACCGAGATCGCGCCCTACAACACACCGGTGAAGGACCTCTACGAGATCGGCGAGATGCCGCCCCTCGGCCATGTGCCGAAGCAGATGTACGCCTGGGCGATCCGCCGCGAGCGTCATGGCGAGCCCGACCAGTCCTTCCAGAAGGAGGTGGTCGACACCTGGGAGATCGACAGCTCCGAGGTGCTGGTTCTCGTGATGGCGGCCGGGGTCAACTACAATGGCGTCTGGGCCGGGCTCGGCGTGCCGATCAGCCCCTTCGACGGCCATGGCGCGCCCTATCACATTGCGGGCTCCGACGCCTCGGGCATCGTCTGGAAGGTGGGCGACAAGGTCACCCGCTGGAAGGTCGGCGACGAGGTGGTCATCCACTGCAACCAGGACGACGGCGACGACGAAGAGTGCAACGGTGGCGACCCGATGTTCTCGCCCAGCCAGCGCATCTGGGGCTACGAAACGCCGGACGGCAGCTTCGCCCAGTTCACCCGCGTGCAGGCGCAGCAGCTGATGCCGCGACCCAAGCATCTGACCTGGGAAGAAAGCGCCTGCTACACGCTCACGCTGGCCACCGCCTACCGGATGCTCTTCGGCCACCACCCGCATGAGCTCAAGCCCGGGCAGAACGTGCTGGTCTGGGGCGCCTCGGGCGGGCTCGGCTCCTATGCGATCCAGCTGATCAACACTGCCGGCGCGAACGCCATCGGGGTGATCTCGGACGAGAGCAAGCGCGAGTTCGTCATGTCGATGGGTGCCAAGGGGGTCATCAATCGCAACGAGTTCAAGTGCTGGGGCCAGCTGCCCACGGTCAACACGCCCGAGTACAACGACTGGCTCAAGGAGGCGCGCAAGTTCGGCAAGGCGATCTGGGAGATCACGGGCAAGGGCGTGAGCGTCGACATGGTCTTCGAGCACCCGGGCGAGGCGACTTTCCCGGTCTCGGCGCTGGTGTGCAAGAAGGGCGGCATGGTGGTGATCTGCGCCGGCACCTCCGGCTTCAACTGCACTTTTGACGTGCGCTACATGTGGATGCACCAAAAGCGCCTGCAGGGCTCGCATTTCGCCCACCTCAAGCAGGCCTCGGCGGCCAACAAGCTGATGATCGAGCGCCGGCTCGACCCCTGCATGTCCGAGGTCTTCGGCTGGGAGGAGATCCCCGCGGCGCATGTGAAGATGCGGCGAAACGAGCACAAGCCGGGCAACATGGCGGTGCTTGTCCAGGCGCCGCGCACCGGGCTGCGCACCTTCGAAGAGGCGCTTACCGTAATCTGATTGCCGCCGTCTGATCTGGTGCGGGCGTGGCCAAGAGGATGCCTGCTGCGCTGCCGAAGGTCGGCGCGGCGGTCTCGCGGTGGGCGGCTTCTTGAACAGACGAAGCCGGGTCGACGAGGGGACAGGGCGGGAGGCCCTGTCCCTTTTTTGTGTCAGAACGGCGCGCCACGTCCGCAGGCCCGCGCTGATATGCTACACTGCGCATGTGTCGTGGGACATTTTCCCGACTGCGCCCTCCCTGCACGGCGGGTCACCCCGAGTTTTCCGAGTCAATTTCTTTCTAGGACATTTGAGCCCAACCAATTGAGGAGAACACGCTATGACCCCCTGGGAGCTTCACGGCTACGAGCTGGGAAACTGCAATTGCGCCCCTGGCTGCCCCTGCCAATTCATGTCCCTGCCCACCTATGGCAACTGCGAGGCGGTAGCGGGGTTCGAATTCCATTCCGGCCATCACGGTGAAACCGATCTTTCGGGCACCCGCGCCGCCATGCTGCTGCATTGGCCGGGTCCAATCCACGAAGGCGGGGGCACCATGCAGGTCGTCATCGATGACGGCGCAAGCCCGGCGCAGCGCAGGGCACTCGAGCGCATCTTCGTCGGCGAGGACACCGAGGACATGGCGACCATGTGGTGGGTGTTTTCCGCGATGTCGCCGAACAAGTTGCAGACGCTTTACAAGCCGATCGCCTTCGAACTCGACATGGAGAGCCGCAGCGCGCAGCTCTCGGTCCCCGGGGTGGTCGACTGTGTCGCCGAGCCGATCACCAACCCGGTCACCGGGGCTGCGCATCGGGCGCGGATCAATCTGCCGCATGGCTTTGAGTATCGCGTCGCCGAAATCGCCCGGGGCACGGCCAGCACCAGCGGCGAGATCCGCCTCGAGAACAACAAGGCCAGCCACGCCCATCTGCTCGAGATCCATCTGTCAGGGCAGGGCGTGCTCGAGGCCGCCTGAGCCGAGCCGCCTCAGATCGGAGATGTCAGGATGCAAGAGAGCCTTGCCGAACGCGCCCTGCGCCGCGACCGGCTGATCGTTGCGGGTCTGCTGGGTCTGCTGTTCCTGCTGGCGGCGCTCTACACGGTCAGCGGCGCCGGCATGGAGATGTCGGCGCCGAAGATGCCCGGCATGCTGGGCAAGGCCGATCCGTCGGGCCTGGGCACGGACATGGACATGGCCGGGGCCTGGTCCTTCGGGCACGCGCTGCTGGTCTTCCTGATGTGGTGGGTGATGATGATCGCCATGATGCTGCCGAGCGTGGCGCCGGTGGTACTGCTCTACGCCGCGCTCGGGCGGCGCGGGGCGCAGGCCTTGGCGGTGCCGCGCAGCTGCGCGGCGTTCGTCCTAGGCTACCTCGCAGTCTGGGCGCTGTTCAGCGCGCTGGCGACGGCGCTGCAATGGGCACTCGAGGAGGGCGGGCTGGTCTCGGCCAGCATGATGTCACTCACCAGCAGCAGGGCCGGAGCGCTGGTGCTGATTGCCGCCGGGGCCTTCCAGTTCACCCCGCTCAAGCAGAGCTGTCTCAGCCAGTGCCGGTCGCCGGCAGAGGTCCTGACCCGCCACCGGCGATCCGGGATGACGGGGGCCTTCCGGATGGGGGTGGAGCACGGCTGGTATTGCCTCGGCTGCTGCTGGTTCCTAATGGCACTGCTCTTTGTCGGCGGCATCATGAACTTCGCCTGGATCGTCGGCCTCGCGCTCTGGGTCGCGGCCGAGAAATACCTTCCGCACGGGCCACAGATCAGCAAGCTCGCCGGGGCGGCGCTGGTTCTCTGGGGCGCCGCGATCCTGGCCGGAGTGCTGTGAGGCCGCTCAGGCGGGGTAGAAGCGCCCGCCCTTGCGTGCCATCTCGGCAAGCGTCTCGGGGCAGGTGAAGCGCCGCCCGTGGCGATCGGCGAGTTCAGAGGCACGCTCGGCGGCATAGGGGGCGCCGAGCATGTCGAGCCAGGAGAACGGCCCGCCCGACCAGGGCGCGAACCCCCAGCCCAGCACGGCGCCCACATCGCCTTCGCGCACTCCCGGCAGCACGTGGCGCTCCAGCGCCCGAACGGCCTCCAGCGCCTGCACGAAGAGTAGCCGGTGTTGCACCTCCTGCAGCTCCGGCTGCTCTTCCGCTTCGGGCCATTCGACCGCCAGCCCCTCCCAGAGTCCGAGCCGCTTGCCGCCCTCGTAGGTGTAAAAGCCCGCGCCCGCCTTCCGTCCAAGCCGCCCCAGCTCGGCCATGCGCTGCAGAACCCCGTCGACATCCGCGTCCCGATAGCTCTCGCCCATGGCGGCACGGCTGGCCTGGGCGATCTTCAGTCCCAGCTCGATCGAGGTCTCGTCGACCAGCTGCAGCGGACCGAGCGGCATCCCGGTCAGCTTGGCTGCATTCTCGATCAGCGCCGGGGCGACGCCTTCTCGCAGCAGGCGCAGCCCCTCGTTGAGATAGGGGATGATGCAGCGGTTGGCATAAAAGAAACGCGCGTCGTTCACGACGATCGGCGTCTTGCGGATCATTCGGGCGAAATCCAGCGCTTTGGCCACGGCGCGCGGGCCGGTGCGGACCCCCTTGATCACCTCGACCAGCTGCATCTTCTCGACCGGTGAAAAGAAATGCAGGCCGACGAAATTCTCGGGCATCAGCGAGGCTTCGCCCAGTTTCGACACGGGCAGGCTCGAGGTGTTGGTGGCGAAGATGCAGCTCTCGGGCACGTGGCGCAGCGCGGTGCGGGTGACCTCGGCCTTCACCTCTGGATCCTCGAAGACCGCCTCGATGATCATGTCGCAGCCGGCCAGGGCGGCAAACTCGGTGGTGGCGCTCAGCCGTTGCAGCACCGCCTGCTTCTGCGCGTCGCTGGTCTTGCCGCGCTTCACCCCTTCTTCGAGATAGGCCTCGGCGTGGGCGCGGCCCTTGTCCGCCGCCTCCTGCGTGCGGTCGAGCAGCACCACCTCGACCCCCGCCTGCGCCGCGACCAGCGCAATGCCCGCGCCCATCATCCCAGCGCCAAGCACGCCGAGCTTCTTCACGCTCTGCGGTGGCACGCCTTCGGGTCGGCCCGCGCCCTTGTCCAGCGCTTCCTTGCCGACGAAGAGCGTGCGGATCATCGCGCTCGAGCTGGGGTCGAGCATGACATGGGTGAACCAGCGCGCCTCGATCCTGAGTGCGGTGTCGAAGGGCACCTGCGCGCCCTCGTAGACCGCCGAAAGCAGCGCCTTTGCGGCCGGGTAAGCCCCCTTGGTCTTGCCGTTCACCATGGCCGAGGCGCCGAGAAAGGTCATGAAGCCCGCCGGGTGATACGGCCCGCCGCCGGGCAGCTTGAAGCCCTTGCGGTCCCAGGGTTTCGCCAGCGCCTCGGGCGCGGCCTGCAACACCCAGGCGCGGGCGGCCTCCAGGGGGGTCTCGTCGATCTCGTCGATCAGCCCCGCCGCCTTCGCCTTTTCGGGGGACAGAAGCGTGCCCTCCAGCAGATAGGGCGCCGCGCCCATGGCCCCGAGCCTGCGCACCAGCCGCGTGGTACCGCCGGCGCCGGGAAACAGCCCGAGCTTGATCTCCGGCAGGCCGATCTTCGCACCGTGGGTCGGCGCGGCGAAGATCCGATGACAGGCCAGCGCCAGCTCGTAGCCGAGCCCGAGCGCTGTGCCGGGCAGGGCGCAGGCGATGGGCTTGCCACCCTCGTTCGCGGCGTCCATCCCGGCGCGTTCGATCCGTCGCAGTGCCGCGTGCAGCGCCATGATCCCCTCGAAGATGCCCTTGGCCGGGTCGTCCCCGGCGGTGTCGCGCATCGCCGCCAGCGTCTTCAGGTCCATGCCGCCGGCAAAGCTGCCGGGCTTGGCGGAGGTGATCACGATGCCTTTCACGCGCGCATCTTCCAGCGCCGCGCTCACCAGCGCGTCGAGCTCGGCGAGCGCCTCGAGGCTCATGACGTTCATCGATTTGCCGGGCGTGTCCCAAGAGATGGTGCAGACGCCGCCCTCGGTGTCGGCCGAGAAATCGCTCATGTCTCATCCTCCCCTTCGTGCCGCCCCACCTCCGATCCGTCGCGGCGGCGGTAGACGCGGGCCGCGCCATGGGTCTCGGTCACCAGGTCATGGTCGCTGTAGTGGATGACGTCCGCGCCGCTGCGGGTGCCGATCACAAGGTAGCGGGCCGGGGCGTCCGAGCGGTTTTCAAGCCGGTGCCCGATGCCCTGACCGGCGGGCCAACAGGCGCAATCGCCCGGACCCATCGCCACCTCCTCGTCCTCGACCAGCACCAATGCGCCGCTCAGCACGTAGACCATTTCGTCCTCGCGCTCGTGCCAGTGCCGCCAGCCCGAGGCCGAGCCGGGCGGCAGTTCCTCGATGAAGGCGCCGAATTGGGTCAGCCCGCCCGGATCCGACAGGAGCTGGTAGCCATAGGGGCCGGGACCGTCACCGAGCACGCGATGGCGGCTGGCGCGATGGGTGGTGACGGGTTGGGGGTGGAGTTTTGGCATCATACCCTCTCGAGGATCATGGCCACGCCCATGCCCGAGGCGACGCAGAGCGTGACAAGGCCGGTGGATTTGTCCGCGCGCTCGAGCTCGTCCAGAAGCGTGCCGATCAGCATTGCCCCGGTGGCGCCGAGCGGGTGGCCCATGGCGATGGCGCCGCCGTTGACATTGACCTTGCCCGGGTCGGCGTCGAAGGCCTGCAGAAAGCGCAAGACCACCGAGGAGAAGGCCTCGTTCACCTCGAAAAGGTCGACGTCGCCGATCTCCATCCCCGCCTGCTCGAGAACCCTTTCGGTGACGGGGAGCGGGCCGGTCAGCATGATCGTCGGCTCGCTGCCGATGCGGGCCATGGCGCGGATGCGCGCGCGAGGCGCCAGCCCCATCGCCTCGCCGAAGCCCTTCGAGCCGACCAGCACGCCCGCCGCCCCGTCGACGATGGCCGAGCTGTTGCCCGCATGGTGAATGTGATCGATGCGTTCCAGCTCGGGGTAGCGCATCAGCGCCACGGCATCGAAGCCGGGCATCTGCGCGCCCATCTCTCTGAAGGCGGGCGTCAGCCCCGCGAGAGCCTCGAGATCCGTGCCGGGCCGCAGCGCCTCGTCACGCGCGAGAATGGGCAGCCCGTTGATATCGGTGACCGGCAGGATCGAGCGCGCGAAGCGGCCCTCCTCCCAGGCGCGGGCGGCGCGCGCCTGGCTCTCCGCCGCGTAGGAATCGGCGGCCTCGCGCGTGATGCCGTGCTTCGTGGCGATGAGGTCCGCGGCAATGCCCTGCGGCACGAAATGTTGGGGGATGGCGAGCGAGGGATCAACGGCGATTGCCGCCCCGTCCGAGCCCATGGGCACGCGGCTCATCATCTCGACCCCGCCCGCCAGATACGCTTGCCCCAATCCGCCCTGCACCTGCGCGGCGCCAAGCATCACCGCCTCGAGCCCCGAGGCGCAGAAGCGGTTGATCGACAGGCCCGGAATTGCCTCGTCCAGTCCCGAGGCCAGGACGGCGGAGCGCGCGAGACAACCGCCCTGTTCGCCGATCTGGGTGGCATTGCCCCAGATCACATCCTCGAGCACCGGCCCATCGAGGCCGTTCCGCTCCCGGAGCCCATCCAGCACAAGCGCCGAGAGCCGCAGGGCCGTCACCTCGTGCAGCGCGCCATCCGGCCGCCCCCGCCCGCGCGGGGTACGGATCGCGTCGTAGATATAGGCCTCGGACATGGCTCCTCCTTCCATGGTCGGCCGGGATGTGTGGCGCCTCTAGGCCCGGTCGGCGGGCGAGCCGGGCATCAGCTCATAGGGATGCTTCCAGCCCGGCAAGGCTTCGATACCACTTAGCCAGCGGTCGATGTTCGGCCAGTCTGCCCGGACAAAGCCAAAGGGCTCGGGATAGAAAAGATAGCCGCAGCAGCAGAAATCCGCGTGGGTCGGCCCGTCGCCGACGATCCAGTCGCGGCCGCCGAGGTGCGCGTCGAGCACCTGGTAGGCGGCCTTGAGACGCCCCTGGGTGAAGGCGATCACCTCGGCCGGGCGCTTGTCCTCCGGGAGGAAGTTCATCAGGAAACGCGTCATTCCGGCCGGGCTGCTGAGCTTGTGGTTGTCCCAGAACTGCCAGCGCAGCACCTCGCGCGCCTCCTCGGGCGTGGCGCCGCCGAACTTGCCGGTCTTCTCGGTGATATAGTGCTGGATCACCCCCGATTGGGTGAGGGTGATATCGCCATCGACCAGCACCGGCACCTCGCCCATCTCGTTGACCTCGGCGCGGTACTCGGGCGTGCGGGTGGCGCCATTGAAGAAATCCACCTTCACCGGTTCCCAGTCCAGCCCCGCGAGCTGCAGCGGCAGTGCCGCCTTGTAGGCATTTCCGGATTCTCCGAAACAGTAGAGCTTGATGGTCATGCGCGCGGTCTTTCCCTGTGCGTTGTGGCGCGGGCAGTGGCGGGGGCTTCGCGCCCCCGCATTCCCGCGGGATACTCGATCCTAGAAGAAACCTGTTTCGACGCCAGATGTAACCCGTTCTTAACCTCGCGGCGGAAAGACTGTCGGCGCGGTACAGGCTGGGACGCCGATGACCGCCCTAGCAGCAACCCCGCCGCCAAGCCGGAGGCCCTTGCAGGCCGGTGCCGCGGCGGGGCGGACCGAGTGCAGTCCCGCGTGGCCCGGCTCCTGGTGATCCGCCCGGTGATCCGCCCGGTGATCCGCCCGGTGACCGGGCTCGACGTGGCGTGGACCCGATGTGCGGCTCCGGTATGTCTTCTAGGCGGAACCATCCCGCGGGGGTCCGGGGGTGCGACACACCCGGTCCTTCGCCCGCCGCCCGCGCGGTCGAGGGGGGCGGAGGTCTGGCTCATCGCTTGCGCGCCTCGAGCTCGGCGTTGAACAGCCGCAGCCGGTGCGAGAGCACCTCGGCATCGGTCACGCTGCCGAAATTCTCGAAGAGGAAAGACAGCGCCTCGCCCTCGTCGAGCCCCGCCGCCGCCGAGAAGCTGCGCAGGCCGCGGTAGCCGTCCTCTGTCATCGCGACCGAGAAGCGTCGGGTGAGACGTAAGCGCTTGGGCATGGGCGGCTCCTTTCCGGTAACTTTCGCAACAGGGTTTCACTCTGCGGCCCCGGGCCTCGGCGCGCCGAGCCACCGCGGTCGGGATCGCGGCGCAGGTGCCGCGGTCCGCAGATGCAGAAACGCCCCGGTCGATCCGCGGTACGTCGCGAAGGACGAACAGCAGATCCGCGACCGGGGCGGTGTACTTGGGCTGTGCAGCTTGTATTGCGCCTGGCATGGGGCCTCCTCTCCCGTCCGCCAAGGCCTCGCGATGGTCCGCTGGGGGATCAGCCGGCCTTGCGCTCCAACTCGCCGAGCATCTGTTCGCCCCAGGCAAGCTGTTCTTTCAGTTCCTCGATCGCCATGGTCAGATCATCGCGCTGACGGATCATGTCGGCAAGACGTTCCTGGCCGATCTCGTAGCTGCGCGCGATCTGGGTCCGCTGCTGGTCACCCTTGTCATAGAGCTCCAGAAGCTGGCGGATCTCTTCGAGGCTGAAGCCGAAGCGCTTGCCGCGCAGGATCAGTTTCAGCCGAGCCCGGTCACGCCGGGTGAAGAGGCGCTTCTGTCCTTCACGGATGGGAAAGAGCAGTTCCTTCTGCTCGTAGAAACGGAGAGTCCGCGGCGTCACCTCAAACAGGTCGCACATTTCGCGGATCGTCATAAACTGGTCGTCACTCATGTCAGGTCTTCTACCTCACTTCGCGTCAAGATGACGGGTGAACTGCGCCTTTCATGACAATCCTACAACTGCCCCCTATCCTTTTGAGACCGCTACGCAACGTCATTTCCGAAATTACGTAACTTCGTTAAGCGTCACGCGATGGCGAGAAGAACTTTCTTTCCCCGGTTGCGCGTGACGCAGCCATTCGGGGGCTCGAATGTATGCAGCCGGGTACGAAATCAAAGCGTTTCAACACGCCCCGGGGGGGGTGATTCGTCCTATTCACCCAGCTCCTTGAGGGTCACATCCCGAAGCGCTTTGAGTTCCTCGATTGCCGAATCGAGCTGCGCGCGCTGCTCGCCGAGCTGCACGAGCTGCCGGTCCGCCATCTCCACCCAGGTGCGCATCTGTGCCTCGGTGCCGTCGCGTTCGTACATCTGCAGCCATTGCCGGATCTCCTCGAGTTGGAATCCGAACTTTCGCCCGCGCAGGATCAGCGTCATCCGCGCCACCTCGCGAGGGCCGTACCAGCGCGATCGCCCGTCACGATCGGGGGTGAGCAGCTCGATGTACTCGTAGTAGCGCAAGGTGCGTGGGGTGACCTCGAACCGTGCGCACATTTGCTTGAAGCTGAGACGTGTCTCGCTCATTGGGCCTCCTGACGTGGCGAAAGGTAATGCGGCACCGCGGCGAGGGCAATGGCCGCGCGGCTTGCGGTGCGCGATCCGTCGCCGCATAAAGACGCGAGACGAGAAAGGGATATCGCCATGTCCACGGATGCGGAGTCGGGTTTCGACCCGGCGGTTGCGGCCGAGCTGATCCTGCGGCTACCGCAGGCGCGCGCGCTGGGTCTGAAGATCACCGGCTTCGGCGATGGCTGTGCCGAGATTCACATGCCCTTCGCGGCGCAGCTCGTCGGCGACCCCGAGACCGGGGTGATCCATGGGGGTGCGGTCTCGACGCTGATGGACACCTGCGGCGGCGCTTCGGTCATGGCGCACCGCCAAGTCGAGGGGCACACCGCCACCATCAGCCTGCGCATCGACTACCTGCGCGCCGCCACGCCGGGGCAGGGGATCACCGCCCGGGCCGAGTGCCACCACGTGACCCGCTCGGTCGCCTTCGTGCGCGCCGTGGCGCTGGACGAGGACACGGCGCGCCCCGTCGCCATGGCCACCGGCACCTTCACCGTCCCGCAGCTGCGCGGCGACACGCCGGAGGACACCGCATGAGCCATCGCAAGCCCGAACCCGTCCAAGTGGTTAAGCAGCGCCGCGACACCGCGCTTCGCGCGCTGGCCGGCGGCGTGCCTTACGTGAATTTCCTCGGCATCACCTTCGACCGCCGCGGCGACGAGCTGACCGGGGTGCTGAACTTCGACGAGAAGCTGATCGGCAACCCTGACCTGCCAGCGCTGCACGGCGGGGTGACCGCCGCCTTTCTCGAGGTGACCTCGATCATCACCCTGAGCTGGATCAGCCTCTGGGGCGAGGTCGAATCCGGTCGGCTCGATCTCGAGACGCTGGAGCAGGGTCGGCTGCCGCGCCTGCCCAAGACCATCGATTTCACCATCGACTACCTGCGCCCCGGCCTGCCGCGCGACGCCTATGCCCGGGCCCGTGTCACCCGCTCGGGTCGGCGCTACGCCTCGGTCCATGCCGAAGCCTGGCAGGACAACCGCGACCGGCCGATCGTTCAGGCGGTGGGGCACTTCCTGATGCCCTGGGACGAGAGGTGAGCACGCCCCTTCGCACCGTCGCCTCCGTGCTCTCCATCCCTCTCTGAAGAAACCATGCGCTCCCAGAACCTCCCCCTGACCCACGGCCGCGTGCTGAAGATCGCGCTGCCGATCCTGCTCTCGAACGCCACGGTGCCGATCCTCGGCGCGGTGGACACCGCCGTGGTCGGCCAGATCCCCAGCCCCGAGCCGATCGCCGCGGTCGGCATCGGCGCGGTGGTGCTTTCGGCGATCTACTGGATCTTTGGCTTCCTGCGCATGGGCACCACCGGGCTCACCGCCCAAGCGCTCGGCGAGAATGATCGCTGCGAGGTCTCCGCCCTGCTCGCGCGGGCGCTGCTGATCGGTCTTGCCGGGGGCGTGCTGCTGATCGCGCTGCAGGCGCTGATCTTCCGCATCGCCTTTGCCGCCTCCCCGGCCTCGCAAGAGGTCGAGCAAATGGCGCAGAGCTACATGCAGATCCGCATCTGGTCGGCACCGGCGGCGGTGGCGATCTACGGGCTCACCGGCTGGCTGATCGCGCAGGAGCGGACGCGGGCAGTGCTGGTGCTGCAGCTTGGCATGAACGCGGTGAACGTGGTGCTCGATCTGGCGCTGGTGCTCTGGGTCGGCATGGGGGTCGAGGGCGTGGCGCTGGCCACCTTCGTCGCCGAATGGTCGGGTCTGGGCCTTGGCCTCTGGCTCTGCCGCGACGGCTTTGCCGAGGCCGGCTGGCGGAACCGGGCGCGGGTCTTCGATCCGGCGCGGCTGCGCCGCATGGCCGCGCTCAACGGCGATATCCTGATCCGCTCGCTGCTGCTGGAGGCGATCATCGTCTCGTTCATGCTGGTCGGCGGACGCTTCGGCGACGAGACCCTCGCGGCAAACCAGGTGCTGATGCAGTTCATGATGATCACCGCGCATACGATGGACGGCTTCGCCTTTGCCGCAGAGGCGCTGGTCGGCCAGGCGGTGGGGGCACGCAATCTGCCGCACCTGCGCCGCAGCGCCCGGCTCGCGGGCCTCTGGTGCGTGGTGGCGGCGCTTCTGCTGGCGGGGCTCTTCTGGCTCGTCGGACCTCTGCTGATCCGTGGCATCGCCGCCGACGAGGCGGTGCGCGCCGCGGCAATTGCCTTCCTGCCATGGATGGTTGTCTCGCCGCTGCTGCAGGCGTTGCCCTTCACGCTCGACGGCATCTTCATCGGTGCGACGCGCTCGGCGGACATGCGCAACATGATGGCGGTCTCGGCGGTGATCTACGCGGCGGTGCTGCTGCTGGCGCTGCCGGCGATGGGCAACCACGGGCTCTGGCTGGCCTACCAGGTCTCCTTCCTTGCTCGCGGGCTGACGCTGGCGCTGCGCTACCCGGCGTTGGAACGCTGGGTGGCCAAGGGCGGCTGAAGCGGGGGCTCCGCCCGCCGCGTCGCTGCCTAGGGCCCCGCTTCCGAGACGCCGCGCGCGTCTCCCCCCGGGATTTTCCGGCCCAAAAGATAAACCGGAGGCAACGCGCACCTCCGGCTTCTTCTCTTTCCAAATACGCGAATTCGGCGCACGCGCGAGAGGCGCACCGCCGCAAGCGAGGCTCAGCCGGCGGCGGCCTGGACCTCGGCGACGATCCCGTCGACCACCTGCGCCAGCAGCGCTTCGTCCTCGCATTCTGCCATCACCCGGATCAAAGGCTCGGTGCCCGACTTGCGGATCAGCAGCCGGCCGCGACCCGAGAGCTGCGCCTCGGCCTCGGCGATGGCGCCCTGCACGCTGGCGGCGTCAAGCGGCGTCTGCCCGGCGCCGAAGCGCACGTTCTTAAGCAGCTGCGGCACCGGCTCGAAGTTGCGCGCGAGGCGGCTGGCGGGCTGCCCGGTGCGGACCATCTCGGCGAGGAACTGCAGCCCCGCCATGAGACCATCGCCGGTCGTGGCGTAATCGGTCATCACGATGTGGCCCGACTGCTCGCCTCCGAGGTTGAAGCCACGCGCCCGCATCATCTCGACCACGTAGCGGTCGCCGACCTTGGTGCGGGCGAGGGTGAGCCCGCGATCGCCGAGGTAGCGCTCGAGCCCGAGGTTCGACATCACAGTGGCGACGAGCGTGCCACCGGCAAGCCGGTCTTCCTCGGCCCAGCGGCCGGCCATCAGCGCCATGATCTGATCGCCGTCCGCGACGGTGCCTTTCTCGTCGATCAGGATCACCCTATCGGCATCGCCGTCGAGGCAGATGCCGACATCGGCGCCATGCGCCACCACGGTCTCGGCGGCGGTCTGCGGCTTGGTCGAGCCGCATTGGTCGTTGATGTTGAGCCCGTTCGGATGCGTCCCCACCGGGATCACCTCGGCGCCGAGCTCCCAGAGAACCTCGGGCGCGGCGCGGTAGGCGGCGCCATTGGCGCAGTCGATCACCACCTTTATGCCGTCAAGCCGCATGCCGTGCGGGAAGCTCGATTTCACCCGCTCCTGGTAGCGGAAGCGGCCATCGTCGATCCGCTTGGCGCGGCCGATGTTGCCGGCCTGGGCCGGCTCGACGCCCGCCTCGACCAGCGCCTCGATCTCGGCCTCTGCCTCATCCGAGAGCTTGAAGCCGTCGGGGCCGAAGAACTTGATGCCATTGTCATGCGCAGGATTGTGCGAGGCCGAGATCATGATCCCGACGTCGGCGCGCATCGAGGGCGTCAGCAGCCCCACCGCCGGGGTCGGCACCGGGCCGAGCAGCAGCACGTTCATGCCGGTCGAGGTGAGCCCCGCCGTCAGCGCGGTCTCGAACATGTAGCCCGAGAGCCTTGTGTCCTTGCCGATCACCACGCGGTGCGTGCCGCCCGCCTCGCGGCGGAAGTAGCGCCCGGCGGCGGCGCCGATGGCCAGCGCCATCTCGGCGGTCATCGGGTGCATGTTGGCGGTGCCGCGCACCCCGTCGGTGCCGAAAAGCTTGCGGGTCATTCTTGGCCTCCTTCTTCGACGGCCTGCCAGAGCGTCAGGGCTTGGCGCGTCTCGCGCACGTCGTGCACGCGGATGATCTGGGCCCCCTGCGCCACGCCTGCAAGGGCGGTGGCGATGGAGCCGGGGAAACGGTTGGCGGCCTCGGCCTCGCCCGAGAGCTTGCCGATGAAGCCCTTGCGGGAGACGCCCAGCAGGATCGCGCAGCCAAGGCCGTGGAACAGCGACAACCCGTTCAGCAGCGCGAGATTCTGATCGAGGGTCTTGGCAAAGCCGATGCCGGGATCGACCACGATCTTCTCGCGCGGCAGCCCGGCGTGCTCCAGCGCATGCACCTGCGTCTCGAGAAAGTCGTAGACGTCGAGCAGCACGTCGGCGTAATCGGTCTCGGCGCTCATCGTCTCGGGCGTGCCGCGCATGTGCATGACGCAGACGGGCAGGCGGGAGGAGGCGCAGAACTCGGTCATCTCGGGATCGAAGACCAGCCCCGAGACATCGTTGATCAGCGTGGCACCGGCCTCGGCGGCGGCGCGGGCGACGGCGGCCTTGCGGGTGTCGACCGAGATCGGCACGCCCTTCAGTGCCTCGGTGACCGGCACGACGCGGGCGATCTCTTCGTCGACCGGCACTTCCGGCGCGCCGGGGCGCGTGCTCTCGCCCCCTATGTCGAGGATGTCGGCGCCGTCCTGCAGCATCCGGCGGGCGCGGGCGATGGACTCCTGCGCCGAGGCATCGGTGCCGCCGTCGGAAAAGCTGTCTGGGGTAACATTGAGAATGCCCATGATCCGCGGGCCGTCCATCGACAGGCCGGCGACGGGCTCGCGCGGGGCGGTGAGCCGGGCCAGCACGTCCTGTGGCACCTCGGAGACCGGAACCACCGTCACCGCCTCGCCGCGGGCATGGCGCGCGCACTGGCTGAACCAGCGCGGACCCCCGGCAAGCGGCAGGGCGTCATCTGGGCGGGCGTGTCCGCACTGGACGAGGGGGCGGTATCGGGCAGTCATTGAGCGTCTGTGCCCGATGCGCGCCCGCTTGGCAAGCCGGGCGGCGACGGGCTCAGAGCGTGGTATTTCCGACTGTTACAGCCCGCGCCGGAACCGTCAGACCGGCGGGCGGCTCTTCGCCGATCATCACCAGCTCGCAGGCCTCCATCAGCCCGGCGAACCAGCCCGCCAGCTCGGCGGGGTCTTCGGGGTGGGCTTCCTGACCGGTCGGCGTGTCGAGCACGATCTTCGACGGCGCCCAGATGCAGCTCTGGCCGTTCTTCATCGCCCAGTCGAGCTCGGTGCGGGTGGCGACCACCTTGGCGCGCGGGTCGCGGGCCGCAAGCATCCAGGCGTTCTGTTCGATCGCCAGCAGGTCGATCCGGCGCTGCGCCAGCGGGTGGCTGGCCTGAGGTCGCGCCCCTTCGGGCAGGCCGACGCAGAGGATCACCGGCGCGCCCAGGGTCTCGGCCTGGTCGAGCCAGCCCGAGAGCGCGGTGTCGGCGATGGCGGCGTTCGACAGGTAGATCACCCGCGGATGCGGGCGCTCGCGGGCGCCATCCTGCGCCGCGCCCACCGGTTCGCCGTCGCGGGCGCGGACGATCTCGACCCCCAGCGCGCCGGGGCCGCGGTCGAGCTTCTCGATCCGCACGAAGACCCGCAGCGCCTGCGGCTCCAGCAGGATGCGTTCGGCGATGCGCTCGGCGAGGGTCTCGAGCAGGTTCAGCCGCTCGGCCTCGAGCTCGGCGGCGATCGCCTCGGTCACCTTGTCGTAGGAGAGGATCAGATCGACATCGTCCTCGAGCGCGCCCTTGCCGGGCGCCACCTCGACCACGACGTTGAAGCGCACGCGCTGGCGATTGCCGCGCTCGGCCTGGAAAGCGCCGATCTCGACCTCGACCACGTGGTCGCGCAGCGAGATGCGGTCGCGCGGGGTCTCGCCGGCGGTGGCGATGGCCCGTTCGTCGGGATGGGCGAAGGCGAGGCGGATTTCATCGGCCATGGCAGCGGCTCCGGAAGCGAAAACTGCCGCCTCTCTAGCAGGGGCCTGACGCAGGGGCGACCCCGACAACGGCGTGCCGGGGGAGAAAAGCGGCGCTCAGTTGCTGGTGCTGATACGGTAGTTCGCGCCGCGGTAGAAGTAATGCGCGCCGATGGTGGCCGTCTTGGTGAACTTGCGGGCCCAGCTCGGGCGCACGGCGCGGGTGTGATAATAGGTGGCGCCCTGGGTCAGCGCCCGCGGCGCGCCCGAGATCACCGCCTTGGCCACCTTGGCAACGCGGTCCCAGGCGGCCTTTTCGCTGACGTGCTCGGGGCGGCCGTCGCAGGTGTAGGAGAACTGGCAGGCGTGCAGGCGCCCGGTGCCCTGGTTGATCACCCCGCAGACCGAGTCCGGGAAGCGCGGGCTGTCGACGCGGTTCATGATCACCTCGGCGACAGCGAACTGCCCCTGCAGGCTCTCGCCGCGGGCCTCGAAGTAGAGCGCCTCGGCCAGGCACTGGAACTGAGCGCCGCCGGTCGCCTTGGGCTGGGTGGCGAGCCAGGCGCGGTCGTAGTGGGGGACCTTCGAGCTGCCGGCCGAGACCGGCGTGATCATGCTGCGCAGATGCGAAGAATTTGCGGAACGAAGCGCGCTCTGTTCGAGTTTGACGAGGTGACGGATGCTGTCATGCTGGATGTCAGCGCGGACGGGAAGCGCCGCAAAACATGCGGCGATGACGATCGCGGTGGCACGAAACATTAAGGGCTCTCACAGCTCGGGGGGGCACCCCGAGGGATGCCGAAATCCGAGGCGATTTACAAAAAAGTCGCCAATTCGTCCACCCAAGTAAGACCGCGCAAAAGGACAGCGTCCTTATCCCTTGTGGAAAACGGCCCTTTTTAGGCGAATTTCGGCCTTTTTCCCCCGATTTTCTCTTTTAGCGCGAGTTGCGCAGCGGCAAGTCTTGCAACCGGAACGCGGAATGGTGAGCAGCTCACGTAGTCGATTCCGGCCTCCCTGCAGAAGGCAATCGAATCAGGGTCGCCGCCATGCTCGCCGCAGATCGAGAGCATGATTCCGCGGTTGCCGTGTCTCCCGCGCTCAACCCCGATCTTGATCAGCTCGCCCACCCCTTCGGGGTCGAGCCGGTGGAACGGGTCCTCGGCAAAGACCCCTTGCTGCACGTAATGCGACATGAAGCGTCCGGCGTCGTCGCGCGACAGCCCGTAGGTCATCTGCGTGAGGTCGTTGGTGCCGAAGGACATGAAATGCGCATGCTGGGCGATCTCGTCGGCGCGCAGGCAGGCGCGCGGGGTCTCGACCATCACGCCGAGCGAATAGTCGAAGGCCCGGCCACGCTCGTTGCGCACCGCGGCGGCGACGGCGTCGATGCGGGTCTTCACCAGTTCGACCTCCTTCATCGCCGAAACCAGCGGCAGCATGATCTCGGGCTCCACCGGGGCACCGTCTTTCGACGCATCCAGCGTCGCCTCGAAGATGGCCCGCGCCTGCATGTCGTAGATCTCGGGCACGGCGATGCCGAGCCGCACGCCGCGCATGCCCAGCATCGGGTTGTACTCGCCCATCGACTCGACCCGTCGGGTCACGTCGCTGACCGGCAGGTCGAGCGCCTCGGCCAGATCGCGCAGCCCGGCGCGGTCGGTGGGCAGGAACTCGTGCAGCGGCGGATCGAACAGGCGGATGCAGACGGGCATGCCCTCCATGATCCGGAAAAGTTCCGTGAAGTCTGCACGTTGCATTGGCAGAAGCCGGGCAAGCGCGGCCTTCCGGTCCTCGGGGCTGTCGGCGAAGATCATCTCGCGCATCGGGGTGATGCGGTCGGCCTCGAAGAACATGTGCTCGGTCCGGCACAGGCCAATCCCCTGCGCCGCGAAGTTGCGCGCGGTGGCGGCATCGGCGGGGGTGTCGGCATTGGCGCGGATGCCGATGTCACGGGCGTCGTCGGCCCAGGACATGAAGGTGCGGAAGGCGTCGTCCAGCGCCGCCTCGACCATCGCCGGCGCCCCTGCGAGGATTTGCCCCGAGGTGCCGTCGACGGTGATCGTGTCACCCTCGTAGAACCGGCGGCCATCCTGTGAAATCAACACTTTGTCGTTCAGACGAAAGCCCATGTTGGCGGCGCCTACTACCGAGGGCAGGCCGAGCCCGCGGCCGATCACCGCCGCGTGGCTGGTCATCCCGCCGCGCTCGGTCAGCACCGCGGCGGCCACATGCATGCCGCGCACGTCCTCGGGCGAGGTCTCGCGCCGGACAAGGACGCAGGGCTCGCCGCGCGCAGCCGAGGCCTGCGCCTCGGCGGCACTGAAGACGATCTTGCCAGTGGCGGCGCCGGGCGAGGCGGCGACGCCCTTGCCGATTACGTCGCGCTCCGCCTCGGGCGACACCTGCCGGTGCAGCAGTTCCGACAGCCCGCGCGGTTCCACCCGCATCAGCGCCTCTTCCCGGGTGATGATCCCGTCTTCGGCGAGCCGCACGGCAATGCGCAGCGCACCGCGGGGCGAGCGCTTCACCCGCACCCCGTCAAGGATATGAACCCTGCCGTTCTCGAGGGTGAATTCGATCTGCATCTCGGCGCGCAGGCGCTGGCGCATCAGCCGCGCGTGGGCCTTGAGCTGCTCGAAGGCCTCCGGCGCCAGCTCCTCCAGCGAGGGTCCGCGCGGATCGCGTTCGAGAAACAGCGCCGCGCTCTCGTCGTGCAGCGCGTCGCGGCCCTGGCTCTGGTGCAGGTAGCGTCCGGTGATCTGCGGCAGGCCGGTGTCGGAGTTGACCAGTTGCAGAACGCCAGAGCCGCATTCGCCGATGCCCAGCCCCAGCGCCATCTCCTGCACGATGAGCCCCAGCCCGGCGTCCACCGGCGCCCCCTTGGCCTGGCGCAGCAGCCGGGCGGTGGTGCCTTCCCAGGCGCGGGCCATGGTGCGCAGAACGGCGGTAAGCTGAACGGCGGGATCCTGCGGGAAGGGCTCCTCGGCTTCTTCCTCGTAGGCGCGGAGCGCGTCCGACAGGCCCTGCTGGCCTTCGGTGTCGATCTCTTCAAAGACATCGGGGTCGAGCCGCGCCACGTGGATCGCGTAGCCGGTGACAAAACGCTTGTAGAGCGCCGAGGCCGCCTCCGCCCCGATGCGGTCGGAATAGTCGATGAAGGTGCCATCGTTCATGCCGATGTTGAGCACCGAGCCCGGCCCGCCCCAGTCGGGATCCTCGGAGGAGGGGCGCACGCAGAGCAGCGTGCCGGGGGTGAACTGGCCGAGAATCAGCGCGGGCGGCGGCACCTCGCCCTGCGCGATGCGGTGCACCGTGTCGAAGCTCAGCGCAACGGTGCGCGGCACCGGAAGTTCGAGTCGGACCAGCCGCTGCAGGCACTTAGCACGGCCGCCATGGCTCGGCGTCGTGATCGGCGCCGAGGGAGTGATGAGCGTGACATGCGGATCATCGGCCTGCATGTCTTTCCGGTAGGTGTCGGGCATGACGGGGCCCCTGTTTCTCCGCAATGCAGCATATCCCGAAAAGGGTGTGCCGCACTAATACCTTTTGAAAGGCCCGGTGCCATGACGGGGCGTAACGAGGCGGCACCGGTCCCGAAATGATCGCCCCGGCGCGCCGTCGGGGCGGTGGCGCTAGCCTTCGACGCGGGTCAAATCGGCCACTTGCAGGCAGGTCTGGCGGATCCGCGACAGCAGGTTGAGCCGGTTGCGGCGCACCACCTGGTTGTCCGAGTTCACCTGCACCGCCTCGAAGAAGGCGTCGATCGGTCCGCGCAGCGCGGCCATGGCGGCCATCGCGGCGGCGAAGTCTTCCTTGGCCATCGCCGGGGCGATCTCGGCCTCGGCCGTGTCCAGCGCGGCGAACAGCGCCTTCTCCTCGTCGCTCTCGGCGAACTTGGGGTCGGCACCGAAACTGTATTCGACCCCGTCCTTCTCTTCGGCCTGCGTCAGGATGTTGTTGGCGCGCTTGAAGCCCTGAACGAGGTTGCCACCGTCTTCAGTCGCCAGCGTCTCGCTCAGCGCCGTGGCGCGGGTCACCAGCAGCGCAAGATCGTCGCGGTTCGGCATCGCGAGGCAGGCGTCGATCACGTCGTGGCGGATGCCCTCGTCGCGCAGGTGCACCTTCAGGCGGTCATGGATGAAGGCCAGCAGGTCGTCGCTGAGATCGTTCGAATGCTGCTCGACCTCGGCGATCCACTCCGGCGCGTCACCCTCGATCTGGTCGATCACCGCGCGCACCGCCGCACCGAAGACCCCGTGATGCGCGATCTCGCGCAGCAGTTCGTCGCGCAGCGCCTCCTCGTGCTTGCCCTCGGGGTTGATCTTGTGGCGCAGCAGCTGCGCGTCGATCAGCCGGTCGAGATGCAGCCGCAGGCCGTTGTTCAGCACCAGCCGGATCACGCCAAGCGCGGCGCGGCGCAGGGCGAAGGGGTCCTTCGAGCCGGTGGGCTTCTCGTCGATCGCCCAGAAGCCGGTCAGCGTGTCGAGCTTGTCGGCCAGCGCCACCGCCACCGAGACCGGCGCCGTCGGCACGTCGTCGGACGGGCCCAGGGGCGAGTAATGCTCCTGGCAGGCGGCGGCCACCTCGGTCGGAAGCCCCGCGGCCTCGGCGTAGTAGCGGCCCATGAGGCCCTGAAGCTCGGGGAACTCGTAGACCATCTCGGACGACAGATCCGCCTTGGCCACCAGCGCGGCCTGCTCGGCGAGCGCGGCATCGGCGCCGACCATCGGTGCGATCTCGCGGGCCAGCGCGGCGATGCGCTCGATGCGGGCCTTCTGGCTGCCCATCTTGTTGTGGAAGGTCACGTTGCCAAGCCGCTCGGTCCAGGCGGTCAGCCCCTCGGACTTGGCAACGCGCAGGTCGTTCTCCCAGAAGAACTTGGCGTCCGACAGGCGGGCCGAAAGCACCTTCTGGTTGCCCGCGAGGATGGTCGCGCCATCGTCCGCGGTCTCTATGTTGGCCACGGTGACGAAGCGCTCGATCCGTCCGGTCGCGGCATTCTTCACCGAGAAGAACTTCTGGTGCTCCTTCATCGAGGTTTGCAGCACCTCGGGCGGCAGCTGCAGGAAGTCCTCGCCGATTTCGCCCATCAGCGCGACGGGCCATTCCACAAGGCCTGCCACCTCGGCCAGCAGACCCCGGTCCTCAACCACCTCAAGCCCCGCGGCAAAGGCGCGGTTGGTGGCGTCATGCCAGATGGTGTCGGCGCGCTCGGCGGGGCTAAGCACAACCTTGGCGCGCTTCAGCTTGGCCTCGTAATCGTCGAAGGACGACACTTCGAAGGGCTCGCCGCCCATGAAACGGTGGCCGCGGGTGGTCTTGCCCGCGGTGATGCCGTCAATCTCCAGCGGCACCACCTCGGCGCCCTGCTCGTCGCTGAGCAGGCAGATGATCGAATGCAGCGGACGCACCCAGCGCAGCGAGCCCGCGCCCCAGCGCATCGACTTCGGCCAGGGGAAATTGCGGACCGTCTTTTCCAGCACTTCGGCGATGATCTCGGCGGCCGGGCGACCGGGCTTCTCGATGATGGCGAAAAGCACTTTGCCCTTCTTGTCCTCGCGCTCCTCGCATTGCGCGCGGGTGACCCCGGCGCCGCGCAGGAAGCCCTCGATGGCCTTCTCGGGCGCGTCGACCTTGGGGCCGCGGCGCTCTTCGCGGGTGGCAGGCGAGGCGGCCAGAAGCCCCTGCACCGTCAGCGTCAGCCGGCGCGGCGTCGAGAAGGCGGCGGCGCCCGCATAGGTCAGGCCGGCCTCGACCAGACCGTCGGTGACGAGCTTCTTCAGGTCCTCGGCGGCGCGGGTCTGCATCCGGGCCGGAATTTCTTCGGAAAAGAGTTCGATCAGCAGGTCGGGCATGGTCTCACCAAGGTAAAGTTCGGATGCGGGGATAGACCCATGCGGCGCTGGCGTCCAGCCGTTAGCGGCAATGTTGCGGGGATGGCTCGGACGGCGCGCCGCCCATCAGCCGCGCGGCATCTTCAGCACGACGTTTCGGCCGCTCTTCACGTAGCGCAGCTCGTCCTCGGAGATGGCCGCGATGCGTCCGCCGTCGATGCGGTCGCCGACCTGCACCTTCTGGTACTTGCCCGACGGCAGGCGGACCAGCGCGCGGCGGCTCGAATCCTTGCCGTAGATGCCGATCAGGCTGACCTCGCGCAGGTTGATCTGGTCGCTCAATGTCGCGCTCTTGGCCACGCTGGCGTTCTGCGGGATGCTCGGGCCGGGCGCGATGGCAACCGCCGGCGCGTTCGAGGCCTGTTTCACCGCCTCCTGAACGATCGCCTCCATGCTGCGCGGGCGCGGCAGCGGGGTGAGCGAGGCGCCGATGGCCTGATCGGTGACCGGCAGGTCGAGCGCCAGCGCCTCTTCCTGCGCGGTGAGCGGACGCATCTGCGGGCGCATCTGCTCGAGCTCGGCGAGCGAGACGCCGCCCAGCACCGCCCGCTCGGTCTGCTCGATAAGATCGCCGGGACGGCCGCGGGGCCGGAAGCCGGACGGCGCCGGATCGGCGGCGGGGTCAGGCGCAGGACTCTCTGCATCCGCCTCCGGTGCCGCGGCCTCGCCCTCTGCAGGCGCCGCCTCGTCCGCAGGCCCTTCGGGCGCCGCCTCCGGCACGGGATCGCGCAGCGGCGGGGTCTGCGGCGGCAGGCCGGAAAAGATGCGGACCCCGTCGGGCGAGACCGTGCCCTCGGCCGAGGCCTTGACCAGCCCGCGGTCGTCGAGATCGAAGCGCACGCCGGGACCGGGTGGCAGGCGCACCGGCTCGAGGCTCAGGTCCTCGCGCGGTCCGGCGTCGAGATCGGGCAGGGCGACGGCATCGAACTGCTGCACCTCGGGGTCGATCGAGGCAACGTAGACATCCTCGGCGTTGGTCTGAGGCGGCCGCGCCGGGGCGTTCGGCGCGCGCTGCCAGATGCCGGTGACGGCATAGGTCTCGGCGGCCTCGTCGCTGGTCATCTGGTTGCGCTCGGTCACCCGCGGCGACGGGAGCTCTTCTAAGCCCTCGCTGGCCGGCGGCGGCAGGTCGAGCGCGGCGAGCATGGCGTCGGCGTCTTCCTCGGCGTCGGGCTCCTCGGCAGCCAAGTCGGCAGAGGCGGCACTCGGGGCGCCCTCGGAGATCTCCCCGGGGGCCGCCAGCGCCAAGTCCTCCGCCTGCGACGGGGCGAAGAAGCGCGAGATCTCATCGCCCAGCAGAACCGACGAGAAAGCCGCCACGGCGGCAAGGAAAAGCAGCAGCAGCACGGTCAGGATGAGCCCGAGGAAACGCGGCTTGCCACCGACTTTCTGCTCGCCTCTTGCACCGAAGACGGTCAGCCGTTCGCGCTCTTCCTCGGGGGTCAGCGAGGCGGCGGCGCGGCGGGCGCGGCTGTCAGAACGATCCGCCTCCTGACGCAGCGCGGCGACGCGCGCCTGCCCCGAGACCGGGGCGCTGCCCGAGGGGGCCAGCGGTTGCGAGACCGGCGGGCGCGGGGTGACCTGCTTGATCCCCTGCGTGGTGTCCGAGCCGGTCTCCGGCGCCTCGGGGGTGCGGATCGTCACGGCCGGGGCCTGCGGCGCGGCGGGCTCGGTCTTCTCGCGGCGTTTGCCGAAGCCGAAGGGCCGCCGCTTGCCGGGCTGCGCCTCGGAGCCGGGCGCCTTGGCGGGGTCGGCCTGTGGGCGCAGGTCGGGCGTCCCGGCTGGCGCGATCTCCGGGGCCGGGGGCGGCGCGGGGTTTGCGGCCGGCGGGACTTCGCGCCCCATGCTGAGCCGCGGCGTCGTGGCCGGAGCCGCCGGCGCCGGGCCGCGGCTGGCGCGCACGCTACTGAAGCTCGGTGCGCCGGGAGGCGAGACGGGGTGCGCGATCGGCCGCGCGACCGGGGCAGGCGGGGGCGCAGCCTCGGGGGTGGGCATCGGAACGGGCTCGGGGTCCGACTCGGCAGGCCTTTGCGGGGCGCCGGGATCGGCCTGCGGCGTTTCTGCGGCGACAGGAGCCTCGACATGTTCGTCAATCGGGGCGTCGCCCGTGCCGTCAATCGGTGAAGCGGGCGGCGCCGGTGTTGCGGCGACTGCGGGCGCTTCCGTGGCAACGGCAGGGGTGTCCGGGGCGGTCTGCGGTTCAGTGGCGGGCTCTGGCTCCGCCGGGCCCGGAATCGTCTCGGCGGCTTGCGCCTCGGTCGTCACCTCCAGCGGCAGCAGCACCACCTTGCCCGGACGTTCGGGGGTGGCGCCCTGCCAGGTGTCGGCGGGGCCGAAATAGGCGGTGCCGCGGAAGGTGCCCGAGGGCGGGATGGCGGCAAAGAGCACCGGCTCGAACCCGCGCTCGCGCAGGAAGGTCTCGGCCTCCTCCAGCGACTCCCGCGCCACGGCAGCGCCAAGCAGGGTGGTGCCGGACAGCGACCAGTCGAGAACCAGATCCGCGACCCGGTAGGGCGTCGCGCCTTCAAGCGCGGCTTCCAGCGCGGCGCGGCGCTCGTCCTCGGTGCCGGGATCGGGCATCTCGAGATAGCGCACCTGGTCGTTGGGCAGGAATAGCGCCACCTGCACCCCCGCGGGGTCGAGCGCCTGCGCGCGCTCGCGCATGGCGTCAAAGCCGTCCGCAGACAGATCGGCATCGGCCAGCGCAAGCCATCCGCCGGCCTCGCGGCGCAGCAGGGTAAGCCCGTCGGATGTAAGCGAAAGCGCGAAATCTGGTATCATGCGCGGTCTCTAGCACTGCTCTTGGAGCTATGGGAGTCTCCGGCTCCTTGAGCGCAGCCTACAGCAGGAGTTTGCTCAGCGAAAGAACCGGGGGCGCCCGCCCCTTGTCGTTTGCCGTGTCCCTACCGACATTGTGAGCGGAATTCCAAGCCAAAGGATGTGCTTATGACCAGTATTCCCCGCCGCGCCGCCCTCATGGCCGCCACCTGTCTCGCGCTGGCCGCCCCGGCGCTGGCGCAGGCTCAGGAGGCGCCACTGCCGCGCATCACCGTGACCGGAGAGGGCGAGGTGGCCGCGGCCCCCGACATGGCCACGGTCTCGCTCGGCATCACCGCCGAGAACGCCGAGGCCGGTGCCGCCATGGACGAGGCCTCGCGCGTGGCCGAGTCGCTGCTTGCGCGGCTCGACGAGCTGGGCATCGCCGCGGCGGACCGCCAGAGCTCCGACATCTCGCTGCGGCCGGTCTGGTCGAACGGCGAGGACGGCACCGCGCGCGGCATAACCGGCTACGAGGCGGGCAATATGCTGACCGTGCGGGTCCGCGATCTGGACCGGATCGGCGAGGTGCTGGGCGCGGTTCTTGACGGTGGCGCCAATCAGCTTTCGGGCCTCAGCTTCGGTCTGCAGGAGCCCAAGCCGGTGATGCAGGACGCGCGCCGCGCCGCCGTCGCCGACGCGATGGACAAGGCCCGGGTTCTGGCCGAGGCCGCCGGGGTGACTCTCGGCCCGGTGATCTCGATCGCCGAGGCGGGCGGCGGTTTTGCCCCGGCGCCGATGATGGAGATGGCCCGCGGCGCCAAGGTGCCCGTCGCGGCCGGCGAGACGGTGGTGAGCACGCAGGTCACCATGGTCTTTGAGCTGGGCGGCGCGCCCGAGTGAGCCCTGTCCCCGCGGGGACGCGGGCTCTCCGTCCCCGCAGGGACGCCTGACCTCTGTCCCCGCGGGGACAGGGGGACGGCTCAGGCGCGTGGCATGACCTCGACGCAGAGCACCGTCGGCAGGTGGCGCGCCAACTCGCTCCAGCTGTCGCCCTCGTCGAAGGAACCGAAGACCGAGCCCGAGTTGGTGCCGAAGAACACCCCGGCGGGCTCGGCGGCATCCACCGCCATCGCCTGCCGCAGCACGGTGAAGAAACAGCCCTGCTGCGGCAGCCCGTCTCGGCAGGCCTCCCAGTTTTCGCCCCCATTGCGCGAGCGCCAGACCGCGGCCTTCGCGTTCGGCGGGTAGCGCCCCTCGGTGTCGCCGTTGAGCGGCAGGGTCCAGATGGTGTCGGGGTTGCTGGGGTGCAGCCCGATCGGAAAGCCGAAGGTCGAGGGCAGCCCCTCGGTGATCTCGTCCCAGCTGCGACCGCCGTCGCGCGAGCGGTACACGCCGTGGTGGTTCTGCTGGTAGAGCACGTCACCGCACCCCGCGGCGCGGCCCATGTTGTGCACGCAATGGCCGGTCTCCTGCCCGTCGCCGGCGGCGGGGTGGGAGCTGGGGGTGGCGGGGGCGTTGGAGCGGCGGTTGCGGCGCTCCCATGTCTCGCCACCGTCTTCGGTGGCGAAGACCCCGGCGGCAGAGATTGCCAGCCACATGCGCTTGGGATCGGCCGGATCGGCGACGATCGTGTGCAGGGTGAGCCCCGCTGCCCCGGGCATCCAGTCGTCGGCGGAGGGGTGATTGCGCAGGCTCTCTATCTCCTCCCATGTCTCGCCGCCGTCCTTGCTGGCGTAGAGCGCCGCGGGCTTGCCGCCGGCGTAGAGCGTGCCATCCGCGGATTTGAGCGACCAGATCGCCTGCAGCTGGCCGGTGTAGGGGGCGGGGCCGGAGGCTGTCATCCCGAGCCGGGCGGCGAGCTCGGGGTCATTGGATACCCAGTCGTCCATCTGACCGCCGGCGAGCTTCGCCAACTCCCAGCCGTCGCCATTCGCGCTGCCATTCGCGCGGCCGTTCCTGCGCCAGACCCCGGCACCGAACCACTCGTTGCCGCCCCCTGCCCAGATCGTGCCGGTCTTCGCATCGCCCGCCATGTGGTTGATCGGCCAGCCGTTGCAGAAGGGGCCTTCGGCGCTCCAGCCGTCCTCGCCCTTGGCGAGCAGGAAGGCGCCCTTGGTAGTGCCGACAAGAAGCGTGGGGGCAGTGCTCATGGGACTTCCTCCGTCCTTTGGGTTGATATCAACCTAACATGAGTCTTGGGGCACCGCGAAGAGGCTTTTGCGAGGGGGTGCAGGTTTCCGCGCGTGGCAAGTTCGGGCGGGCTTCAGCGCATCCAGAGCCCGGCGCGCTTGAGCGGGTTGCGGATGCCCTGCTCGCGCCGAGGCAGATCGTTGCGGTCGAACATCGCCCGGACCTTGGCGCCGCGCCCCTGGTAGATGTAGCGCAGGAAGGGCTCGTGGTCCTTTAACAGTTTCTTGATGCGGTTGGGCGCGGCGATGGCCTCGAGAAAGGCGATGAGCGCGTCGCTCTCGCGGGCATAGAGCAGCGGCATGGCGCGGTAGTGGCAGCTGTGGCTGCCGTCGAGCATTCCCTCGGGCAGGGTGTCGCGCCCGCCGCCGAAGCTGTGGATCACCAGCGGCAGCACCACCTGGTCGAGCCAGGGGTCGAGGCTCTGGCAGACCAGCGCCTCGGGCGGGTCGTCCCTGATCGAAAGGGCGTAGTCGAGGAAGCGCTGCCCGAATCTTCGCGGGCAGGCGTGAAAGAAGAAGCCGGCGTTGAAGTAGAGGTAGCGCTGCCAGTATTCGTCGGGCCACGAGCGGTCGAGCGAGCTTTCGAAGTCGAGCCCGAAGCGGTCGTAGAGGGCGCGCCATGTCTCGGTGTAGCCCGGTCCGTAGAGCTCGATCTTCGGCCAGGTGTCCTCGCGCCTCATCGAGGCGGTGGGGCGGGCGAAGTCGAAGGGCACCTCTGACAGATCGCCGGTGATCAGCGTGTCGGTGTCGAAGAAGACAAAGTGCTCCCTCGCAGGCAGGGCAAAAAGTGCCTCGATCTTGTTGCCGTAGGGGTAGGCCTGCCCGAAGTGGCGGCTCTCGAAGGGGACGATGCGGGCACCGAGGTCGCGCAGGATGTCGCAGGCCTCGGGGGTCATGCGCGGATCATCGTCCCAGAGCGGGCCCGGCTGCGGTTCGGCGACGAAGAGGCGGGCGCGGCCCTCGGGGGTGGCGGCATCGAGCGAGAGGGCGAAGAGCACGGCCTCGTACTGCAGCCGCCCGTGCTGTCCGACGATCAGGATGTTGAGCGGGGGGGGACCTGTCATTCTGCCCGGTTTGCCTTTGGTGCCTTGGTTGGGCGGGACTATAGGCGGGACCGTTGGGGGCGGGAAGCGGGCGGCGGTGCGGCGGGGGCGCGCTGTGACATCGGAAGCAGCACGCCGATCCGCCGGACTGAGGTCGAAAGCGGCGGACGAGCGCCTGCCCGCCTCAGCAGGCTGGCGCTCGCCCGGCTTGGCTGCGCCGTTTAGAGCGTGATTGCCGTCAGCACTTCGGGCTCGATCACCTGCACGCCCGGCAGGCCCTCGGCCAGCTTGGCTGCCGATTGCTCCAGCGCCGGGAAAGTGCGGTAGTGGCAGGGGATGACCGTGTCGAAGTCGAAGTAGGTCTTCGACGCCCAGGCTGCCATCTCCATGTCCATCGTATAATAGCCGCCGGCGCTGAGGATGCCGATGTCGGGCTTATAATACTGTCCGATCCAGGCCATGTCTGCCATGATCGTGGTGTCGCCCGAGAAGTAGATGGTCTTGCCTTCGCCCTTGATGATGAAGCCCGTTTCCATGCCCGCACACCTGGGGCCTTCGTCGGTCGGCAGGGAGGAGCTGTGCGAGGCGGGCACCATGCTGACGCTGACCTTGCCGAAGGAGATGGTGCCGCCCTTGTTGAAGGCGTGGCCCTCGATCGCGCCCTTGCCGTGCAGCTGCCCGGCAAGCTCGACGATGCCCGAGACCGGCGCCTCGGTGCGTTGAGAGACCTCGACCACATTGTCGGTGTGATCGAAATGGCCGTGCGTGATGAGAATCTGCGTGACGTCCTTCAGGGCGTCCTCGATGCGGTCCTCGGGGAAGGCCGGGTTGCCCTTGACCCAGGGGTCGATCAGCAGGACCTGGTCCTCGATCTCGATGCGGAAGGAGCCGTGTCCGAGCCAGATGATGTTCATGCGAGTGCCTCCTGAGCCTTGCCAATCTTGGATTGAGGCGGAGGGTAGCACGCGGAAAATGACGGGCAAGCGATGGCCTGGAGGGCTATGGGTGCGAAAAGAACCACCGGCCAGGCGGGAGGGCCTGGCCGGTGGACCCCTTGCCGACGCGCGCTTGGGGATACGCCCGCGCCGGCCAGGTGGCCGGGGATCAGGAAATTCTGATCAGAAGAAGCCCAGCTTGTTGGGGTTGTAGCTGACCAGCATGTTCTTGGTTTGCTGGTAGTGGTCGAGCATCATCTTGTGGTTCTCCCGCCCGACGCCCGACTGCTTGTAGCCGCCAAAGGCCGCATGGGCCGGGTAGGCGTGGTAGTTGTTCACCCAGACCCGGCCGGCTTCGATGTTGCGGCCGAAACGGTAGGCGCGGGTGCCGTCACGGGTCCAGACGCCGGCGCCGAGCCCGTACATCGTGTCATTGGCGATGGCGAGCGCCTCGGCTTCGTCCTTGAAGGTGGTGACAGACACGACCGGGCCGAAGATCTCCTCCTGGAAGACGCGCATCTTGTTGTGCCCCTTGAGGATCGTCGGCTCGATGTAGAAGCCGTTCTCCAACCCCTCGATCTTTGCCGCCTTGCCGCCGGTGAGCACCTCGGCGCCTTCCTCGACGCCGATGGTCAGGTAGCTCAGGATCTTGTCCTGCTGCTCCTGGCTCGCCTGCGCGCCGACCATGGTGGACATGTCGCGCGGATCGCCGCGCTGGATCGCCTCGACTCGGGCGATGGCGCGCTTGATGAACTCCTCGTAGATGTCCTCTTGGATGAGCGCGCGGCTGGGGCAGGTGCAGACCTCGCCCTGGTTGAAGGCAAAGAGCACGAAGCCCTCGACCGCCTTGTCGAGATAGGCGTCATCCTCGGCCATCACGTCCGAGAAGAAGATGTTGGGGGACTTGCCGCCCAGCTCGAGCGTCACCGGGATCAGGTTCTCGGTCGCCGCCTGCATGATCTTGCGCCCGGTTTCGGTGGAGCCGGTGAAGGCGATCTTGGCGATGCGCGGGCTGCGGGCGAGCGGCGCGCCGACCTCGGCGCCCATGCCGTTGACGATGTTGAGCACGCCGTCCGGCAGCAGATCGGCGATGCACTCCATAAGGACCATGATCGCGGCGGGGGTCTGTTCGGCCGGTTTCAGCACGACGCAATTGCCGGCGGCAAGGGCGGGGGCAAGCTTCCAGGCCGCCATCAGCACCGAGAAGTTCCACGGGATAATTTGCCCGACCACGCCGAGCGGCTCGTGGAAGTGATAGGCCACGGTGTCGTGGTCGATCTCGGACATGCTGCCTTCCTGCGCCCGCAGCGCGCCGGCGAAGTAGCGGAAGTGGTCGACCGCCAGCGGGATGTCGGCGGCCATGGTCTCGCGGATCGGCTTGCCGTTGTCCCAAGTCTCTGCGGTGGCGATGAACTCGAGGTTTTCCTCGATGCGGTCCGCGATCTTCAGCAGGATGTTCGAGCGCTCGGCGGCCGAGGTTTTGCCCCAGGCCTCGCGCGCGGCATGGGCGGCGTCGAGCGCCAGCTCGATGTCCTCGGCGGTGGAGCGGGCCACCTCGCAGACCTTGGCGCCGGTGATCGGCGTGATGTTGTCGAAGTACTGGCCTTTCACCGGGGCGGTGAACCTGCCGCCGATGAAGTTGTCGTAGCGGGTGCGGAAGGGCGATTGGTAGCCGGCCGCAACTTGGGTCATCTCGTTCATGTCTGTCCTCCTCAGGGCCCGGTCCTCCACCGGGGATGAGAAGAGTGTGGCGGTGCGCGAAGGCCGCGTCAGCCCGGGGGAAGTCACGGGACGGGCGGATCTGTCTCAGCCCTGAGACAGATTTTGGCAGGGAGATGGCGCGCGGCGGCGCTGGGCGCTACGACAGCCCGAGCTTTTTCATCCGCCGGTAGAAGGTCGCCCGACCGACGCCAAGCGTGCGCGCTGCCTCGGAGACATTGCCCCTGGCCCGCGCCAGCGCCCGCACCATGGCGGCGCGCTCGGCGCGATCGAACCCCGAGGTGCCATCGTCGCGGCCGAAGAGGTCGCTGGCCGGGCGGGCGACCAGCGGCCCGCTGCTCTCCAACCCGAAGGAGCGGCGCGCGGCGCGGGTGGCGCCCTGCACCAGGTCGTCGCCATCGACCGCCAGCAGCACCGAGGCCTCGCTCTCCTCGGCATCGGCGACGATGATCCGCGCCTCGGGGAAGGCGGCGCGGAAGGTGTCGGCCTCGATCTGCCGGGCGGTTTGGGCGACCATGGCGGCGATCAGCCGGTTGAAGGCCTCGGTCTGGTCGGCGCGGGCCGAGGAGACATCGAGCGCGCCGATGAGCTCGCCCTGGGGGCCGAAGATCGGCGCGTCCATGCAGCTCATCGCGGTGTTGCGGGCGTGGAAATGCTCGTCGCGGTGGATCACCACCCGCCGGGCCTCGGCGATGCAGGTGCCGATGCCGTTTGTGCCCTCCGAGGCCTCGGACCAGTCCGAGCCCGGGCAGAGCCCCCAGGCGCGAAACACCCCGAGATCGCCCGAGCCGGCGCGCAGGTCGAGCACCACGCCCTCGGCATCGGTCAAAAGCACGCCGCAGCCCGAGCTGCCGACCATCTGGTAGAGCGCGTCGAGTTTCGGCGCGGCGATATGCAGAAGCCGCTCGGCCTGTTCGCGCCGCTCGGAGAGCGCCTGTTCCGTGATCCGGTGCACCCCGTCTTGCCGTGCCGGGTCGAGCCCGTGATGCGCCAGCGACCGCCGCCAGGAGGCAGCGAGACGCGAGCGGGCCGCGGCGGCCGGGTCGGTCGCCGTCTCGACGACGCGGGCGGCGTGGCGGTCGGCGGAAGGCCGGGATCGGGTCATGCGGGTGTCCTCCGGAGGCCGACGATACAGCAATTCGCTTCGGCGCCAAATCCTTCGTTCGCGCCAGGCTGGAGAGGGGGGGGCACGGGCGCCTCTTTCCTTTCCCGATAGGCCCGCCGGAGGTCGTCCAAGCGGCCCCGCGGCCAGTATGACGGCGCACCGCCAAGCCTTCGGCCTTGATCTGCGGAGCCTGCGGGTCTATATCGCGCGCGTCAAGCAAGGCAACCAACGCCGCGGACATCGAGACGGGCAGGGTCGGACAACCGGCCCTCTTTGTCATATGCGGAGCGCCCGAAAGACCAATCCGAAGACCGGTGGAGACAACCACCCGGCCAGAAAAATCGATGTAAAGGACATATACGCCACATGGCAAACGCAACCATGGAGGAGTTCGAAGCCCTCCTTTCCGAAAGCTTCGAAATGGACACCCCCGAAGAGGGGTCCGTTGTTAAAGGCAAGGTCATCGCGATCGAAGCGGGCCAGGCCATCATCGACGTCGGCTACAAGATGGAAGGCCGCGTCGAGCTGAAGGAATTCGCAAACCCCGGCGAAGCCCCCGAGATCTCGGTCGGCGACGAAGTCGAGGTTTACCTGCGCGCTGCAGAAAACGCCCGCGGCGAAGCCGTGATCAGCCGCGAGATGGCCCGCCGCGAAGAGGCATGGGACCGTCTTGAGAAGGCCTATGCCGACGACGCCCGCGTCGAAGGTGCGATCTTCGGCCGCGTCAAGGGTGGCTTCACCGTCGACCTCGGCGGCGCCGTGGCCTTCCTGCCCGGCTCGCAAGTCGACGTCCGCCCCGTGCGCGACGCCGGCCCGCTCATGGGTCTCAAGCAGCCGTTCCAGATCCTCAAGATGGACCGTCGCCGTGGCAACATCGTTGTCTCGCGCCGTGCAATCCTCGAGGAATCGCGCGCCGAGCAGCGTGCGGAAGTCATCGCCAACCTCACCGAAGGCCAGACGGTCGACGGCGTGGTCAAGAACATCACCGAATACGGTGCGTTCGTTGACCTGGGCGGCGTCGACGGCCTGCTGCACGTCACCGACATGGCATGGCGCCGTGTGAACCACCCGTCCGAGATCCTGTCGATCGGCGAGACCGTCAAGGTCCAGGTCATCAAGATCAACAAGGACACCCACCGTATCAGCCTCGGCATGAAGCAGCTGCAGGAAGATCCGTGGGATCTGGTGGCCGTGAAGTACCCGCTGAGCTCGGTGCACACCGGCCGCGTGACCAACATCACCGACTACGGCGCCTTCGTGGAGCTGGAGCCGGGCGTCGAAGGTCTGGTTCACGTGTCGGAAATGTCTTGGACCAAGAAGAACGTCCACCCGGGCAAGATCGTGTCGACCTCGCAAGAAGTCGAAGTCATGGTTCTCGAGATCGATCCCGCGAAGCGTCGCGTGTCGCTCGGCCTTAAGCAGACCATGCGCAACCCGTGGGAAGTGTTCTCCGAGACCCACCCGGAAGGGACCGAGGTCGAGGGCGAGGTCAAGAACATCACCGAATTCGGTCTGTTCATCGGACTGCCCGGCGAGATCGACGGCATGGTTCACCTCTCGGATCTCTCGTGGGATCAGCGCGGCGAGGAAGCCATCCAGGAGTACCGCAAGGGCGACGTGGTCAAGGCCGTTGTCACCGAAGTGGACACCGACAAGGAGCGCATCTCGCTCTCGATCAAGGCTCTCGGCGGCGACAAGTTCGCTGACGCGGTTGGCGGCGTGAAGCGCGGCTCGATCGTGACCGTCGAAGTCACCGCGATCGAAGACGGCGGCATCGAGGTGGAATACGAAGGCATGAAGTCCTTCATCCGCCGTTCCGACCTGTCGCGTGACCGCGCAGACCAGCGCCCCGAGCGCTTCTCGGTCGGCGACAAGCTGGACGTCCGCGTCACCAACATCGACAGCAAGACCCGTCGTCTGGGCCTGTCGATCAAGGCACGCGAGATCGCCGAAGAGAAGGAAGCCGTGGAACAGTACGGTTCCTCCGACTCCGGCGCATCGCTGGGCGACATCCTCGGCGCAGCTCTGAAGCGCGACGAGTAAGCCTCGCGCTTGCTGAATTGAGGAAGGCCCCGGGAGACCGGGGCCTTTTTCGTTTGTCCCCTCCGGTCCTGCGCCTTTGCTCTGACCCGCGCAGCAGCGCACAGGGGACTGTGCAGGGCGACCCGCGCTCTTGCGCGGAACTGGTCTCAGGGACGATATGCGGAGCATGGATAGAGAGCTTCACCTTACCGAAGAGCATGTGAGCCGGGTGTTTCGCGACGTCCCCGAGGGCGACGATGCGCTGCATTGGGGCTGGACCCGCCTCGACGAGGCCGCCATCTCCGCCAAGGCGCGGGAGATCCTCGCGCAGCGGCCCGAGGGGCCACTGCAGGTCTTTGCCTATGGCTCGCTGCTGTGGAAGCCGGAATTCCGCCCGGTGACCTCGCGGCCGGGGCGGGCGATCGGCTGGCACCGCGCCTTTTGTATCGAGCTGACCTCCTGGCGCGGCACCCCCGAGGCGCCGGGGCTGATGATGGCGCTGATGCCGGGCGGCGACTGCACGGCGCTGCTGCAGGAGATCGCCGAGCCGGAGGTGCTGCCTGCGCTCGAGGCGCTGGTGCGCCGCGAGGTGCCCTTTGCCGAGGTGGCGGAGTCCTACGCCTGGATCGAGGTCGAGGCCGCCGAAGGCCCGGTGCGGGCGCTCACCTTCTATGCGCCGCCGAAGGGACAGGACCTGCGCCGCGACCTGTCGCTCGAGCAGACCGCGGCGATCATCGCGCGCGCCTGCGGTCACGCTGGGTCAAACACCGAGTACCTGCACCGCACGGTGACCGCGCTGGCTGCGCAGGGCATTCACGACCCGAATCTCTGGCGCCTTCAGCAGCTTGTAGCGGCAGAGATCGACGCGCTGGACTAGCGCCGGTCCGGGCGGCTTCGAGAGGTATCTAGAGACCGCTCTGCCTCTTTGCGGACGCATTTGCGGGCCGAATCGCGGGGGGGTGCTTTCGCCTAGCCGCGACGCAGCAATGGGCCTGCTTTGGGGTATCGAAGGGGTTACACCGGCGTGAAGCCGCGCAATACGCTGCTTTCCATGGGTTTTTCTCTGATTCGCGCGGTTTGTGTTTGGCGCGCCCCGGGCAAAGGTCGTACAACGGGGGAGGCTCCGAAAATGCGATACAGGGATGGGCGAGGATGATCAGATCGGAATTGATCCAGAAGATCGCGGAAGAGAACCCGCATCTCTACCAGCGGGACGTCGAGAGGATCGTGAACACGATCTTCGAAGAAATCACATCGGCTATGGCGCATGGCAACCGCGTCGAGCTGCGCGGCTTCGGGGCGTTTTCGGTGAAACAGCGGGACGCGCGGCAGGGACGGAACCCCCGTACCGGCGAAGCGGTTGACGTCGAGGAGAAATGCGTGCCGTTCTTCAAGACCGGCAAACTCCTGCGGGACCGACTGAACGGGAAGTGACCTCGATGAAATACATTCGCTACGCCTTCTGGGCCGTGCTGGCCGTTGTGCTGATCTGCGTGTCTCTGGCCAACCGTGGCCCGGTGACGCTCAACCTGCTGCCGGCCGAGCTTGCCACGTTGCTCAATTTCCAGCTCTCGGCGACCGTGCCGGTGTTCATCGTCATCCTTGGCGGGATCATCGCCGGGCTGCTGATCGGCTTCGTCTGGGAATGGCTGCGCGAGCACAAGCACCGCGCCGTGGCAGCGCAGCGCAAGACCGAGGTGAAGCGCCTGGAGCGCCAGCTCAAGAAGACCCAGGACGAACGCGACAAGGACAAGGACGAGGTTCTCGCAATCCTCGACCAGAGCGCCTGAACGCGACTCGCGCCGCAACTTTGGCTTGAAGGGAAGGGGGCCGCGTGCCCTCTTTCGCTTGCGCTCGCGTCCCCCGGGGATATTTTCGCGGCGGAACCGCAACGCGAGCCGGAGGGCCGACATGGACATTCAGGTGAAGATTTGCGGGCTGCGCAGGCCCGAGGACGTGGCCGTCGTCGCCGAGGCCGGGGCGCGCTACGCAGGCTTCGTCTTCTTTCCCAAAAGCCCGCGTTCCGTGAGCGTCGCAGAGGCGCGCGCGCTGGCGCTGCTGGCCCCCGTCGGGCTCGCAAAGGTGGCGCTGGTGGTGGATGCGGACGACGCGCTGCTCGACGAGATCGTCGCCGAGGTGCCGCTCGACATGCTGCAGCTCCATGGCCACGAGTCGCCCGAGCGCGTGGCGCAGGTTCGCGCCCGCTACGGGCTGCCGGTGATGAAGGCGGTGGGCGTCGCCTCGGAGGCCGACCTGCCGGCGCTGGAGGCCTATGGCAAGGTGGCGGACCAGTTGCTGGTCGATGCCAAGGCGCCGAAGGAGTCGGCGCTGCCGGGCGGCAACGGGCTGGCCTTCGACTGGCGGCTTGTTGCCGGTCGCCGCTGGCCGGTGCCCTGGATGTTGGCAGGTGGGCTGACCCCCGAGAATGTCGCCGAGGCGGTGCGGCTGACCGGGGCGCGCCAGATCGACGTCTCGTCGGGCGTGGAGCGCGCACGTGGCGAGAAATCGCCCGAGTTGATTCGCGCCTTCGTCCGCGCCGCGCAGGCCGCCGGGGCCGAGCCCGCGGTGCCTCGATTCTGAGGCCCGCCTGTTCCGGCTTAGAAACTGGAAAAGCCCCGCAATCTGCGGGGCTTTTTCTTAAGGCGCGGCAGGGGGGATGTGAGGCCCCCAGACAGCAAAAAGGCCACCCATATGGGCGGCCCTCAGCCGGATCTCGTCCTGCGCTTCGTTTAGCCCTGACGGGCCTTGAAACGGCGCTGGGTCTTGTTGATCACGTAGACGCGGCCCTTACGACGCACGACGCGGCAGTCGCGATGGCGCTGTTTGAGCGAGCGGAGCGAGTTTGCGACTTTCATATCAAGTCTCTCCTCTTTCGCGGCGCGCGAGCGCCTGGCGTTGCGTTGTGCCCCGGGACGCATCCCGAAGCGGTGAATAGTGGTGGGCGGTACTGGGATCGAACCAGTGGCCACTACGATGTCAACGTAGTGCTCTACCGCTGAGCTAACCGCCCGTATGGCCTGCGCTTTTCTTTGCTTTCGCTCCGCTTTCCTCTGTGGAAGTCCGCGGTGAGCAGCGCCGGTGGAGGGCTCTATAAAAGGAGTCGGAGGGGGGATCAAGGGCTTTTGGCAGAAATCGGTTCCGGCTATCTTGTTTTCGCAAGGAGCCCTTATGCCCAAAGTCGCGTATCACCTCGACCTGCCTGAAACGCCCAGTTCGGTGGTGGTTTTTGCCTCTCCGCATTCGGGCCGGGATTACCCATGGAGCTTCCTGCGCGGGACCATCCTCGACGAGACCTTGATTCGATCTTCCGAGGACGCCTTTGTCGATCGCCTGTTCGATTGCGCGCCGCAATTCGGCGCGCCCTTGCTGCGGGCCGGGGCGCCACGGGCCTTTCTCGACCTGAATCGGTCGTCGGACGAGCTTGATCCCGCGCTCATCGAGGGGGTGCGCCGCACTGGCCACAACCCGCGGGTGGCGAGCGGGTTGGGAGTGGTGCCGCGCGTGGTCGCCAACGGTCGGGCGATCTACAGTGGCAAGTTGCCGCTGGCCGAGGCCGAGCGGCGAATCGGGCTCTACTGGAAGCCCTACCACACCCGCTTGCAGGCGCTGCTCGACACCGCCAAGGCGCAGTTCGGCGAATCGATCCTGATCGATTGCCACTCGATGCCGCACGAGGCGGTGGAGAGCATGTTGCGCAAGGGCGGGGCGCGGCCGCAGATCGTGCTGGGCGATCGTTTCGGGGCCTCTGCCGCGCCGGAGATCGTCGAGCTGGTGGAGCAGGCTTTCAGCCGGGCCGGGCTCGTGGTGGCGCGCAATTCGCCCTTTGCCGGGGCCTACACCACGATGCACTACGGGCGCCCCTCGCGGCGTCAGCACGCGATCCAGATCGAGATCGATCGGGGGCTCTACATGGATGAGGCGGCGATCAAGCCGAACGGCAACTTCCACGCCTTCCGCAGGCTGCTGCGCGGGGTGATCGCCGAGATCGCCGCGATCGGGCATCGCGAGCAGCGGCTTGCGGCCGAGTGACCCTCTGCCGCCGGTGCGCGGCGTCCGGCTCCGGCGGGGGGTATCTTCACCTCGAAGACGCGTAGCGTGCCGTGCTCAGAACGGGGCGGGGGCGCGGAACTTGAGGCCGAGGCCGCCGTCGGGGTGGCGCAGGCGCAGCTCTTCGGCGTGCAACATCATGCGCGGATAGTTGGCCTCGGTCTCCGGCGCGTAGAAGGGATCGCCGAGAATCGGGTGACCCTGCGCCAGCATGTGCACCCGCAGTTGGTGGCTGCGGCCGGTGAGTGGCATGAGGTGCACCCGGCTCTCCTCGTCGCTGGACTTGATCACCCGCCAGTCGGTCTGCGCCGGCTTGCCGGTCTCATGGCAGACCATCTGCTTGGGGCGGTTGGGCCAGTCGACGATCAGCGGCAGGTCGATATGGCCGGTCTTCGGCTCGAGCTTGCCGGCGACGCGGGCGAGGTAGGTCTTCTTGGTGCGGCGATGTTCGAACTGCAGGCCGATGTGGCGCTGCGCGTGCGGCGTCAGGGCAAAGACCATCACGCCGGAGGTGTCGCGGTCGAGCCGGTGCACCAGCAGAACCTGCGGGAAGGCTTGCTTGAGCCGTTCGATCAGGCAGTCGGCCAGCTCCGGGCCCTTGCCGGGCACCGAGAGCAGCCCGGCGGGCTTGTCGACCACGAGGATCTCGTGGTCCGCGTGCAGGATCGGGATCTCGCCCTGCGGAGGGGTGTATTCAGCGCTCATGGGGCCTGCTCATGGCAGGCGGCGGTGCTGGCCGCAAGGGCCCGCGCCGCCGCGGAAGGCCGCGCAGGGCGCGAAATGGCGGATTAGAGCCGCTCGATGGCGATGGCCGTGCCTTCGCCGCCGCCGATGCAGATCGCCGCCACGCCGCGCTTCAGCCCGCGGGTTTCGAGCGCGTTCAGCAGGGTGACCATGATCCGCGCGCCCGAGGCGCCGATAGGATGGCCGAGCGCGCAGGCGCCGCCGTTCACGTTCACAACGTCGCGCGGCAGGCCCATCTCCTTCATGAAGGCCATGGGCACGACCGCGAAGGCTTCGTTCACCTCCCAGAGATCCACGTCGGAAAGCCGCCAGCCGATGCGCTCGAGCAACTTGCGGGCGGCGGGAATCGGCGCGGTGGGAAAAAGGCCGGGGGCCTGCGCATGGCTGGCGTGCCCGAGGATGCGGGCGCGGGGCAGGGCGCCGGTGCGTTCGACATTGGCGAGGGTGGTCAGCACCAGCGCCGCGGCGCCATCCGAGATCGAACTGGAATTGGCGGCCGTGACCGTGCCGCCGGGCCGGAAGGCGGGCTTCAGATGCGGGATCTTCTCGGGGCGGGCGCGGGAGGGCTGCTCGTCGCGGGTGATCACCTCCTCGCCGGTGCGGGCGTGCACGGTGACCGGGGTGATCTCGGTCTCGAAAGCGCCGCTGCGCTCGGCGTCGAGCGCGTTCGACAGCGAGGCGAGCGCGTATTGATCCTGCGCTTCGCGGGTGAACTGGAAGGCCTCGGCGCAATCCTCGGCAAAGGTGCCCATGAGGCGACCGCCGCCCTTTTCTCCCCTGTCGTAGGCATCCTCGAGCCCGTCGAGGAACATATGGTCGATCACCTCTCCATGACCCAGACGGGCGCCGCCGCGCATCTTGGGCAGAAGGTAGGGGGCATTGGACATGCTCTCCATGCCGCCGGCGACCATGACCTCGGCTTGGCCGAGCGCCAGCCGGTCCCAGGCCATCATCGCCGCCTTCATTCCCGAGCCGCACATCTTGTTGAGGGTCGTGGCGGGCACCTCTTCGCCAAGACCGGCCTTGAAGCCCGCCTGGCGCGCCGGGGCCTGGCCCTGGCCGGCGGGCAGCACGCAGCCCATCAGCAGCTCGTCCACCGCCGGACGCCCGGCCTCGGCCAGCGCCGCGCGGATCGCGGCGCCGCCGAGCTGCGCCGCGCTGAGCCCGGAGAGCATCCCCTGGAACCCGCCCATCGCGGTGCGCGCGGCACCGGTTATCACCACATCCTGCATGCTCTCTCCTCCCAGGGTCACGACACCTGAATACCGAATGGTAAGGATTGCCGTCTAGCGTGCTGAGAATATGGGCGCTTGTCGCCGCCTCGGCAATGCGTCGGCGGTGTCGGCCCGGCAGCGCGCGCGGATCGGGCAGGGTGGCAGAGAGTTGGCAGGGCGGCCGGTGATGCGTGGTGATGCGTTGTGAGGGGCCGTGAGCGGCCGTGGCAGGCTGGGCCGGTCACCTGCCGGAGGCGTTGCCGCCCGCAGAGGGGCGAACTTCAGGAGGCAAGGACGTAATGAAGTTGACGTGCCGGGGAACGGAGCCGCAGATCATCGCCGTTGGCGAGCCGCGCATCGATGCGGCCGTGGCGATCCAATTCAAGGACGCCATGCGCGCCGCGCTCTCATCCGAGGCGGGCCGGGTGATCCTCGACCTTTCGCAGGTGGAGTTCATCGATTCCAGCGGGCTCGGCGCTGTGGTCGCGGTGAAGAAGGCCATGCCGCCGCCGCAGCGGCTCGACCTCGCCGGGCTCACGCCGATGGTCGACAAGCTGTTCCGTCTCACCCGGATGGACACGATCTTTGCGCTCTACCCGACGCTGGCCGAGGCGGAGGTCGCGCAAGCCCCGCTGGGCGCCCAGCGGTCCCCGGTGGATGGCTCCGAGGGCTGAAGGGAGATGGGATCCATGGCGCTGCGCTCGGCCATGGGGGCCGACGGGCCGGAGCCGGGCGGCGCGGGGCTGAGGCTGCAGATCTCCAGCAGCGCCACGGAGGTGCGCGCGGCGCTCGGGCAGGTGACAGAGGCGCTTGGCCGCGGAGGTCATGACGCCCGCGCGCGAAGCTGCGCCGAGCTGGTGCTGGCCGAGGCGCTCAACAACATCGTCGAACATGCCTATGCCGGGCAGGACTTGGGGCGCATCACGTTGCGGCTGCAGGGGGCGCCCGGAAAAATCCACCTGGAACTGCGCGATCGCGGACGGCCGATGCCGGGCCTCGCCCTACCCGAGGGGCGGTTGAAGCCTCTAGGCCATGACGGCGATCTGGCCGAGGGCGGCTTCGGCTGGTATCTGATCCGGCGTCTCGCGACGGAGGTCAGCTACCGGCGCGACGGCCGTGAAAACGTCCTGCGTTTGGTTCTGGTCAGCGGGCCGGAGTCCGGCGAGCGGGGCTGAGCGCGATGCCCCGCCAAGCCGGGGTCTCAGTGGCTGCGCATTTTCGTCCCAGTGTTGATGGCCGTGGGCGCACGGGCGGTAAAAACTGTGCCCTGCTGCCGCAGCGCCCTGTGCCGGTTCGGCGGGAGGGCGCGGCGTTGACGCGGTCGCGTGGAATTTCCGGTAAGTCCTGACGCTTTCCTGGATTTCCGTGCGATGGGCGTCTTTCTGCCGTTGAAGGGGGTGATCTGCGCGGGCTTTCGCCGACCCGGGACAATCTGCCCGGCCTGCTGCACTAAGGTCTCAGAGCGACCTTAGTATTGCCTGATTTGAGCGGGATACATGGAGCTGTAGCTGCATATGGCTTCCCTCGGCGCCACGCCGTTTCAGCCCCCACCCAGTGCGTGGCGTCGAGGACTCTAAAGCGCAGCGATTTCCCCGACATCACAGATCTGGTCTGCGCAGATCCCGACCGCACAGATTGCGACATGGCGGAGCCCATCGCCGTGCCGCACCCCTGTCCGTGTCGGCACGCGGTCGCCCTGACGCAAGCCGCCCGGTCTTTCGGACCGGGCGGCTTGGAGTCTCGGTGGCAGGGCGGCGGGCCTCAGTAGCTGTAGGCGCCGTAGATCTTCGAAAGATCGCCGCCCCAGTCGCCCTCGTAATGTGCCAGCATCTCGTCGGCCTGCACCGTGCCGCTCTCGATGCTTTCCTTCAGCGCGTTGAGGAAATGTGTCTCGTCCGGCAGCAGGCCACCCGCGCCGGGGCGGGCGCGGGATTTGAGCCCGGCCTCGGCGATCTCCAGCACCTGCGCGGCCAGATCGTGCATCCGGATGCCGTTCACCTCGGCCTGCAGAGCCTGTTCGGAGGCGGCAACGCGCAGACCCTCGCGGGTTGCGTCGTCCCAGCCTTTCACCAGGTCCCAGGCGGCGTCGAGCGCACCCTGATCGTAGGTCAGGCCTACCCAGAAGGCGGGCAGGGCGCAGAGCCGGCGCCAGGGGCCGCCATCGGCGCCGCGCATCTCGATGAACCTCTTCATCCGCGCCTCTGGGAAGAGCGTCGTCAGGTGGTCGGCCCAGTCCGAGAGAGTCGGTTTTTCGCCCGGCAGGGCGGGCAGGCGTCCGGCCATGAAGTCGCGGAAGGACTGGCCGAGTGCGTCGATGTACTTGCCGTCGCGGTAGACAAAGTACATGGGCACATCGAGCGCGTATTCCACGTAGCTCTCGAATCCGAAGCCCTCGTCGAAGACGAAGGGCAGCATGCCGGTCCGCGCGGCGTCGAGATGCCGCCAGACGTAAGCGCGGTAGCTCTTGAGGCCGTTCGGCTTGCCCTCGAGGAAGGGCGAGTTGGCAAAGAGCGCGGTGGCGACCGGCTGCAGCGCCAGCGCCACGCGCATCTTCTTGATCATGTCGAGCTCAGAGCCGAAATCGAGGTTCACCTGCACGGTACAGGTGCGCCGCATCATTGTGGTGCCGGTGGTGCCGACCTTGCCCATGTAGGCGTCCATCAGCTTGTAGCGGCCCTTGGGCATGAGGGGCATTTCCTCGTGCTTCCATTCGGGCGCGGCGCCGAGACCGATGAAGCCCACGCCGATCTCGTCGGCAATGCCCTTCACCTCGCGCAGGTGCTCGTTCACCTCGTCGCAGGTCTGGTGGATGGTCTCGAGCGGGGCACCCGACAGTTCCAGCGCGCCGCCGGGCTCAAGCGAGACGTTCGCCCCGTCCTTGGTCAAGCCGATGAGGTTGCCGCCCTCGGTGACCTCGGCCCAGCCGTGACGGTCGCGCAGACCTTCCAGCACCGCTTTGATCGAGCGCTCCCCGTCATAGGGCAGCGGGGCGTGCGTGTCGGTCAGGTAGCCGAACTTCTCGTGCTCGGTGCCGATGCGCCAGTCGTCCTTGGGCTTGATGCCCTCTTCGAGGTACTCGGCAAGCTGCGCGTGATGCTCGATCGGCCCGCCGCCGGATTGAGGGATGGACATGGCTTGGGCTCCGATCTTGCTCGCCTTTGGTGTCGAAGGTCAGGGATGGGCGCAACCGAAGCCCTTGTCAATGCAGACGGAGGGGGTGGTTTTGTGCGCTGGCGCGCTGCCAGATGAGCACCGGTGCGGAGCCACGCGCCTGCATCTTCGACAGCATCCGCTCGGTCTGCAGCCCGGGCAATTGCGCGAAAATGTCGAAGAGCTGCTCCGAGCCCTCGGCGGTGAGGGGGATCGCCAGCGTGGTGCCGTCCTCGCTGCGCAGCAGCCAATGCGGCGGCTTGGCGGAGGGATCGAGGCTGAGGGCGGTGAGGCTCGACAAGTCGGCGAAGCCGCCGGTGAGCGGGCCGAAATAGCTGATCCGCCCCTCGACCACCTGTACCATGCCCGGCCCGCCAGTGCCGGTGCGGAAGCGCGCGCGCTGTACCCCGGCGAAGGTGAGCGCCGCGCCGGCCAGCGCGACGGCCCATCCCAGCAGCGCCAGAAGCCCGCCGGTGAAGAGCGCCCAGTAGAGGCCGAGCGCCAAGGCACCGGCCCCCACCAGAACCTCGCGCCAGCGCATCAGCGTGGCCTCGGCCTCGGGTCGCAGGAAGCTCATGCGGGCGTCCTCGCCGTTTGCGGCTCACGCAGCACCGCGACGCGGTAGCCGCCGATATGCTCGAAGCCGAGCGCCTCATAGGCGCGCGCGGCCGCCGGGTTGTTGGCGAAGAGCACCGCGGTGCGAATGCCGCGGTCCTGCGCCTCGCGGAGCTGGGCGTGGACCACCCGGCGCCCGCGCGCAGCGTTGCGCAGGGCGCGCGGCACGAAGACCCCGCCGAGCTGAACGAGATCTGCAACCTCGGCATTGAAATCGCTCATGGCCACGGGCCGGCCCTGGTCGATGAGCAGGCGCAGCGAGCCCTTGGTGATGCAATACGCGGCGCGCTCGCGTGCGGCCTGACGGGCCGGTTCGTCGGCGGCCGTCGCCTTGATGTCGACCCCGTAGTCGAAGAACCAGTCCGCCAGCAGCGACGCGTCCTGGGGGCCGGGCGGTCGGATGACATCCGCGCAGTCTGGCAGCCTGGCCAGATCGAGCCTGTAGAGCGGCTCCACCTGGTTCAGCCTGAAGGCGGCGTCCCCGAGCCCCAGCGCCAAAATGAGTGCGGCGGTCTGCTCCGGGGGGCCGCTGACCACGGTCACCGGCAGGGGGGCGATGATTTCGGCATAGGCACGGAACGCCTCTGCGGGAGCGCCCTGCGCTTGGCAGATGACGTCGCCACGCCGTGTTCGGCCAAAGACCGCGCGGATCGCGCCGCGTTCGGACCAGATATGCACCGTGGTGGCAAGGCGGTGACCACTGTCGCCGAGTCCGTGCGCGGCGATATTGCTGCGCAGGAACATCGAGGTTTCAGCATGGGTCGCGAGGAAGGCGTCGAGCGCCGCGACATCGCCGGGCAGGGCGCGCCGGATCATGCCCAATCCCCGCAATGCGCCTGCCAGAGAGTCAGCGCAGCTACGGCCGCCGTATCGGCGCGCAGGATGCGCGGACCGAGGGCGATGGCCGTTGCCTGGTCCATGCCGTGCAGCTTCTTGCGTTCGGGCTCCGAGAAGCCACCCTCGGGGCCGATCAGCACCGCCCAGGGGGCGGGAGCGCCCGACAGGGCGGCGGCATAATCGGTGCCGGCCCCGGCAGAGGATTCGTCGCAGAAGAGCAGGCGGCGGTCGGTCCAATCGGTCAGCAGCCGGTCCAGCTTCTGCAACTCGGCCACCTCGGGCACGAAGGTGGCGCCGCATTGCTCTGCCGCCTCGACCGCGTGGGCCTGCAGCCGGTCCTGCCGGATGCGCTCGGAATTGGTGAAGGCGGTCTGCACCGGCACGATGCGCCGCACGCCCAGTTCCACCGCTTTTTCGACGATGAAATCGGTGCGCGCCTTCTTGATCGGCGCGAAGAGCAGCCAGAGGTCGGGCGGCGTGCCCTGCGGGCGGGTCTGTTCCACGCAAGTCAGCGTGCCGCCCTTCTTACCGGCCTCGGCCACCTCGGCCAGCCACTCGCCGTCGCGGCCGTTGAACAGGGCGACCGGCGCGCCGACGGGCAGCCGCATCACGGAAAAGAGATAGTGGGCCTGCTCGCGTTCGAGAGCGACCGGTTGTCCCGCGCCCAGCGGGTCGTCTACATACAGGCGTACCTTAGCAGTCATGAGGCGGACCATATGACCCATCCCGGCGCAGCGCCAGATCCCGAAGGACAGGTTTCCGACGCCGTCCGGGGCAACTGGGTGGATCACCACGCCCCGGCCTGGACGCGCCCCTACCTGCGCCTGTCGCGCGCCGACCGGCCGATCGGGACGTGGCTGCTGCTGCTGCCCTGCTGGTGGGGCCTGCTGCTGTCGATGGTGGCGGACGGGCAGGCGCGCTGGTTCGACCTGTGGATCTTTGTCGGCTGCGGCATCGGCGCTTTCCTGATGCGCGGCGCGGGCTGCACCTGGAATGACATTACCGACCGCGATTTCGACGGCTCGGTGGCGCGCACCGCCTCGCGGCCAATCCCCTCGGGGCAGGTCAGCGTGAAGCAGGCGCTGGCCTGGGCGGTGGTCCAATGCCTGATCTCCTTCGCGATCCTGCTGACGTTCCCGCCGATGGCGATCCTGCTGGGGGTCGTGGCGCTGGGACCAGTTGCGATCTACCCGTTCGCCAAGCGGTTCACTTGGTGGCCGCAGGTGTTCCTTGGCATCGCCTTCAACTGGGGCGCGCTGCTGGCCTGGACGGCGCATAGCGGCAGCCTCGGCTGGCCTGCGGTGGCGCTTTACTTCTCGGGCATGGCCTGGACGCTGTTCTACGACACGATCTATGCCCACCAGGACAAGGAAGACGACGCGCTGATCGGGGTGAAATCCACCGCGCGGCTGTTCGGCGACGCACGCACCCCGGCGATGCTGGCGCGTTTCCTGGTGATCTCGGTCGCGCTGATGGGGCTTGCGGTGGTGCTGGCCGCGCCGCGCGGCGAGATCCTGCAGCTGGTGATCCTGATCGCCGGCCCCTGGGCCTTTGGCTGGCATATGCTGTGGCAGATGCGCAAGCTCGACGTGAACGACAATGCCGTGCTGCTCAGGCTGTTCCGGTCCAACCGCGACGCCGGTCTGCTGCCCGTGCTGTTTTTCGCCGCCGCGCTTTTGGCATGATTGCGCCGACCCGGGGGCGGGCGTATCAGAGATGAAAAATTGATCAAGAAAGGGACGCTTTGATGCGCCTTTCCGGCTATCTCCTTCCGGCTACCGCCTTTGCTGCTGCTGCAGCGCTCTGCGCCGGGACCGCCTATTTCTCGATGCAGATGGTCGAGACCGCCTCGCGGCAGGATGTCGCCGATGCGCTGCTGCGCGATGGGCAGGACTGGGCCGAGGTCGATGTGAACGGTTTGCAGGTCTTTCTCATCGGAACCGCGCCCGACGAGGCGGCGCGGTTCCGGGCGATGACGGTGGCAGGCTCCGCGGTGGATTCAGCGCGGGTCATCGACCAGATGCTGGTCGCCGATGCCGAGGAAATCCAGGCGCCGCGCTTCTCGATGGAGATCCTGCGCAACGAGTCCGGCATCTCGATCATCGGGCTGGTGCCCGGCGAAACCGACCGTGAGCGTCTGCTGGGCGTGCTTTCGGAGATGACCGAGGGTGATCAGCAGGTGGCCGACCTACTCGAAGAGGCCGATTTCCCCAAGCCCGAGGGTTGGGGTGCTGCCGTGGATTTTGCCGGCCGTGCGCTCGAGGATCTGCCGCGCTCGAAGATCTCGGTCTCGGCGGGTCGGGTGCACATCAAGGCGATGACCGACAGCGAGAGCGACCGGCGCGAGATCGAGCGCACCCTGCGCCGCCGGGCACCGAAGGGCGTGGATCTGACGCTTGATCTGTCCGCGCCGCGGCCGGTGATCACCCCCTTCACCCTGCGCTTCCTGATGGACGAGGAGGGGCCGCGCTTCGACGCCTGTTCCGCCGATACCGAGGCTGCGCGCGAGCGTATCCTCAAGGCCGCGCAGGACACGGGTTTCGAGGGCACGGCCAACTGCCGCCTCGGACTGGGCGTGCCCTCGCGGCGCTGGGGCGAGGCCGGGGCGATGGCGATCTCGGCGGTGAAGGAGCTGGGCGGGGGCTCGGTCACCTTCTCCAATGCTGACGTCTCGCTTGTGGCGCTGGAAGGCACCAGCCAGGGGCTTTTCGACCGGGTGGTGGGCGAGCTCGACACGGCGCTGCCGCAGGTCTTTGCCTTGCACGCCACGCTGCCCGAGACGCCGCAGGAAACCGACCAGGGCCCGCCCGAGTTCACCGCCACGCTCTCGCCCGAGGGCTCGGTGCAGCTGCGCGGCCGGATCAACTCGGACCTCTCGCGCGAGACCGCGGACAGCCTGGCCAAGGCGCTCTTCGGCTCGGACAGTGTCTATACCGCCGCGCGCGTCGTCGAGGGGCTGCCGAGTGGCTGGTCGACCCGCGTGCTGACCGGGCTCGAGGCGCTCGGACAGCTCAGCAACGGCGCGCTGCGGGTGACCCCCGAACTGGTCCGGGTCTCGGGCAACACCGGCAACAAGGACGCGAACGCCGAGATCGCCGGGTTACTCTCGGACAAGCTGGGCGAGGGCGCCGACTACGAGATCGACGTCACCTACCAGGAAAAGCTCGACCCCGAGCTGGGCATCCCAACCCCCGAGCAATGCGAGGCGCAGATCGTCGAGATCATCGGCGACCGGAAGATCAGCTTCGAGCCGGGCTCGGCCAATCTCGACGCCTCGGCCAAGGACATCATGGACGAGCTCGCCGATCTGCTGAAGCTTTGCGGCGACATCCCGTTGGAGATCCAGGGCCACACCGACAGCCAGGGCCGCGAGTCGATGAACGAGGCGCTGAGCCGCGACCGGGCGCAATCGGTGCTCGACGCACTGCGCAACCGCCGCGTGCTGACCTCAAGCTATCGCGTGAAAGGCTATGGCGAAACACTGCCGATTGCGGATAACAGTACCGAAGAGGGACGCGAGGCGAACCGCCGGATCGAATTCAAGCTGATCCGCCCCGAGCCGACCGAGGAAGAGCCGACCGCGCTCGAGCAGATCGAACAGGAAGGCGCCGAAGCCACCGCCGAGTCGGAGGCCTCGGAAGAAAGTGACGCCGCGCGGGACAACGCGGCGCAGGACGAGGCAGGGACGGGCGAGGCAGGCATGGAAGGGGCAGAAGAATGAACCGGACGGAATTCGTGATCGCAACGGCGGTTATCCTCTTCGTGGCCTTCTGCATGGGCTGGTTCGCCAACTGGCTGGTGCACCGGTTCAAGCGCGTTGCTCAGGCCGATGTCGACCAGCTGGAGAAGATGAGCCGCGAGCTGCACGAAGCCGAGGAGACCCGCGACCAGGCGATCACCTACTTGCAGCAGCGCGAGGCCGAGCTGACCAACCAACTGGCGCAGACCGAGGCCGAGCTCTCTGCGGCCATGGAGGGTCTGCGCGAGGCGCGGCACGAGGCCGAGGACCTGCGCGGACTGGTCGAACGCAAGAAGGGCATGGCCTGAGAGCCATCTCAGGCGCGGCTTGCGGCAAGGCGAGGCTGTGCCTCGCCTTTTTTGCAGTGAATGAGGTTCCGCACCCGCCCTGCTGCCGTTCGCGGGACAAGTCTGCCTCGCTGAACGCGCGGGGTTTACCGGCTGCGGTTTGATCTGGGTCGGGCGGCGCCGCCTGTGCGCAAAAACCTTCGGCATTGCTGATATATTCAAGACAATTTTGCCTGATGGGACTTGCTGTTTCACAAGTCGGGCCGTGATCGCGCGCGACGCCTTAAACTTGTCGCATCTTGTCCCTATCCAGTCTTAATTCGGGGCGCAGACCAGCCCCCGTGTGCGATTCCCCGGGTGTTGGGGATCTATGTCAGGGTGTGTGCGATGACGGTCTACGCGGTGACGCAGGAGAATTGGAACGATCCGGCCTTCTGGGCGGAGATCTCCGAAAGCTCCGCGGGGCACCAGCTCGACCTCGCGGGTCTGCCGGACGGGGTCGAGGCCGAGTTCGACCAGGCCAACCTTGTGCTCTTTCTCCATTACGAGGGCGGCAGCTTTCTGATCGGCGACACCACGGCCCCAGCGGTCTTCGAGGCGCAACTCGGCGCGGGCACCGACTGGAGCTATTTCACCCTGCTCACCGGCAGCGCGGGCGACGACACGCTCGGTGGCGGCGAGGGCGATGACACGCTCTGGGGCGCGGCGGGGGAGGACAGCATTCTCGGCTACGCAGGGGACGACCTAATTTACGGCGGCGACGGTGGCGACACGGTGCATGCCGGCATCGGCGCCGACACGGTGATCGGCGGCGGGGGCGATGATTCCCTGTCCGGCAACGAGGGGAACGACGTGCTGGAGGGCGGCGCGGGCAGCGACTCGCTCTATGGTCAGGAAGGCGATGACTACGTCAGCGGCGGCGACGACGACGACACGCTCGAGGGCAACGAGGGCGCGGATACGATCGTTGGCGGCGCGGGCAATGACTGGATGCGCGGCTCCTACGGCAACGACGCTCTCTGGGGCGGCACCGGCGACGACAGCTACTGGGGCGGGTGGGGCGACGACACCTTCCACATCGAGAACGGCTTCGGCAACGACACGGTGGACGCCGAGGGTGTGGACGAGGTGCTGGGCGACACGCTCGACCTGTCGCTGGTCACCGACGCGCTGCGCCTCGACCTGGGCGACATCAACCCCGAAAATGGACGTGTCTCTGATGGGACGAGCACGCTGATCTACGACGAGGTCGAGCACATCATCCTTGGCGCCGGGGAGGATACGCTGGCGCTGTCGAACGGTGGTGGGCACGATGCGGTGCAGGGTTTCGCGCCGCCGAGCGCTCTTGGCGATGGCACCTACGCGGGCAACGACCTGTTGGACGTCTCGGGGCTGACCGATGCCGAAGGCAATCCGCTGGACGTCGGCGACGTTGCGGTGAGCGATACAGTCGGCGACGGCACAGGCGACGCGGTACTGAGCTTTCCCGGCGGCGCCTCTCTGACGCTGGTGGGCGTGCTGGCCTCCGAGGTTTCCTCGGCGGCGCAGCTTCAGGCTATGGGCATTCCGGCGGCCAGCGAAGAGGCCGATCCGGTGGAGCCGGGTGATCCTGTCGATCCTGTCGATCCGGTTGACCCGAGCGACCCCGTTGACCCGGTCGAGACCACGGGGGAGCTGCCGCAGATCGACGGGGCTTTCGAGTTCGAGGCCACAATTCGCTTCGATGATCTGTCCGCCGCGCCGGGCCAGAAGGTCTTTGAATTCGGCGGTGCGGGCGAGGACCGGCTGAGCTTCGGCCAGCTCGGCCCGAGCACGGCCGTGCTCTTCGAGATCGTGCAGGACGGGGCGAGCTGGCTCATCGTCGCCGAGGACGCCATCGTCGAGGGCGAAAGTGCCACATGGACCGTGGGCGTCGACGAGACCGGCTTCATGTATGTCGAGAAGGACGGGCTGCAGATCGCGGAAGGCGACGGCGTCGTGCCCGCCGACAGCGAGCGTCTGACCAACACGCTTGGCGGCAGCGACGATACGGCACTGGTCGGCGCGATCTCGGGGGTGTCTGTCACCCAGGCGAGCGGCACCTGGGTACCGGCCGGCGGCAGCGGAGCGGATGCGGGCGGTGACGGCGGAGAGGCTGGGGGAGAGACTGGTGGAGAGACTGGCGGCAGCACCGACCCCACCGACCCTGACCCTGCCGAGCCGACCGATCCAGCAGGCCCCGATCCGGACAGCGACGCGATCCCGCAGATTGGCGGCGCCTTCGAGTTCGAAGCGAGGCTGCGGTTCGACGACATCACCGGCGCGCGCGACCAGCGGATCTTCGAATTCGGCGGGGCGGGCGAGGATCGCATCACCTTTGGCCAGCTCGGCCCAAGCAGCGCGGTGCTCTTCGAGATCGTGCAGGACGGTGTCACTGCGCTCATCGTCGCCGAGGATGCGATCTCCGAGGGCGAGACCGCGACCTGGACCGTGGGCGTCGATGAGACCGGCTTCATGTACATCGAGAAGGACGGGGTGCAGATCGCCGAGGGCGACGGGATCGTGCCGGCGGACAGTGACCGGCTCGAGAACCTGCTCGGCGGCTCCGGCTCCACGACGCTGCAGGGCGAGATGAGCGACGTCAGCCTGGTGCAGGGAGGCGAGATCTGGACGCCTGAAGAGGGCACGCAAGTTTATGATCCCGGTGAGACGGATGCGGAGGACGGAGGCGGTGCGGTCGATCCCGTGCTTCCCGAGCCAACCGACAACGACCTGCCGCAGATCGGCGGGGCCTTCGAGTTCGAGGCAGAGCTGCGCTTCGACGATCTCACCGATGCACGCGGCCAGCAGGTCTTTGAATTCGGCGGGGCGGGCGAGGACCGCATCGCCTTTGGCCAGCTCGGTCCGAGCGATGCCGTGGTCTTTTCGGTCAGCCAAGGCGGATACACCCATTACATCGTGGCCGAGGATGCGCTCACCGAGGGTGAGACGGCAAGCTGGACGGTGGGCGTGGATGAGACCGGCCTCATGTACGTCGAGAAGGACGGGGTGCAGATCGCCGAGGGTGAGGGCGTGGTGCCAAATGGCAGCGCCCGGCTCAGCAACCTGCTCGGTGGCAGCGGCGACAGCGCGCTGCAAGGGCAGATCAGCGACGCCAGCATCACCCAGGAGGGCAGCCATTGGTGGCTCGACGAGACGGGCGAGGCGCATCTTGAGCTGCACGGCACAGAGGAAGACGAGCTTCTCGAGGGCGGCGGCGGCGACGACACGCTCTGGGGGGGCGGGGGCGATGACACGCTGACCGGCGGCGACGGCGCCGACGATTTCGGCGTGAGCGCGGCGGCGGGGAATGTCACCATCACCGATTTCTCTGGGGCCGACCGCATCGACCTCTCGCAGGTCGGGCAATGGGCGGATGGCGAGGCGCTGATGGCGGCGCTGAGCCAGGAGGACGGGACCGCCAGCCTCAGCTTCGACATCGACGGCGCCGCGCAGACCCTGCTGATCCACGCGGACGAGGAGCTGACCGAGGACGACTTCCTGCTCTGAGCCATTCCGCCTGGCCAACGGCTTGGCAAGGGGCGGGGCGCGTGGTTCACTCCGCCGACGCCGACAGCCCCTCAAAGGACCGCCATGCCCGGACTGCCCCATCTGCGCGCGATGCAGGCCTTCGAGGCCGTGGGCCGCTGCGGCTCGGTGCGCCGCGCCGCCGAGGACCTGGGCGTCTCTTCCGGCGCGATCAGCCAGCAGGTGCGGCGGATCGAGGAGCATCTGGGCGTCGCCCTGCTGGAACGTCGCGGACGGCAGCTCGAGCTGACCAGCTGGGGCCGGGTCTACCATGCCGAGGTGAGCAAGGGGTTCGCGCAGCTTGCCCACGCGGGCGAGGCGCTGGCGCGGGCGCGCAACAGCAGGGGCTTCGTGATCAGCTCGCTCACCACGGTGACCAACAAGTGGCTCGGGCCTCGGCTCTTCGAATGGACCGCCGAGAACCCCGGCGCGCCGGTGCGGCTGGTCGGCACCGAGATAGAGCCGGATCTGACCCGCGACAACGTCGACTTCCGGCTCTACTTCGACGACAGCCCGCCCCATGGCCAGTATGCCGAGCTTTTCACCGATTGCATCCTGCCCGCCTGCGCGCCGTCGCTGCTAGAGGGGCGCAAGCTGCAGCGGCCCGAGGAGGTCTACGACTACCCGCTGCTGCAGATCTCCTGGATGGAGAGCTTTGCCGCGCATCAGGTGCCGGGCTGGGCAGAGTGGGCGGCGCAGTGCGGCGTCGCCCCGCCGCCGGACCCGGGCGGCTCGGCGCTCAGCTTCGCGCTGTCCTCCAGCGCCATCGACGCGGCAGTGGCGGGGCGGGGGTTCGTGCTCGGGCAGCTGGCGATGATCGGCGAAGAACTGGCCCGCGGGCGGCTTGTCGCGCCGTTCGATCTGTGCATGCCGCTCTCGGTGCCCTACGGGCTGGCGTGGGACCGCGCGAGTCTCGAAAAACCCATGGGCCGGGCGCTGCGCGACTGGCTGGTGGCGCAGGGGCGGCGGCAGGCGGCGCTCTGCGCCCGCTGAGCGGCGGCATCAGATCGTTGCGAAGGTACTGCTTTTGGCGGTCTTGCGGCAGCCGAGTCGGCCGAGCAACGCCTGCCAGCCCTGCACCGTGGGCTCGCGCGCGCCCGCCACGGCGAGGCGCGGCACGGAATCGGTCTCGGCCAGAACGTCACTGAGGGCCCGGCTCCAGGCGGCGACCGAGAGGTCGGCGACGGTCACCAGCCCAGGTCCCTGGAGTTCGGAAAGGCTGTCGCGGCCCGAATGCAGGACCCGGCGCCCGGCGGCCAGCGCCTCTTGCGCGGCCAGCGGGGAGGGTTGCCAGCGGGCCGGGATGGCGATGGCGTCGGCCCGGCGCAGCGCCGCCAGCCGGGTGGTGCTGCCATGTACGCGGATGCGCAGGTCGTGGCGGGCCAGCGCGCGCAGCTCGCCGCGCTGCGGGCCGTCGCCGAAGATGTCGAGCCGGGCGTCGGGGTTGGAGACGACGCTGAACGCCTCGATCAGCATATCGAGGCCGCTTTGCCGGTGCAGGCGGCCAATCGCGGCGATGTGCCGGACCGGGCACCGGGGGTCGGGCAGGGCGGCAAAAGGCGCGAGATCGGCGCAGGGCGGTATCACCGAGAGCTGGCCCGGGTTGACGAGGGCGTGCCGGCGCATCCAGTTGGCCTGCGGGGTGCTCAGGGCGACGACGTGATTGAACAGCGCATAGGCGCTGCGCAGAATGGCGCGCTGCCGGCCGCGGTTCCGCGCCGCCGCCGCCGACCCCTCGCAATGCAGATGCTCGACATGGATCAGCGTGGCGCGCGGGTGGCGCGCGCGCAGGGCCATGAGACCCGGCAGGCTTTGCAGGCGCAGCGGCAGGTGCGAGACGATCACCTCTGCCCTGAGCGAGACCGCCCCCGCGGCAAAGCGTGACACGCGCACCGCGTGGTGCTCGGCGGTGGCGCCAAGCGCGGCATCGCGGCCCAGAAACGCAAGATAGCGAGACAGGTCGCCCGACGTGTGGTCGTCGTGAAGATGGGCGATGCGCGGCATTGGCTAAATCTCCATGCGATGAGGGGTCACGCCGAGCGGCCGTGCCGACGCGAAAGCCGGCTCAGCAGCGGGATGCTGGTCATGGAAAGAAACAGGCTAGTGGCGCAAATCGCCAGCGTCCGGCCGGGCTCTTCGGTCAACGGCCTCCGCGAGGAGACAAGCGCCCCGCGCAGAAGCTGGGCAGCACCCGGCGCATCACCGCTGGCGATGGCACAGCGCGCGAGGTGGCGCAGGTGGTAGGCGCGGGCGGCGGCCGCGTACCGGCCGAAGAACTGCCGATCCTGTGCCGAGAGCTTGGTCACCATACGCTCCCAGGCGGCGAGCTGCTTGCCCACCGAGGTGTGGGGCTCGGCGTGGCGGCAGCTGCAGAGCGTGCGCGGGATCGCGGCGATCTCCCAGTCGGTGACCAGCGCGAAGCGCAACCAGAGCTCCAGAGCCTCGCCCTGCAGGAAGGTCTCGTCGAACCACCAGTCGCGCTCGGTCTCCTGCGGCGGACGGAAGGCGATGCGCTGCAGGGCGGCACGGCGGAACAGGGCCGTGGAGACGGGACCGATGGGGTTGCGCTTGAAGATCGCCGCTGCTCCGTAAAGGCGCTTCCGGGGCGTCTTCCACAGGCTGTACCGAGGGCCTTCGTCGCGGATCATGTCGCAGGCCGAGAAGCTCAGGCCGACGCTCGGCGCGGACTGCATCAGTGCCATGTGTTCGGCCAGCTTCTCCGGCGCCCAGAGATCGCCCGCGTCGCAAAAGCCCACCAGGCACCCGCGCGCGGCGGCGATGCCGGTGTTGCGCGCGGCCGGAAGCCCGCGGGTGCGCTGGCGCAGCACGCGGATGCGCAGATCGCCGAAGTCCTCTGCCAGCTCGGCGCTGTGATCGGCGGAGCCGTCGTCGACCACGATGATCTCGAAGTCGGGAAAGCTCTGCGCGCAGAGGCTGCGCAGAGTCTCCTGCAGCCGCTGCGCGGAATTATGTGTCGCAACGATGATAGAGGCGCGGGGCATAGGGGGACCTCCCCGGGGTTCAGCGCGAGAAGAGCGCGTTGCGCAGCAGGCGGGGCAGCAGCGTGGAAAACAGCGCGGCGGTCAGCACGCGGGTGCCGTGGCGCGGGTTCGAGAACCAGCCCCTGGGGCTGGTGGTGCAGCCGATGAGACCAAGGCGCAGCACCTGCCGGCCCGCAGCGCCGATGCGCAGGGCTCGGGCGGCGAGGAAACGAAGATGCGCGGCTTCGCTGCGGGCGGTGCTGCTGAAGCCGTAGCGCGCGGCGCTGATCAGCGCGATCGCGCGGCCGGCCTTCATGCCTTCGAGATCGGAGGACAGGCCGCGGTCAGAGACGCGGTAGGTGACCAGCGGGGCGTCGATGCCCACGACCTTGGCACCGTCGCCGATCAGCCGGACCAGCCACTCGAGGTCGGCGTTATGGGTGATGTCGGTGTTGAAGCCGCCGCTGGCAAGGAAGCTCTCGAGGCGGATCGCGAAATTCGACATGGTGCAGACCGGATTCTCGGACAGCAGGGCATCCAGCGTCAGCGTGCCCTCGAAGGGACCGGTGGGGGTGCCAATGGTGCGCCCATCCGAAAGGGTGACGCGGCCGAAACAGGCGTCGGCGCTCTCTTCCTTGAAGAAGGCGTCGAGCCTCTCGAGCTTCTCGGGATGCCAGGTGTCATCGGCATCAAGGAAGGCTATGATCTCGCCATCGGCCTCTGCCAGCGCCATGTTGCGCGCCGCGCTGGGGCCGGTGCCGTTGCTCTTCATCAGGCGGAACCGCATATCGATCCCGGCCATGGCGGCGGCGATCAACCGGGTGTCGTCGCTCGAGCCGTCGTCGATGATCAGCACTTCCCAGTCCTGCTCGGTCTGCGCGAGCAGGCTCTCGAGCGTCTCGGCGAGGGTGTCTTCGGCGTTGTAGCAGGGAATGACGACGGAAAAGCGGGGCATCTTCGGGCATCCTTCTCTGCCGGGGACAGGATCGAGGAACGTTGGAACGGGATCGGCGCTTGGCGTCCGATACACCATTTCTACCTTCGCTCCCGCGACCCTGTCGCCCGCACCAGAGGGGAGTCGGATGGGGCAAGCGGCGAGAGACCTATCCACTAGGATAGGCGCACTAATCCGCGCCCGGGACGGGCGCGGCAAGACTGTGACAAAGCGGGGCGGAAAAACGGCGCGGAAGCCCGAAGCGGGCTGCGGCAGGGCCCTGCCGACCCGGTTTTCAGGCGCTGCGCAAGGCGGTTAGGCCGCCTCGAGTCGGCTCTCCAGCGCGCTGCGGCTCTGCTGCCAAAGATCGGCCAGCGCGGCGAGTTCGGCCCTCGACGGTTGATCGCCGCGTTTCACCTGCGTCTCGATGTGTCCGAGCGCGCGGCGCAGCGCCTCGACGCCGAAGGGACCGCAGGAGCCGGCGCATTGATGCGCGACCGGACCGAGATCGGGATCGTCGGGCGCGGTTTCCGAGAGTGCGGCAATGTTGCGATCCATCTCGGCGTAGAAGCGCTCCAGCAGCTTGTCGACCGTGGGGCGCGGCACCTCGGACAGGAAGGCACCGAGGCGCTCCTCGTCGAGCAGTTCCGTGTCGGGCGCGCCTGCGCCCTCCGGCCGCGGCTTGACCACGGTGAGCGAGGGGGCGGCGGCAGCCGCGGCGAAGGTCTCCGGCGGGATCGCCGGGATGGCCCCCGAGGTTACCTCGGCCAAGGTGCGCAGCAGCAGCGGGCGCTCGATCGGCTTGGTCAGGCAGGCGGTCATCCCGACCTTGCGGAAGCGCTCGCGCTCCTCGGGTAGGGCGTGGGCTGTGAGGGCGACGATCGGCACCTCGGCGCAAGCGCCGGTGCCGCCGCGAATGTGAGCCGACGCGGTGGTGCCGTCCATGACCGGCATAGAGATATCCATCAGGATCACGTCGTAGCGGTGCAGGGCCGCCGAATCCACGCCAGCCTCGCCATTCTCGGCGATGGTGACCTTGTGGCCCTCTCCCTCGAGCATTTCGCGAACGATGAAGCGGTTGATCTCATTGTCCTCGACCAGCAGAACGTCGAGCGGACGCTGCGGCTTCTCGGGGCAGTCGCGCGGCTCTTCCGGCTCGATGCCAAGGTCCTCGGAGGGGCGCAGCGGCACGCGGATCCAAAACAGGCTGCCTTCGCCGGGTTCGCTTTCAGCGCCGATCTCGCCTCCCATCAAGCGCATGAAGCGCCGCACGATGCCGAGCCCGAGGCCGGTGCCGCCCGCTTCGCGCGCGTAGGAGGAATCGAGCGTCTCGAAGTCTTGGAAGATGCGGGTAAGGTCTTCCTCGGCGATGCCGATGCCATTGTCGATGACGCGGAACTCGACCTCGGTCTTCGCGGCATTGACGTATTCCACCTCGATCTCGACGCTGCCGTTCCGCGTGAACTTCAGCGCGTTGCCGACGAGGTTCAGCAGCACCTGCCGCAGACGACGGGCGTCGCCGATGGCGCCGTCGCCCCTGGGGCCGGACCAGCGCCAGTTGAGCTCGTTGCCGTAGGTCTGCGCCAGCGGCTGCGCCGTCTCGACCAGCCCGTCGAGAAGGCGGTTGATCGAGAAGGGGGCTTCCTCGACCTTCATTTTGCCCGCCTCGAACTTGGCCAGATCGAGCACGTCGTTGACCAGTTCCAGCAGCAGCCGGCCCGAGCTTTGCATGCGGTCGAGCAGTTGGCCCTGGCGCGCGCTGAGGCTTTGGTCGCGCATCAGCTGCATGGCGCCCAGCAGCCCGTTCAGCGGGGTGCGCATCTCGTGGCTCATCACCGCGAGGAACTCGGACTTGGTGCGCTCACCGGCGAGGGCCCGGTCGCGCGCTTCGGTCATCTGCTCCTCGGCCTCTTTCCAGTTCGAGATGTCGCGGATGTAGAAGACGTAGAGCGGGTTGTCGGCCTCGGCCCTGTCGGCGGAAATCTCGGCCGGGAAGAGATGCAGGTCGCGGGTCTGCAGGGTGATCTCGAAATGCTGCTCCTCGGGGCGCGGGCGGCGGTGCTCGTCGAGGAAGGCCAGCGCGCCGAGCTGGTGGCGAGCGAGCGATTCAGTCGGGACCATGAGTTCCAGCGCCAGCCGGCCAACCGCCTCGGCGCGGGTGAAGCCGAAGAGCGCCTCTGCAGCGGTGTTGAACTCGCGCACCACGCCCACTTCGTCGGTCACGACGATGGCGTTCGGGGAGGTCTGCACGATGGTCTTCATCCGTGTGCTGGCGAACTGCAGCGCGTCGGCGCGCTTCTGCGCGAGACGGAAGAGCCGGAACATCGCATAGGCCAGCAGGGTCAGGCCGATGAACAGCGCCAGAAGCACCGCGGCGATGTAGATCATCAGCTCGGTGATGCCCTCGCGGCGGGAATCCGAGACCTCGGCGAAGGCCGCCAGCGCCGCGAGCGAGAAGGCGCGAACATCGGCGGTGACCTGTTCGGACTGCTCGAGCAGCGAGGGCAGTTCGGCGAGGAAGTCCTCGTCCGGCCCGTCGATCAGCGGGACGGTCTGCTCGAGGAAGTCGAGCACCCGCATCCGCGGCGCAGAAGATTGCACCGACTCGCGCAGGGCATGGAACACCCGCCCGCTGCTCATCGTCACCATGCGGCTGTAGAAGATGTCAAAGCGTCGGCGTACGTCCTCCATCGCGGCGGGATCGTCCTGCGCCTCTTTCATCGAGAGACGGAACTGCAGGAATTCGACGTCCGCCTGCGCGAGGCTCCACTGCAGGTTGTCGGAGTTGGCGACGGAGAAGTCGTCGATCTCTCTCAGAACCAGCCACCCGAGCCAGACCACAAGGCCGACACAAAGCAGGAGCGCCGAGGCCGCGCCCCCGGTCTGCACCAAGGTCGCGCGGCTGTGGGTCGAATTTTCGTCGGGCAGGTTCAAGTTGATCATGCTTCCATGGGCATGAAGCGGGCGTGCTAGTCAAGCACGACGATGCGGTCCAACTGCCAGATTGCACGAGAGTAAATCTGCTCGGTCTGGTACTCGGGCCGCTGGTCGAAGGGATAGACGATCCAGAGGGGGCCCTTGTCACGCACGGCCATCTTCTCGCCGCTGTTGAGGAAGGCAACGATCGGTCCGCCGTCCACCCAATCCGCGCGGGGAATGTTCACCGCGTAGTCGTTGATCGCCGTTGCCTTGATCTCGTCGCCGGTGGCGCCGACCAGGTCCATCAGGTCGCTCAGCTGCACACCGGTGAAGGTCTGGTCGCCGTCCGTCCATATGGTCTTGGTGGTGAAGGTCACTGTGTCCAGCCCCTCGAGCATCTCGAAATCGAAGGAGGCGGTGTCGTCCACATTGGTGTTCGAGATCGCTCCACTGACCACAAGCAGGGGTTTCTCCTCGGGCACCGGCAGGTTCTGCGCCGCCGCAGCTGCCACGGGCGCGACGAAAAGAGCGAGGGCGATGAGCGTGCGCAGGGGCGGAAGACCGAGCATGTTAAGCGACTCCTTGGTGGCTGAACCCATAGTGTCACATACGCGACAATAGCGGTATCGGGGCAATCGGAGGGTCCCCTATCCGTCCGGGTAGGGACGGATCCGACGCCTGATAGGTGGGAATTGCCGCAGGTGCAGCCTTGCCGTTGCGCGATCCGGGATGCGATACCGATACTCAGGCGGGCATTGGCGGCGAAAATGCACGTAAAACGAGAAGACTAAGGCCCGGCAGGGAAGTGCAAGCGTGCCACAGGCCCTGTTTTGTCCATAATTTAACCGCAATCCGCCAATAACTTTGCTATTTGTTTAGAGAATGATGATCGGCGATTCGCCGTGAGGTTGCAGGGAGATGGACGATGATGGCACAGCAGGCGGCACAGGCGGTAACCAGACCGGCCAATATGCTCCGCGTTTTGATCGCCGACGACCATGATCTGCTGCGCGACACGCTCCAGATTTTTCTTGAAGGCGAAGGCACTTTTGAGACCGTCTGCGTCGCAAGCTACTCCGAAGCCGAAGCGCTGGTGAAGGCGGGGGAGCAGTTCGACCTCGTGCTGCTCGATTATTCGATGCCCGGCATGAACGCGCTTGAGGGCTTCAACAAGATGCGCGCGCTCGAGGGCTCGCAGCGGGTGGCGATCATCTCCGGCACTGCGAATCGCGACGTCGCTGAGCAGGTGCTCGAGGCTGGCGCCGCGGGCTTCCTGCCCAAGACGCTCTCGGCCAAGTCGCTGGTCAACGCTGTGCGCTTCATGGCGATGGGCGAGCAATACGCGCCGCTGGATTTCATGCGCCAGGAAGAGGCCACGCCGAGCCACCCGATGGCCGAGCGCCTGTCGCCGCGCGAGCTGGAAGTGCTCGAGGGCTTGACCCATGGCAAGTCGAACAAGGAGATCGCCCGCGATCTCGACATTCGCGAACCGACGGTGAAATTGCACGTCAAGACGCTCTACCGCAAGATCGGCGCGTCGAACCGCACCCAGGCCGCGCTGCTGGCCAAAGAGGCCGGCCTGTTCTGAGCGGCGCCTCCCGACGCTGACATCCGCGAAAGACGCGCCGGGTTTCCCGGCGCGTCTTTTCTTTTGGCAGGCGGCGTGGATTTGGGCGCCGGCCGGCTCGCTTTGTCTCAGTGAGATGTGGTGCCTTACCGGGACACCCGGCGTAAATTGGGGTGCAATTATGGCGAAGACAGAATATAATGGACTCGCAAGACCTTGAAAAGGCGGGTATTGAGCCGCCTTCATTTTGTGCGATGCATTATTTTAAGGAATATTGATATGAGTCTTAAGATTGTCGCCTTTGGGCTTGTAGCGAGTATTGCAATTTCTGGTTGTGCAAAGAAGTCCCAAGACATTTCAGCCCAATATGTTTCTCCAATGCAGTTCCAATCCTACTCCTGTCGCCAGATCACCGAGGAAGCGCAGCGCGTTTCCGAGTATTCGGCTCG